>NZ_QPJR01000002.1:0-520490 GCF_003337365.1 Kosakonia sp. AG348
GTCGGCATGGTTCTAGCGAACAGATGTCACCGACAGAATATGAAAACCAGTATTATCAACGGCTCGGAAGTGTCTAGATTATCCGTGGCGATTCAGTTGTTCAATATTACGGGCCGTGAGTTTCAGCGTTTAATAAACCGGTAATATTTTGCATATCCGCTAATCCCATTCTGACTGAGCTGATATTTATTCGCTATTTTCGTCTGCAAGGTATATAGCTGCATCTGCAGGGCTATTTATACGGTCTGTTGCTGTATTATTATATATATGTCATTACATACTATAGCCATTACCCAGTATCAGCTATCATGAGGCTCCAGCCTCCAATATTATCATCATCTAATAACCATCTGAACCTTGTTGGGTTCACGTAAGGTTTTTGAGTAATTCAGTTGTAAATAAATGGGGTCAGAGCATGGTGCTATGATCTCTATATACAGGTGAATTATGAAGCCATATATTACGTACAACAATATTCTTGTCACAGATTCAACGCTGGATTATTTCAAAGAAGTTGTTTTCAGTATCCCTTACCATGGTGTTCCAGGTCTACGGTGTCCTTTTTATCGTAATATTGCAGTATTTCTGCAACACGTTATTTGCGTCGCTACCTGTAGTCGTAAAAACAAGAAAAAAGCAAAGATTAAGGTGAATAAAAAATGGTCTTATTCTGTGCCAGTACCCTTTGAGCTGGGTAGGGCGAAACTCCCTGGAGTATTCAAGAAAAGTGGGCCGACCAATGAGCGTGCAATGGAGGCACTGGCAAGCGCGGGAATTATCAAACTAACCGGGTATTCCAATGCTCAAAGCTCTTGCCGGGAATATGCTGTTTCTCAACGTTTTCTGCGTAAGTTATTTGGCAACGATCGCCATGCATACCTTAGCCGTCAGGATCGTTACCATTATCTGACTGATATTTTCACCAAGCGTAAAAGTTACTCATTTGATGAACTGATTGGGATTGCTATTGATCGTGGGCAGCATGCCAAACATGAGCAGTCTAAACGCGATATCCCTAACGCTACCTTCAGGGAGTTGGTAGTGGGGGTCTGGAACAATCTTGAGCCGCTTGAAATCAATCTGGATGCACTGCTGGATTACTATAACGAGAATCCCACGAAGAAGAACAAAATATTCATTTTCAATTTCCTGTCGAGACTGGCTGAAACTGGCGTGGAGATGGTGAAAGAGTCACCGTTAATGGTGGCTTACAGGCAATCGTATAAAACTGCGTACATTGGCGGGAGATCCTTTGAAGTTGGTACAGGCTTTCAGAGCTTGCCCTCTGCCATGAAGTGGGTGTGTCTGGCGCGTGGTGTCAATTATGACATCAAGGGATGCCAGCTTGAGATTCTGCGGCATGAGCTGTGGTTTATCGGTGTTTCAGCAAAGAGCCTAGAAGTACTGGAAACGAGCTATATCTGCCGGGTACTACGTATTGCGGAAGAACTGGTTAAGCAATTTCGGTTCTCCAGTGTATTCAATGCTGGTTTTGTTACCCTATCACTTAAATCCAGCACAAGACGCTTGTTGAATCGTGAATTAGGTGAGGCAGAGGCTGAACGAGTACTGAAACGCTGGAAACGCCTTCTGAAGCCTTTACGGCGAGATTTGGCTTTATTGCTGGATCATTATGAAGGCACAGCTAAAACCAATCGTTACGGTAAATGCGTTACCAACGCGGTAGGGCAACCATTCAACATCACCTACAAAAATGTGGCAACGCGTAAACGCAGGAAGTCGGATGTGATGCGCCGAAAATTGTTGTCGCACATGTTACAGGGTCTGGAAAGCCGCGCTGTATATGATTACGTCATCAGCCACAAGGGCGTTTGCGCACTGGAGCACGATGGATTTGTTTCATACGAAGAAGTAACTGACTGGGCTCATCCATACCTTTTGATTGAGAAAAAGCATTAAAGGGCCATTCAGTTAGCTGAGGCCCATCACCGGTTGATAAACTCTGCGTGATGACCTCTTTCCTAGGGATCAACATAGCCAGAGATAAGGAAGGTCTGCTCTGAGCGAACAGCGGAAGTTGGCATTTGCCATAACCGCAGGGATGTAGGACTAACATTGACGTGTAATAATCAACTGGGAGCTGGTCAGGATTGCCTAACACTGTGGGGGGCGACGGCCAAGTTGACGGATCACAAGGGAAAACTGCTGGCCAATAGCGACAATGTGGCCAGCCCTTTGCGCAAGGTGTGCAATAAATCCTAGGCGGATATGCCAAGCGCAGAAAAAACCTCTAGGGGTAAGTTACTTGGTTGCAGCGGTTGGTCTTCCAACAAATAGATTGATACCGCTCCTTCGAAACTTACTTCTGTCGAATACGGAGACCGCGAACACCTCCGCAATGTGTTTGATCTGTTCAGGGCTGAAGTTATCGTTAATGTACTTCGGACCGTAGGCGGAGTTCTCAACGTAGTTGAGCACGATGTTTGAAAGGCCAATCTTCAGCGCTTCATCCTCTAGCTTGAGCAGTCGTTCTATCGACGCCTTGAAACTCTGGTTACCCTTAGAGAAGGTGAATATGACATGGGTTTTATCGCCTTCCGGAAAAACGTTGAGCATCACGTTCTTTATTTCAGCATTGCTCGCTGCGCTTGATCGAGCCATTCGCTGCTCCTCCTGCTTGGATATGATCCGACTGCCATCATGGTCGAAGTATGGGATAAACGACGCGCAGCATGCTACAAGGAAAGCACCGTCGAGGACATGGTAGACGTGCTCGAATCCCAACGACTCCTCGCGTTCGATAGTGTCTGTCAACTCGTCGCAGATTTGCTGCAGTTCAGAAATGCTGTGTTCGCACTGCATGTGCAGTACCCGAATTTGATGGTTCTTCTCCCCTTGCAACATGGCTTCGAGAATGAAGTCAGGGACCTTGATTTCGCCTGACTTGATCTGCGGTAGCGTCATCTGGAAGTGCGCTGGAAAGTCATTAACGTTTAACTTGTCACCCAGCAGAACTTCGCAAAAAGCCTTTGACTCAAGGATGGAGTGTAATTCCTTGGCTGCAGCCCGATAGGCGTAGATGTTCAGCTGCTTGTTCGTTGCACTGAACGCTACATCTTCAATCGGTTGGAATATGGCTTTGTCGTGGCCGCCGCAGAATCCGGTGAAGGTGCTGAATTTTTTGATTCCTTGTAGCTTAAATTCCGGCTGCATAGATTGCATGTCCTCTGCCGGCGCTAAGCCAAGGTGGTATATTTTCCCCTCGTTTTCTCCGCTTACATCTGCGATAGATTCGAGTATTTTTCCCCGTTGGATAGAGTGGGCGTGGATAATTTTCCCAGAACACTTAAGTTTATCGTCGCCGGCTCGCAAGCATGCTTTTATGCTGGCTTCTTTCTGGTTTTGGCTCAAAAGTTTGTTGAACTCGATCTGCTCTGGATTCACTAAGATTTTCCTCAAACAAGGATGGCAAGCCCCGGGCTTGCATTATTTGGGCCTTCATGGGCCCCCTATGCGCCCCCTGTGTGAAAGGATGGCTAGATTCTGGTCGGCGCAATACTCTGAAGATCTTTGCACAAGGCAATGCCGTAGGCATTTGCAAGGTTGGCAATCTGCATTCCTATGGATTTCCGAAGTGCTGACAGTGCGTCATTGAAATGGAGCCACTCAGGATTACCTGAACTACATCGTAATGTTCTAAGGTCGACTGACTTCATCGCGTCGAAGAAAATCAGAATCGTCTTGGTTAGCGACAGCAGTATTTCATCAAGTGCTGTTCCGTCGAGGAGATTCCCCCGAATAGTGGTGAATCGTCGACGAAGTTCATCAAGCGACTGTCGTACGTGGTCGGGACATTCGGCATCGAATGTGGCCCATAACGAACGACGGTCCGTCATTGCAGAGACGATTTCCTTCGCTATCTGCGGTTCCATGCGCCCAGATTGAAGCAAGGCAAGGCTGCGTGAATATCCTTCGGTGCGGACCTCTGATACCATATTCTCGTGGTCTCGCTTCCACTTGCGAAGCAAGTCCGCGTCGTAAGCGCAGTCGTCACCATCGACAATGACTCCGCACTCCCGACAAAGCCACAGACCGTTATCTATGGACGTTCGTTCTGCGACGGTCTGCGAGGTCTTGTAGCGTGGCCCCAGTTCGGAGGCCGCATGAATATGTGCAGCGTGACCCGAAGTCAAAGCTTTGTTTGGGTCGGAGTGCGGCCCGATCGTGAGCTTGAGACAACGCGGATTGGAGCAAAAATGTGCAGCCCGACGGGCAAGCGCTAATTTCGTGGCTGCTTTGAAGTCATCCCTCTTGGTCACTCCCAACCTCTCTGTTTGATATGAATTATTTTCCCTAAATATTATCGCGTCGTAGGAGCGAAAGCACTGACCAATGCACTAAAACTCGATCGCGCCGGAGCCTTTAGTGTTCGATTCTCAATAGACGCTGCTGCATAAATCTGTGTGCTCAAGCCAGTAGGTTTTTTGCATGAGCCAGCCCAACAGTAGTTCCAAACCACGTTATCTATCCTGGCTGGTTCTGCTATAACGCGGCTTTGAAGACTCGGAACGATCCTGTTCGCACGCAACCTGGAGTAGCGGTCTTTTAGCAGTATGGGCGCAACGAAACTTGCTTACCATTGCGATCAGCTCTGCTGAATCTCCGACCTTGGCAGGGCAGCGGTCACTCAGTCCATGGAGAGTTCAATGATTGGTAAGAACTACAGTGGCCACCTATCCGCCAAAACTGGAGGCTGCAGTCAATTGACCTGCCCCCCATAAATTAACATATCTCAATGTTATCAATGTCTGCTCCTGGCACTGAGCGGACGAGTTTATTGAGCTAAGGGTCTGCTGTGAGCGAAGAGCTGCCGTTAGTACTTAAAAGCCGCATCCCATTAATAAACATGTGTCCAACTCTAGTTTTATGTCAATATAATCACCCCCCAATATTGGGAAGTTTCACCTGCAATCCCGGCAAGTAAATACTTATAGGATTATCTTCACCTCGGTTGTTATCTGTTGGATTTAGATAATTTTTAATGTGGTCAATTAGCTCATTTTTAGCCGATTCCATTCTATCTATAAGTGTATAGATATCCGAGACATCGATAACAATCGTACGCCCCTGAGCTACATCAAATGGAATCTTATCTCCTTTTCTTATTATTTGAATAGTGGGGAGTTTTGTCATATGTCTAACACCCAGTTCATAAAACGCATTAGGATTTCCGAATGAAAGGTCTGCAACACAAAATTTACTAGAAATTATATGCTCAAATATTTGTTGTGAAATTAGACCAGACCTACCTATTTTATCGGCCCGTACAACTTGAATTCCGAAGGTGGAAAATGCAGGTTCGATCAAATGTTTTAAAAGCATATCGGCATGTTTCCGTTCCGCCGATAATTCCTCACCTATTGGGGTAATGTAAAAGCATAGCTTTTCCATATTAGATATATTAGACTGGTTATCTATAGTTTCTTCAGCGGCCGTGATTTCAGTTGTCTTATCCCCGACATCTAAAATTCCGATACTTTTATTTTCCGTAGGAGTATCTGCTACTGTGCTTGTCACTAGTCCATCTAAACGTATTGTTTTTTTACCACCAGAGTGTTCTAAAATTATCCCTGCATATTCTGCGTTAGAAATAATAATACTTCTGGCTTCTTCAACTCGATCTCTTGGTATGGAGTAACGATTTTCCAGTACATTGTTAAGAAACTCATCATCTGGAATAAGTTTACCATCATAATCCGAGTAAAATTTACTTGGTATTGTTGGAATTCGTATAGCTTTAATTGCTGCTTCTGTTTTTTCTTCTGGATAGTTTGGAGCTAACAACTTTCGGCCCGTTTCAGAGAGATGAAATTTATCGTTTTCCTTCACAATGAGCTCATAAGCTTGAGCCCCCCAAATTAAATACTTGGTATTAGGCGATTTTGAGCCAACATTCATTGCCCCCGCAATTTCATCCCACGTAGCTGAACCACCAGCATATATTTCATATATTGGTTTTATAACTGCAAGGCATTCTTCCAACGTCTTTTTGGGAAGCTCATTTGTCGATACCTGTTTTTTTCCTGTTTTGGGTCCACGTGGTTTAGCTTCGGTTTTTTCTTTTTCTTCCGACATGTTTATCACCTATCTTTGGATTCATGTGGTATGTAGCTCTAACAATTTAATAGAAAGTTCGATGTCCGTAGGACGAACATTAGTGCTCTCTCTTTATGATTTTTTCTACCGATACAAAATTAACGCTCATATACTTTTATTTCAATATGTTATTTTGGACATCGCGAAAATGAAACCTGCAAGGTCAATGCAGGTAGCAGCAGCTACCTAGCTATGAATCTTATACGTAATCAGAATAAAAACTCTTTTATTCAATATGTTATAGTATTCCTATGATACCATCGGTAAAGGGATGTTCATTCTAGCATTTCTAACGTCCGCTCCTGGCACCCAGCAGACGTTCGTAGAGCTTACATGCTGTACACAGAAAGATTTTTTGTAGGGCATTAAGTGGGAAGGGGGGTTCTTATAGGGCTTGTAAGTATCTGGCGATGCGCCATGTATAAAGATCCCGAAAACTATGGGCATTCGTATGCACTGTTTGCATATACTATAGGTTGAATTGTAGGTTTTAATTAAATTTCAATAAATATCTATTTTAATCAATAATAAAACACCAATGCATCAGCGTTTACGAAACATCAACGCTGATGTAGGTGCTGCTTACCCATCCATCAAGCCTATCAGCCCATTCCTGCATCATCACTTTACGCTCATCAAGATAGGTCGCATGGTTGTACGCGCGGCGAACATTGTTGGTATCAGCATGCGCAAGCTGAGCTTCGATAGCATCAGGTCGATAGCCCATCTCGTTTAAACGGGTACTTCCTGTTGTTCTGGTTGCATGCGGACTATAAGTTCCGCTCCAGCCGAGGCTTTTAAGTAGCTGACGCAGCGAGTGTGATGTCATCGGGCCACGTGGGTTGTCTCGGCCCGGAAAAAGGTGCTGTCGATGCCCGGTTAATCCTTGTAACGTTCTGAGCATATTAACAGCCTGGGAGGGAAGGGGAATAACGTGTTCTCTGCGAGCTTTCATGCGCGTTGCCGGAATGGTCCATAGGGCATTATCGATATCGAATTCTGCCCATTCTGCCTCGGTGACTTCGGCTGGTCGCGCCAGCGTCCACCACATTAGCCACATGCAATAGTTAACCTGATATGAGCCGCGACTGTTATCAAAACAGCTTAATAGCTTCCCGATTTGCTGCGGATTCAATGCCTGTTTGTGCTGTGTCTTATTCGCCGGAAGCGCCTTGCGTACAGGCCAGACAGGATCGCTGTCAGCTCTAAGCGTTGCCACTGCCAACTCGAAAACTGATGAAATAGTACGTCGCGCTTCAGCTGCAACAGTCGGAGCGCCGCGTTTAGTGGTTTCCTGAAGAATTTTAAGAATGTGGTGTGGAGTGATCTCCCTGATAGGGAGCTTACCGATTAAGGGGAATACCACGCGTTCTAGCATATCCAGTCGGCGCGTTTTGGTAATTTCTGCCCAGTCTTTCATTTGCAACCACTCTTTAGCGATAAGCTCAAAGGTGTTTGATGCATCATTAACCTTGCGGATTTTATCTAACTGACGAGCCAGTGCCGGGTTGACTCCATCCGCAACTTGCTTTCTCGCTTGCTCACATTTCTCTCGTGCTTCGGAGAGTTTTACCGCTGGATACTCACCCAAAGCAAACATGCTTGATTTTCCGTTGAGTTTAAATCGATAGCGCCATGCCTTTTTGCCATTGGGTTTCACTTCAAGGTAGAGACCATTAAAGTCATTGAGCCGATAGAGTTTTTCTTTCGCCTTGGCATTGCGGCATTGCGTATCAGTGAGCATAGCGGATCCTTGACTATTTCTTATACCGTTATTGTACTCACCTAAAATGATAATGGAAACGGATTGTACTCATCTATGTACTCATTTTAGACTGCGCTTCCATGAGATTACATGAGACAATGTGGAATAAAAAATCCACGCAAGTGCGTGGATTTTAGCGGGTTTTGTGAGCTTCATGAGATGTTCTGATACCTCATGAGACAACAAAACTTATTTAGACGTTGAACAGGAAGTTCATCACATCGCCATCTTTCACGATGTACTCTTTGCCTTCTGCACGCATCTTGCCGGCTTCTTTCGCACCTTGCTCACCTTTGTAAGCGATGAAATCTTCATACGCAATGGTCTGCGCGCGAATAAAGCCTTTTTCGAAGTCGGTATGGATTTTACCCGCCGCCTGCGGCGCGGTTGCGCCAACCGGGATGGTCCAAGCACGCACTTCTTTCACGCCGGCGGTGAAGTAAGTTTGCAGGTTCAGCAGGGCGTAACCTGCGCGGATCACGCGGTTCAGCCCCGGCTCTTCCAGACCCAGTTCGGCCATGAACTCGTCACGCTCTTCATCGTCCAGCTCGGCGATATCTGCTTCAACGGCGGCACAAACCGGCACCACGACGGAGCCTTCTTGCTCAGCGATAGCGCGAACCTGGTCAAGGTAAGGGTTATTTTCAAAGCCGTCTTCGTTCACGTTAGCGATATACATGGTCGGCTTCAGTGTCAGGAAGCTCAGGTAACGAATCGCTTCTTTCTCTTCTTTGCTCAGATCCAGCGCGCGCAGCATACCGGCGTTTTCCAGTTGCGGCAGGCATTTTTCCAGCGCGGCCAGCTCAACTTTCGCATCTTTGTCGCCGCCTTTCGCTTTTTTGGACACGCGATGGATAGCGCGTTCGCAGGTATCCAGGTCAGAAAGCGCCAGCTCGGTGTTGATCACGTCAATATCTTCCGCCGGGTTCACTTTGCCCGCAACGTGGATGATATTGTCGTTCTCAAAACAGCGCACAACGTGGCCGATGGCTTCCGTTTCGCGAATGTTGGTCAAAAACTGGTTGCCCAGACCTTCGCCTTTGGACGCGCCTTTTACCAGACCGGCGATGTCGACGAATTCCATGGTGGTCGGCAGAATACGCTGCGGTTTCACGATTTCCGCGAGTTTATCCAGACGCGGATCGGGCATCGGTACGACACCGGTGTTCGGCTCAATAGTACAGAACGGGAAGTTAGCCGCTTCAATACCTGCTTTGGTGAGCGCATTGAACAGGGTGGATTTACCTACGTTGGGCAGGCCAACGATACCGCATTTGAATCCCATGATGTAATTACCTTAATATCTTGATAATCAACCTGTTGCGAAAAACAGATTGTAGAAAAGTGAATAACTTTGGCTATTATACACGTAACCGCTGTTACGCGCGGCAAAAATGCCGCCGCAACCCGCTTACTGCGCCTTAAAGGCATGCAGGCGATTGGTGGCTTTGGTTAAACCGTCTTTCAGCCAGATCTCGGTACAACGCGCCGCTTCGTCTACGGCTTCGTCAATCAGCTTCTGTTCGGAAACCGGTGGCTTACCCAGCACAAAACCGACAACCTTGTTTTTATCACCCGGATGACCAATTCCAACGCGTAAACGGTGAAAATTGGGGTTATTGCCCAATTTACTGATGATATCTTTCAGACCATTATGCCCACCGTGGCCGCCCCCCAGTTTAAATTTCGCCACGCCTGGCGGCAGATCCAGCTCATCGTGGGCGACGAGGATTTCGTCCGGGTTGATGCGATAAAACGTCGCCATTGCCGCGACCGCCTTACCGCTCAGGTTCATAAATGTCGTGGGAACCAGCAGACGCACGTCTTCACCCGTCAGATTGATGCGCGAGGTATAGCCGAAAAACTTCGGTTCGTCGCGCAGCGGTGCGCGGGCTCTCTCCGCCAACAAATCGACATACCAGGCGCCCGCGTTATGGCGCGTCGCGGCGTATTCAGCGCCGGGGTTCGCCAGCCCGACAATCAGTTTAATCGTCACTTTTTATTCCTGACCAGATCAATGTCCGGCGCGTAGTTTACGTTGTGCGGGACGCGAAGACAAAATTCTCCCGGCGAAACGCGAAAAATGATAATGATTGCTCACATCAACCATTCGAATTTCATGTAGTTCAGTAGGTTATTTGTAAATTTGTGTTAGTCATAGATGTGTAATTGTGATCGTGCCCGCAACCGCTAAAAGGGTGGCTGTCTATACTTTACACACAAGGATTGGGGTTATCCCATCCAACCCGTCGTTCCGGAGGTGACAGATGAAACGCAAAAACGCTTCGTTGCTCGGTAATGTGCTTATGGGGTTGGGGTTGGTCGTGATGGTTGTCGGCGTCGGTTATTCCATTTTAAACCAGTTGCCGCAACTTAACCTGCCGCAGTTTTTTGCCCATGGCGCTGTGCTGAGCATCTTCCTCGGCGCCGTTCTCTGGCTCGCTGGCGCCCGCGTAAGTGGTCATGAGCAGGTGTGCGATAAGTACTGGTGGGTGCGTCATTATGACAAACGCTGCCGCAGGGACCGGCAACATCATAGTTAAAAAGTCAGTTTCGATAACGGTTCCTGCGGGAGCCGTTTTTTTTTGGCTTTTTTCTTGACCCTCACGTAACGTGAGGCCCGATAGTCCAGTCTGTGGGCGAGAAAGGAGCAGCTATGTTGATTCAGGTGGGGGAGTTAGCGCGACGTGCGGGGATCAGTGTGCGTACGTTGCACCACTACGAGCAAATCGGTTTGCTGTTGCCTTCTGCCCGAAGCGCCGCCGGATACCGGCTTTATGCGCTCGCGGATGTCAAACGCCTGCATATGATTCAGGCGCTGGCGAAAGCGGGTATGGAACTGGCGGCAATCGGGGATTATCTGGCGCGGGAAACGCGTCCGCTGGCGGAATTACTGGATGACCAAATCATGCTGCTCGACAAGCAAATGCGCAATATTGTCACGCTGCGCGAACAGCTTGCGGTGTTGCGTGATGGTCTCGCCAGCGGCGTGGAGCCCGATCTGGAGTCCTGGCTACAGACCCTGGAGTTAATGAAAATGTACGATCGTTGGTTTAGTCCGCAAGAGTTACAGGAATTACCGTTTGCCTCGCGCGATGAGGCTCGCGAACGATTCTGGGCGCATATGGTGAGCGAAGTGCAAACCCTTTTAGCGCAGAAGTGCCCGGTGGATGATCCGCGCGCGATGGAGCTGGCAACCCGCTGGATGACGCGGCTGGAGCAGGATACTGCCAACAAACCGGAGTTTCTGACCCGCTTAAATGAGATGCACCGCGTGGAGCCCCAAATGCGTGAGCAAACAGGCATTACGCAGGAAGCGGTCGATTTTATTACCCACAGTTTTGCGGAAAGCAAGCTCGCTATCTGGCAGCGTTATTTGTCTGCGCAAGAGATGGCGTTTACCCGGGCGCACTATTTTGACCGCATGATGGAGTGGCCGCCGCTGGTGGCGAAACTGCATACCGCTCAACGTCAGGCAGTAGATCCAGAGTCTGACGAAGCGCAGGCGCTGGCCGCTAACTGGCTGGAGCTGTTCCAGTCTTATGCTGGAACCGATCCGCAAACGCAGCAAAAATTCCGCAGGGCGATGCAACAGGAGCCGCATCTGATGAAGGGAACCTGGATGACGCCCGACGTGCTGCAATGGCTACAACGGGCGATCGAGGTGATGATGCGCCGCCGCGCATCATGATTACAGGTCGGCTAAGGCCGCATCACGGTTAGGGAAGAAGGACAGACGGCCAGGGATTGGCTGTATACCCGCGCGTGCCAGCGTGCGTAGCGGCTGGAACTCAAGGTTGCTGACGCGCAGTTCAGTACCCTGCGGCAGGCGGTTGACGAAACGACGGAAAGCGTCCAGCCCGCCTGCATCCAGCACCGGCACCGCATCCCATTTCAGCACCACAATGCGCTTCCCGGCGATACGGGTTTCCAGATCGCTGAACACACTTTCTGCAGCAGCAAAGAACAGCGGGCCGATCACGCGTAGCACCAGCACATCATCCGGTACGCTGACGTTTACCACGGACAAGTGAGTCATCCGCGCGATACGGCGCATAAAAAGCAGCGACGCGAGCACAATCCCTACGCTGATGGCGATCACCATATCGAACAACACGGTCAGTGACATGCAAATCAGCATCACCACAATGTCATCCACCGGCGCGCGGCGCAGCAGATCGATCACTTTGTGCGCTTCACTCATATTCCACGCCACCATCAGCAACAGCGCCGCCATGGCAGACAGCGGCAGCCAGGAGAGCAGGGGAGCCAGCGCCAGTAACGCCATGATCACTAACAGTGAGTGAACCACCGCCGAAATGGGTGACGTGGCCCCTGCGCGGACGTTGGCCGCCGAACGGGCAATCGCTGCGGTCGCGGTGATCCCACCGAAGAACGGTGCAACGATATTCCCCAGCCCCTGGCCAATCAGCTCGCTGTTGGCTTTATGTTTGGTGCCGGTCATACCGTCCAGCACGACAGCGCACAGCAGCGATTCGATAGCACCAAGCATTGCCATAGAAAATGCCGCAGGCAGCAACGCGCGCAGCGAATCCCAGCTCAGGGTAAATTCAGAACCTGGCAGATCCCACGGCAGCACCAGTTGCGGCAGCAGCTGCGGGATGCCGTTGCCCTGCGAACCATCTGCCAGCACGTAGTGAAATTGCGAACCGATGGTCGCGACGTGACCGCCGAGCAGATTGACCACCAGCATCACCGCGCAGCCCGCCAGCAGCGCGGGCAGATGCCCCGGTAGACGTAAACGCAGGCGCGGCCACAGCACCAGCGTGGCGAGGGTGACAATACCAATCGCCGCATCACCCGGATTGACTGTCGGCAGTGCCATCACCAGCGCGCCGACTTTTTGCAGATAGTGTTCCGGCACATGCGGCATTTGCAGGCCGAGAAAATCTTTTATCTGCATGGTGGCGATGGTAATACCGATCCCGGAAGTGAAACCGAGCGTCACAGAAAGCGGAATGTATTCAATTAACCGACCAAAGCGCGCTAGCCCGAAGAGGATCAGAAACACACCGGACATCAGCGTCGCTACCAGCAGGCCCGACAGACCAAACTGCTGCGAAACCGGGTACAGGATCACCACGAAGGCGGCCGTCGGACCGGAAACGCTGTAGCGCGAACCGCCGCTCAGGGCAATAACAATCCCGGCAACCGCCGATGTATAAAGCCCGTATTGCGGTGCCACGCCACTGCCGATCGCCAGCGCCATCGCCAGCGGGATAGCGATAATACCAACCGTTATCCCGGCAATCAGATCGCGGGTGAAACGGGCGGTGGTGTATTTTTCTTTCCAGCACGCGTCGATTAGCGCGCGAAAAGGCATGACATGAGGTGAGAACAATCTGTTCACAATGGTCTGGCGTCCCCTGGAAATCATTCGATAACTAATTAATAAATCATACAAATAATATTTAAAGCTAAAAAAACCCGCCTGAGCGGGTTTTTTATACAGCAACGATTAATGTTCGAACATGGCGGAAATCGATTCTTCGTTACTGATACGACGGATAGCTTCAGCCAGCATGCCAGACAGCGTCAGCGTACGTACGTTCGGCAGCGCTTTGATCTCATCACTCAGCGGAATGGTGTCGCAGACAACCACTTCGTCGATCACAGAGTTGCGCAGGTTATTTACCGCATTACCGGAGAAAATCGGGTGAGTGGCATAGGCGAACACGCGTTTCGCACCACGCTCTTTCAGCGCTTCTGCTGCTTTGCACAGCGTACCGCCGGTATCGATCATGTCGTCAACCAAGACGCAGTCGCGGTTTGCCACGTCACCGATGATATGCATCACCTGGGAGACGTTAGCGCGCGGACGGCGTTTATCAATGATCGCCATATCGGTATCGTTCAGCAGCTTGGCAATCGCACGGGCGCGAACGACGCCACCGATATCCGGGGAAACCACAATCGGGTTGTCCAGATTCAGTTGCAGCATATCTTCAAGCAGGATTGGGCTACCGAATACGTTATCTACCGGTACATCGAAGAAGCCCTGAATCTGTTCAGCATGCAGGTCAACGGTCAGTACACGGTCAACGCCGACGCTTGAGAGGAAATCGGCAACCACTTTTGCGGTAATCGGTACACGGGCGGAGCGCACGCGGCGATCCTGACGGGCATAGCCAAAGTAAGGAATGACCGCGGTGATACGACCTGCGGAAGCACGGCGCAGGGCATCAACCATCACAACCAATTCCATCAGGTTGTCGTTGGTAGGGGCACAAGTGGACTGGATGATGAAAATATCACCACCGCGTACATTTTCATTGATTTGTACGCTGACTTCGCCGTCGCTAAAGCGACCTACGGCGGCGTCGCCGAGAGAAGTGTACAGGCGGTTGGCAATACGTTGTGCTAGTTCCGGGGTAGCGTTACCAGCAAAAAGCTTCATATCAGGCACGAGAAGAACCTCAGGCATGCGTCCAGTGGTGGATAGAATCGGCCAAAATGTGCGGTCAGGGCTGAATTCTATCCATGCGGTGTATTAAAGAGCGCGATGCAACGTCTGGAACAGGTGTGACGTTGTCACCAGAGCTCAGCTTGCCCGGCGATGGTCTGCGCTAGCGGCGAGAGGTTGACGCCTCGCGCGACAAAACCGTGCAGCCATTCCGGGGCTTGCTCAAGCACCTGACGAGCGGCGGATTCGGTGTCAAATTCGGAAAAGACACAGGCTCCTGTGCCAGTCAGGCGCGACGGCGCGTATTCTAACAGCCAGGAAAGCGCGGCATCAACCTCGCGAAAACGTTTTCTTGCGATAACCTCGCAATCGTTGCCGAATTCACATTTTAATAACGTATCAATTGACCTTTGCGGCGTATTTCTCGGCAGCTCGGGATCTTTGAAAATCACCGGCGTGGGAATGCTGACGCCAGGGTGCGCCACCAGATACCATTTTTCCGGCGGATTGACCGGGGTGAGGATTTCGCCAACCCCTTCGGCGAAAGCCGCGTGACCGCGGACAAATACTGGCACATCGGCACCCAGTCGCAGGCCGAGTTCGGCTAACTCATCGACGCTCAGCTTGCAGCCCCACAAGTGGTTGAGGGCGACCAGCACGGTGGCAGCATTCGACGACCCGCCGCCGAGCCCGCCGCCCATCGGCAGGCGTTTGTCGATAGCGATCTCTGCGCCGCTACCCGCAGGCAGACGACCGCTTTGCGCCGCGCGCTGCATGAGCAGACGTGCGGCGCGTACAATCAGATTCTCTTCGTCCGGCACGCCTTCGACTGGTGTCAGCAGGCGGATCTCTCCATCGCGGCGCGGTTCAATGCTCAGCGTGTCGCCATAATCAAGAAACTGAAACAGGGTTTGCAGCGTGTGGTAGCCATCGGCGCGCTGGCCGGTAATGTATAAAAACAGGTTGAGTTTCGCCGGAGCGGGCCAGGTCGTCATTTGGCAATCCAGTTGTCCATTTTCAGCTTAATGCGCTGTTTGCCGTCGCTCAGCTCCATATTGGCCGGCAGGGAGGGCTGGCTGTTGTCATACCCGCCATATACCACTTTCCAGTTTTTGCCGCCCTGGCTGTAATTCAACTCGCTCAGGCGGTATTGCGCATCGAGCTTATAATCGGTGGCATCGCCTGGCAGACCAAGGATCCACTGGCGCAGGCTATTAAGTGGGATCGGCATGCCGGTCAGTTTGCCAATCATCTCTTCGGCATCATCGGCGGTATACCGTTTGCCTTTGTTGTCCACCAGTTGCACGTTACCCGGCTGGGCGTTCAGTTCCAGTTCAGTGCTGCCCAGTGGGTTGGTCAGCAACAGACGATAGCGATCCTGGCCGGTTTGCTGCCAGAAGAAACGGGCATACACTTTTTGCTCGTCAGAGATATAAGCGAATGCGCCGCGCGTTTGATACTGATTTAAGCTGCGCACCTGTTGCTGATGTTCGCGCCACTGTGGCGAATCCGGGCTTTGTCCCGGCCCTTTTGGTGCATTGAGCGTACAAGCGGTTAACACGAGGCTTGCCAGCGGCAGCAGGCGAATAAAACGGAAGTCTGGCAGAGTCATAACGAGGGGAAATCCTTGCGAGGTTGCAGTATTACGCTTAATGCTAGCGCCGCTCTGAAACAGCGTCTACGTTCAAGTTGTCTTAAATCATTAAATTACCAATTACTCCGAAAGGGTAGTGTCTCTTTTATTGACCTCACTCATCCTGTATGATGCGTACAGTCTAACCTTATCAACGTTGGTACTATTCCCGCGCTCATGACCCTTTTAGCACTTGGCATCAATCACAAAACGGCTCCCGTTTCGTTGCGAGAACGCATTGCATTTTCGCCGGAAACGCTTGACCAGGCGTTAGAAAGCCTGCTGTCACAGCCGATGGTGCAAGGCGGCGTGGTGCTGTCAACCTGCAACCGTACCGAGCTCTATCTGAGTGTTGAAGAGCGGGACAACCTGCAAGAAGCGCTGGTGCGCTGGCTGTGTGATTATCACCATTTGCGTGAAGACGAAGTGCGCCAGAGCCTCTACTGGCACCAGGATAACGACGCCGTCAGCCATTTAATGCGCGTGGCGAGCGGGCTGGATTCGTTGGTTCTCGGCGAGCCGCAAATCTTAGGCCAGGTGAAAAAGGCCTTTGCCGATTCCCGGCGTGGTCATGACAACGCCAGCGATCTGGAGCGTATGTTCCAGAAATCATTCTCCGTCGCCAAGCGTGTGCGCACGGAAACCGATATTGGCGCCAGTGCGGTATCGGTCGCTTTCGCCGCCTGTACGCTGGCGCGGCAAATCTTCGAATCCCTTGCGTCGGTGACCGTGCTGTTAGTGGGCGCAGGCGAAACCATTGAGCTGGTTGCGCGCCACCTGCGCGAGCATAAAGTGCAGAAAATGATCATCGCCAACCGTACGCGTGAACGCGCGCAGGTGCTGGCGGATGAGGTCGGTGCGGAAGTCATTGCTTTAAGCGATATTGATGAGCGCCTGAAAGATGCTGATATCGTGATCAGTTCCACCGCCAGCCCGCTGCCAATTATTGGTAAAGGAATGATGGAACGCGCGATGAAAGCGCGGCGTAATCAGCCTGTTTTGCTGGTGGATATCGCCGTGCCGCGCGATGTCGAGCCGGAAGTGGGCAAAGTGGCGAACGCCTATCTCTATAGCGTCGACGATCTGCAAAGTATTATTCAGCACAACCTGGCGCAGCGTAAAGCCGCGGCGGTGCAGGCGGAAACCATCGTCGCCCAGGAAACCAGTGAATTTATGGCCTGGCTGCGTGCGCAAAGCGCCAGCGAGACCATTCGCGAATACCGCAGCCAGTCTGAAACGGCACGCGATGAACTGACTGCCAAAGCGCTTGCCGCGCTGGAGCAGGGCGGCGATCCGCAAGCTATCATGCAAGATCTGGCGTGGAAACTGACCAACCGCCTTATCCACGCCCCAACCAAATCTCTTCAGCAGGCCGCCCGTGACGGGGACGATGAGCGCCTGCATATTCTGCGCAACAGCCTCGGGCTGGATTAGCACAACACTCTCTTATTATTAAAAGGTGCATTTACGCCTATGAAGCCTTCTATCGTTGCCAAACTGGAAGCCCTGCATGAGCGCCATGAAGAAGTTCAGGCGCTGCTCGGTGACGCCCAAACCATCGCCGACCAGGATAAATTCCGTGCGCTGTCGCGCGAATACGCACAACTGAGCGATGTGTCGCGCTGTTTTACTGACTGGCAACAGGTTCAGGAAGATATCGAAACCGCGCAGATGATGCTCGACGACCCGGAAATGCGCGACCTGGCGCAGGATGAACTGCGCGACGCGAAAGAAAAAGGCGAGCAACTTGAGCAGCAATTGCAGCTGTTGCTGCTACCAAAAGATCCTGATGATGAACGTAACGCGTTTGTCGAAGTTCGCGCCGGAACCGGGGGCGACGAAGCTGCGCTGTTTGCCGGCGATTTGTTCCGTATGTACAGCCGTTATGCCGAATCCCGCCGCTGGCGCGTCGAGATCATGAGCGCCAACGAAGGTGAGCACGGCGGTTTTAAAGAAGTGATCGCCAAAATTAGCGGCGAGGGCGTTTACGGACGTCTGAAATTTGAATCCGGCGGCCATCGCGTCCAGCGCGTTCCGGCGACGGAATCGCAGGGCCGAATTCACACGTCTGCCTGCACCGTGGCCGTGATGCCGGAGCTGCCGGAAGCCGAAATGCCGGATATCAACCCGGCCGATCTGCGTATTGATACCTTCCGCTCTTCCGGCGCGGGCGGTCAGCACGTTAACACCACCGATTCCGCAATCCGTATTACCCACCTGCCGACCGGGATTGTGGTCGAGTGCCAGGATGAACGCTCGCAGCATAAAAACAAAGCGAAAGCCTTGTCAGTGCTCGGCGCGCGCATCCACGCCGCAGAAGCCGCGAAACGCCAGCAGGCAGAAGCCTCAACACGGCGTAACCTGCTGGGCAGTGGCGATCGCAGCGACCGTAACCGCACCTATAACTTCCCGCAGGGTCGTGTGACCGATCACCGTATCAACGTCACGCTGTACCGCCTTGACGAAGTGATGGAAGGCAAGCTGGATATGCTGATAGAACCGATTGTGCAGGAATACCAGGCCGACCAGCTGGCGGCGCTCTCCGAGCAGGACTAATGGATTATCAACAGTGGTTGCGCCAGGCGATAAGTGAGCTGGCAGCGAGCGAAAGCCCGCGCCGCGATGCGGAGATCTTATTGGGCTTTGTCACTGGCAAATCGCGTACGTTCATTCTCGCGTTTGGTGAAACCTTGCTTGACGGCGGACAGCAGCAACAGCTGGCGACGTTACTGGCTCGTCGTGTGAATGGCGAGCCGGTGGCGCATCTGATTGGCGTACGGGAGTTCTGGTCACTGCCGCTGTTTGTCTCGCCTGCAACCCTTATTCCGCGCCCCGACACCGAGTGCCTGGTAGAGCAGGCGCTGGCGCGCCTTCCTTCCTCACCGTGTCGCATTCTCGATTTAGGCACCGGCACTGGCGCCATCGCGCTGGCGCTGGCGAGCGAGCGCCCGGACTGCAATGTCACAGCGGTCGATCTGATCCCGGATGCGGTGGCGCTGGCACAACGTAACGCCGCACATCTGAACATCACCAATATTGAAATCCTGCAAAGCCGCTGGTTCAGCGCGCTTGAAGGGCAGCAATTTGCCATGATTGTCAGCAATCCGCCTTACATTGATGAGCATGATCCGCATCTTGCGCAGGGCGATGTGCGTTTTGAACCGCTCAGTGCGCTGGTGGCGGCCAACAACGGACTGGCGGATTTACACACCATCATTGATGCTGCCCGCCAGCATGTGTTGCCCGGCGGCTGGCTGCTGCTGGAACATGGCTGGCAACAGGGCGCAGATGTTCGCGCTATCTTCAAACATTATGGCTGGCAGCACGTGGCAACGTGCCGGGATTACGGTGATAACGAACGCCTGACGCTGGGGCAATGGCCTTTACAGGAGTAATGGGCAATGAATGCTTTTAAGCTGCTGATTACATTGCATTTGACCTCTGTGGCGCTCACCGTTAGCCTGTTTGTTTTACGCTACTGGTGGCGTTGGTCGGGCGATCCGCGTATTAACGCCCGCTGGGTGCGGGTGGTGCCGCACACGGTGGATACCGTGCTGCTGCTGAGCGGCGCGGGTTTGATGTGGGTGACAGGCTATTTGCCATTTACGGTTAAAGGCGCATGGCTGACTGAAAAGCTGTTTGGCGTTATCATCTACATCGTTTTGGGTTTTATTGCGCTGGGGCGACATCGCCCGCGCAGCCAGCAAACAGGTTTTATCGCTTTCTTGCTGGGGCTGGTGGTGCTGTACATCATCATTAAACTCGCCGCCACAAAAGTACCGATACTGGGGTAAGACATGAGATCGTTAGCTGATTTCGAATTTAACAAAGCGCCGTTATGCGACGGGATGATCCTTGTTTCCGAGCTGATTCGCGATGACTTTCCTTCGCAATATGTGCAAGACGAACTGGAGCGGTTGCTCAGTCTGGCACGTGAGGAGATAGGTCAGGCAAAGCCTCAGGACTGGCAACTGGAAAAACTCGTTGAGCTGTTTTACGGCGAATGGGGTTTTAAAGATACGCGCGGCGTGTACCGTTTATCTGACGCGCTGTGGCTGGATAAAGTGCTGCAAAACCGTCAGGGTAGCGCGGTATCGCTGGGCGCGATTTTACTGTGGGTCGCCGGTCAGCTGGATATTCCCCTGACGCCGGTGATTTTCCCGACTCAGCTCATCCTGCGTGCCGAATGGCTGGATGGTGAAATGTGGCTGATCAACCCGTTTAACGGAGACACGCTGGATGAACACACGCTGGAAGTGTGGCTGAAAGGCAATATCAGCCCGGTGGCCGAGCTGTTTAACGAAGATCTCGATGAGGCCGACAACGCCGAAGTGATCCGCAAATTACTGGATACACTGAAGTCGGCGCTGATGGAAGAGCAGCAGATGGAACTGGCGTTGCGCGCCAGTGAAGCGCTGTTGCAGTTCAATCCCGAAGATCCGTATGAGATCCGCGATCGCGGTCTGATTTATGCGCAGCTGGATTGTGACCATGTGGCGCTGAATGATTTGAACTACTTTGTAGAGCAGTGTCCTGAGGATCCGATAAGTGAAATGATCCGCGCGCAAATCAATTCGATTGCGCACAAGCAGATTACCCTGCATTAAAGATTTGTTCCGATTCACACTCGATAAGGCGATTTTATGAAACAAAAAGTGGTCAGCATTGGCGACATTAACGTCGCGAACGACCTGCCGTTTGTACTGTTTGGTGGTATGAACGTGCTGGAATCCCGCGATTTGGCAATGCGCATTTGCGAACACTACGTCACCGTGACCCAGAAACTGGGTATCCCGTACGTGTTCAAAGCCTCTTTTGATAAAGCCAACCGTTCTTCCATCAAGTCCTACCGTGGACCGGGTCTGGAAGAGGGGATGAAAATCTTCCAGGAACTGAAACAGACCTTTGGCGTGAAAGTGATCACCGACGTGCATGAAGCGTCGCAGGCGCAGCCGGTGGCTGATGTGGTGGATGTGATCCAGTTGCCTGCGTTTCTGGCGCGTCAGACCGATCTGGTTGAAGCGATGGCGAAAACGGGCGCGGTCATCAACGTGAAAAAACCGCAGTTTGTCAGCCCGGGCCAGATGGGCAATATCGTGGATAAATTCCACGAAGGCGGCAACGATAAAGTGATCCTCTGCGATCGCGGCGCGAACTTCGGCTATGACAACCTGGTGGTCGACATGCTGGGCTTCGGCGTAATGAAGAAAGTCTCCAACAACTCGCCGGTGATTTTCGATGTCACCCACGCGTTGCAGTGCCGCGACCCGTTCGGCGCGGCGTCTGGCGGTCGTCGTGCTCAGGTTACTGAACTGGCGCGTGCCGGGATGGCAACCGGTCTGGCAGGGCTGTTTATTGAAGCGCACCCGGATCCGGATAACGCAAAATGCGACGGCCCGTCCGCGCTGCCGCTGGATAAACTGGAGCCGTTCTTAAAACAGATCAAAGCGATTGACGATCTGGTGAAAAGCTTCGACGAACTCGATACCGAGTAAGCATAAAAAACCCCGCGAGTGCGGGGTTTTTTGTTTCTGCCTGTCAGGCAAATATTGTCATCAGATAGGCTGCGAACAGCGCCAGGTGCGCCGCGCCATTAAGCACGTTGGTTCGCCCGGTAGAGAACGAGATTTGGCACAGCAGTAGCGAAGCGACCATGACAATCATTTCCGGCGCGCCCAGGCCGAACACCAGGTCATTACCGGTTAGCCACGCAATCAGCGTCACAACCGGGACGGTGAGGGAAATCGTTGCCAGTACCGAGCCAAAGAACAGGTTCATTGCGCGCTGTACCTGATTATTCAGCACCGCTTTTAACGCCCCTAATCCTTCCGGCGAGAGGATCAACAGCGCCACCAGGAAACCGGTAAATGCCACCGGCGCATTCATTTCTGTCAGCAGCGCTTCCAGCGGCGTCGCATTCATTTTCGTCACGGCAATGACCGCAACCAGATGGATAATCAGCCACAGCGTGTGCCACAGATTTCCGTGCGCGGAAGGTTTGCCGTGGTGCGGATCGTCATCATCGCCTTCGTCTTCATGTTCATAGACGAACAAGCTCTGGTGCGTTTTGGTCTGGATAAGCAAAAATACGCCGTACATGGCCGCTGAGATCAACGCCACCAGCAGCGACTGACCAATTGTAAAATTGGCCTGCGGCAGTGCCATCGGAAACACCAGCACGATAATCGCCAGCGGAAACAGCGCTATCAGATACTGTTTAATGCCAAACAGATTCATATATTGCGTGGCGAACTTACGCCCGCCCAGCAGCAGCGAAAAGCCCACCAGACCGCCGGTGACAATCATGATGATGGAATAGAGTGTGTCACGCATAAGCGTTGGCGCGGCGTCGCCGGTGGCCATCAATGCGGAAATCAGGCTGACTTCGAGGATAACCACCGACAGGCTGAGGATCAGTGAACCATAGGGCTCGCCAAGCCGGTGGGCAAGCACGTCGGCATGGCGTACCACGCTAAACGCGCTGGATAAGATACCAACCAGTGCTAACAAATTAATGCCGATAACCGCTGGTAGTGACTGCGAACCTCCCCAGAAAAGCAGCACTGCCAGCGCCAGCACCGGGAAAATAAGGGATGTTTCCTTGTGGCGGGTTTTCACCGCCTCGTGCGTTGTTGTCATTATGATGCTCCATCACAGTGCAGGTGTTTGCGAATTATAGATAGAAAAAGAACGGGTCATAAAATAACAAAAATCACTGTTTTGCTGGGCTTTTTTACGTAGTTTTACCCTCAGAGCTTCGTTTTGTTATCAACTAAATAAAATGCGCGCTCTCATTTAATTTCTATTTATCTTACAGTGAGATAGGTGTGACAATCTGGCAAACTGTTACTTTTTCTGGCGTGCCCGCTATTTGTCGTCCAGGCTTACTTCTTTAAGCCAAAAGGAGCGTGAAATGCCGTATAAAGCGAAGTCCGATCTGCCAGAGAGCGTGCAACATGTCCTGCCGGCGCATGCGCAGGAAATTTATAAAGAGGCGTTTAACAGCGCCTGGGAGCAATATAAGGACAAAGACGATCGCAAAGGGGATGCCAGCCGCGAGGAGACGGCGCACCGCGTGGCCTGGGCGGCGGTAAAAAACGATTACCAGAAAGGCGACGATGACAAATGGCATAAAAAGAAGTAACGCACTGAAATAATTACTTTTCGCCATTTATAGCTCTATTCGATGGATTGACGCTATTGCCAGCGGCCTGTGAATTGCATAAGGTCGTAGTAAGCTGCGCTTAAAGCAGCATATGCCGGGAAGGCAGCAGTTGAGCAGTCGCACGGAAGCAGGCAGTGGCGGAGGTAGAAGATGTTAACGCGTGATTTTTTGCGAACAGCAGATTGCAAAACGGCATTCGGCGATATTGACGAGTCGTTACTTTGGTCGGCGGAACAGCGCGCGGCATCGCTTGCGGCGACGCTGGCATGTCGGCCGGATGATGGCCCGGTGTGGATTTTTGGTTATGGTTCGCTGATGTGGAACCCGGCGCTGGAGTTTGACGAATCCTGCACCGGTACGCTGACGGGGTGGCACCGTGCGTTTTGTCTGCGCTTAACCGCTGGTCGCGGCACCGCCTGCCAGCCTGGACGCATGCTGGCGCTTAAAGAGGGCGGGCGTACCACGGGCGTGGCGTACCGTTTATCCGACGACACCTTGCTTGATGAGCTGACGCTGCTGTGGAAACGCGAAATGATCACCGGCTGTTACATGCCAAGCTGGTGCAAACTGGCGCTTGATGATGGCCGCACGGTAAATGCGCTGGTGTTTATTATGGATCCGCGCCATCCGCTGTATGAATCCGATACGCGTGCGCAGACCATCGCCCCGTTGATTGCCGCCGCCAGCGGCCCGCTCGGTACGAATGCGCAGTATCTTTTTTCACTGGAACAGGAGCTGATGAAGCTCGGTATGCGGGATGATTGCCTGAACGATCTGGTGGGGAAAGTGCGTTTGCTGCTGGAGGGAGAAAAACCAGGCCCGGAGATGCAGCCTGGTTTTGCCTGCTAACCGTAACCGTTAAGCGGCGACGTAGCTGATCGAGTGCTCCAGCGACTGGCTGTGGCTGTCGATCAGCACACTCCAGACGCCGCTGTATGGCACAGCCAGATAGGCACTTGCGCGATTCTGTACACTCAGAATATCCGTTTGAGCGTTCGGCGTTCGGCTCTTCTCGCTCATCAAATGAATGTGACAACTTTCGGAACAACGAACAACTACTGTATCCCCACCAAACAACTTCAGACTTGCTTTTACCACCGCCATTTTTAACCCCGTAGTTTTTTAACAACGCGATCCGTGCGGGAAGGATCCCCGTGCGTGACTTTGTTCACAATTCACTCAGTGCATAACACCAAACGGAGGGGGTTCGAATGCTGATTTTGATCAAATAATGACGTAACGATTAAACAAAAATTACATTATTCGGCAGGGGAAGAAGACGGCGCGTAAAACCGTGGTTAAAACGCGCCGATAAAAAATTAAATGCGGAAATGACCGGCAGTTTCAGCAAGCTCCGTCGCCTGCGAGCGCAGCGCGCCTGCGGCGGCGGTCGATTCAACCACCAGTTCCGCGTTTTGCTGCACCATACGGTCAAGATCTAGCACCGCATGGTTAATTTCCTGAATGCCTTTCATCTGCTCGCTGGTGGCGACGGAAATTTCACGCATGATCACCGACACACTGTCGATGCTGGCGACAATATCCGTCATGCTGTCGCCCGCGAGGCGGACAAAGCGCGAACCGGTCGCCACGCTTTCGGTGGTGGAGTCGATCAGCGTTTTGATCTCTTTCGCCGCTTGTGCACTGCGGCTTGCCAGATTACGCACTTCACCGGCAACCACCGCGAAACCGCGACCCTGTTCACCCGCACGGGCAGCTTCAACCGAGGCGTTGAGCGCCAGGATATTGGTCTGGAAAGCAATGCCGTCAATCACGCTGGTGATATCGCCGATTTTTGCCGAAGCCACTTCAATCGACTGCATCGTATTGATCGCTTGCGTTACTACCTGACCGCCGCGCGACGCCGCTTGCGAAGCCACATGCGCCTGATCGTTGGCCTGTGCTGCGGCGTCGGTAGACTGCGCCACCGAT
The DNA here is from genome assembly GCF_003337365.1 of Kosakonia sp. AG348. Lineage (NCBI taxonomy): Bacteria > Pseudomonadati > Pseudomonadota > Gammaproteobacteria > Enterobacterales > Enterobacteriaceae > Kosakonia > Kosakonia sp. AG348. The sequence continues at coordinate 25,037 of NZ_QPJR01000002.1, forward strand.
GCGGTGATTTGCTCGACCGCACTGGCCGTTTCGCGCAGGCTGGAGGCCGCTTGTTCGGTTCGCCCGGAGAGATCCTGGTTGCCGGCGGCAATCTGTTGCGCGGCCACTTGTACCGAATTGCTGGAATCGCGCAGTTTAATCATTACCACTGAAAGTTTGTCGCTGAAGGCGTTAAAGGCATGCGCTATTTGTGACACCTCGTCATGACCATCCACCGGTAAGCGCTGCGAGAGATCGTTGGTGCCGCTGCTGATCGCGTTCATGGCATCGCGCACCGTCAAGAGGCGTTTAAGCAGGGTGGCGACAATCCAGTGCATCAATGTACCGGCAATCAGCACCAGCACAATCAGCGACAGCGCAGAGGCTTTCAGTTGCGCGCGCAACCCGGCGGTAGAATCAGCGCTATCAAGCGCCACCGCCAGCAGCCAGTTGGTGCCTTTGACCGGGCTTGCCAGCAGTGCTTTATCTTCGCCGGCATACACACCTTCCACCCGTTTTCCAGCCCGTAACTGTTCGAAGCTGACCCCGCCAATCGCCTCACTGAAGGGCTTCATGGTCAGTTTGTCGTTGGCGGCGGCAATTACAGAACCATCGCTTGCCAGCAACATGCCGGTGCTGTTCGGTGTTGGGCTGATACCGCGCACGTTAGCCACGACGCTATCCATCGAGACGTCGCCTGCGACCACGGCTTTTAACGTACCGTTCTCTTTGACCGGGACGGCGAAGGTTACTACCAGCGCACCGGTGCTGGCGTCAACATAAGGTGCAGTGACGACAGGCGCGTCGGCTTTTACCACTTGCTGATACCACGGACGGATTGTCGGGTCGTAATCCGCCGGGACGCCGCCCGGATCGGAGAATTTCGCCGTTTTCGTGGCGTAACCGACATAAACGTTGATAAACCCACCGGCGCGCGCGATCTGCGTGAAAACCGGCACGGGATCGTCGGTTAACGCCACGCTTTGCAAAGAGGCAATCATGTTCATTTTGCTGGCGACCCAGTCGGCAATCGCAATACTGTGACTGGCGCTGGTGCTGGAGAGAATATCCTGCTGGGTTTGTTGGCTATGCTGGCTAGTTACCTGATAGTTAATGATGGTGTTAAGCAGCAAAGCGCCGGCGAGACACCCCGCCGTTGCTGCAATAATACGGGACTTAATCGATCTGAACATAGTTATAGTACCTGCTGTGTTGTCTTAAAGGGCTATCGGCAACACAGCAGGCAAACTTGATGACGTAACGCCACCCATAAGAAAAAAATATTAAACTCGCCGCAATATTAAAACGTTAATACTTTGTCGGCCGCCAGCGTCCACTGCGCCAGCTCCACCAGCGTGCCGATCTCCACGCCGTCAATCAGCGGCAACGCGGTGATGCCGCGCCCGTCGGTGCAGGTTTTACACAGTTTCACCGGTACATTTTGCGCCGTCAGAATTTCCAGCATCTGCTGGATGTTGTAGCCCTCAGCGGGTTTTTGTCCGCGCAACCCGGCGGTTACTGCGTCGGACATCAAAAACAGCCGCAGTTCAGTGTCGCTACTCTGCTCACGCAGCGCGATGGCCAGCCGTAAGCTATTGAACAGCGACTCACTGCCGTACGCCGCACCATTAGCGATAATCACGATTTTTTGCATCTTCACTCCTTCGATAAACAGGATTCGTGGCGCTTATGCTACTGCGCCGGCGCAACGGGCGAAAGGCAGTCACAACAATTACTGACCAAAGCGACCGATAAGCCCGGTGGCGGCAAGCGTGTGACCTTTCAGTTTTGCGAATAACTCTTCGCGCGTCAGCCCTTCGGGCAGCGTTGGTTTAAGCGACGTGGCGATCAGGGTAAAGGTGTAATGATGCGCGCCGCTGCCCGGAGGCGGGCACGGGCCATGCCAGCGCAGATTCCCCGGTGTGTTCTTGCCGCCCGTATAGCCTTTGCCATCACGCAGATCGTTTTGCGCAAAGCCCGTGCTGGACGGGGCGATGTTATAAGCCACAAGGTGCGTTACGCCCAGCCCGGTCGCGCCTTCGGGATCGTGCACCACCAGCGCGTAACTCTGCGTATTGGCAGGTGGGTTGTTCCACACCAGCGACGGCGAATAATTTTCGCCGGTACAGTTCGGATTATTGCTGGCGTTACCGGCGAATTTTTTCTCCATTAAGGCGTTATCGGCAAATGCGGAAGATTGCAGGGTAAACAGCTCGCTGGCGCCGGCCTGCGCGGCATAAAACAGGATCGCACTACACAAAATTTTATGCTTAGTGTTCATGTCAGCTCTCCGGTAAGGGGTGCATTAACTGTAGCTGCAGCGAAGCGCAGGGATAAGGTTTTTCCTGGTATTTTGTCTGCGGCTGTAAAGCCCTGGCAAAACCGTTAAACTTGACGGTATGAATTATCCTCTCCTTACACTTCTGATGCTGTCACTGATAAGCGGCGTCGCCAGTGCCCGGCAGAATAGCTTCGTACAGCAAGCAGAAAACCCCTTTGATAATGACGGCGATGGTTTGCCGGATCTTGGCATGGCCGCGGAAAATGGTGCGCAGGAAAAGCATTTCGCAGAGATGGCGAAAGCGTTCGGCGAAGCCAGTATGAATGATAACGGCCTGACCACCGGCGAGCAGGCGCGGCAGTTTGCTTTCGGACAACTGCGCGATGTCGTCAGTGATGAAGTGAATCAGCAAGTGGAGTCCTGGCTTTCGCCGTGGGGCAGCGCCAGCGTGGATTTCAAAGTGGATAATGAAGGCGGGTTCACCGGCAGCCACGGCGACTGGTTTGTGCCATTGCAGGATAATAATCGCTATCTCAGCTGGAGCCAGCTTGGACTGACGCAGCAGGATGCCGGGCTGGTGGGAAATGTTGGCGTCGGTCAGCGCTGGATCGCCGGCGACTGGCTGCTCGGCTACAACACCTTTTACGATAATCTGCTTGATGACAATCTTGGTCGCGCCGGGCTGGGCGCTGAGGCCTGGGGCGAGTACTTACGCTTTTCAGCAAACTACTACCAGCCGGTAAACAGCTGGGAGTACCAGACCGCCACGCTGCAACAGCGTATGGCGCGGGGCTACGATGTTACGGCGCAGGCGCGATTGCCGTTTTATCAGCAGCTTAATACCAGCGTCAGTGTCGAGCAATATTTCGGCAACAGCGTTGATCTGTTTGACACCGGTACCGGCTATCACAACCCGGTGGCGGTGAAGCTGGGGGTGAATTACACGCCGGTCCCGCTGGTGACGCTGACCGCCGAACACCGGCAGGGGGAGAGTGGGGTTAGTCAGAACGATTTAGGGCTGAAAGTGAATTATCGCTTTGGTGTACCTCTGTGGAAGCAGCTCTCTGCCAGCGAGGTGGCAGAGAGCCGTTCGCTACGGGGTAGCCGCTATGACAGCCCGACGCGCAACAATGCACCGGTTTTCGAATATCGTCAGCGTAAAACGTTATCGGTATTTCTCGCCACGCCGCCGTGGGATTTGCAGCCGGGTGAGACGGTGGCGCTGAAACTGCAAATTAACAGCACGCACGGTGTACGTTCGATAACCTGGCAGGGCGATACGCAGGCGTTAAGCCTCACGCCGCCAGCCAATGGGCGCAGCAGCGATGGCTGGACACTGATTATGCCGCGCTGGGATAGCGCAGAAGGTGCCACCAACCGCTGGACGTTGTCGGCATTGGTGGAAGACGATAAAGGGCAGCGCGTTGAATCGAACACTATCGAACTGAAGCTGACGGAGCCGGTGATCCCTCCAGCGGAAAACAGTAATACGGGCTGGACGCTACCAGACCCGTAACCTGTCAGAAAATACGTTCCTGATGCACCCAAACGGCGGCTTCAACGCGGGATTTCAGTTTCATTTTCTTCAGCATGTGTTTGACGTGAACTTTAACCGTGCTTTCGGTGATGTCCAGGCGGCGGGCAATCATTTTGTTCGGCAGCCCCTGGGCAATCAGCTTGAGAATATCGCGTTCGCGTGGCGTAAGCTGGGTGATATCCCGGTCAGTGGTGGCGCGGTTGGCGCGCAGGCTGGCGGCCAGCACCGGGGTGAGCGCTTCGCTGAGCACCATTTCGCCCGCCGCGGCTTGTTGCAGCGCTTTCAGCAGATCTTCCGGCTCCATATCTTTCAGCAGGTAGCCATCTGCGCCGCGTTTTAACGCGGTCACCACGTCTTCTTCATGGTTGGAGACGCTAAAGACAACAACGCGTCCCGACAGGGTTTTTTCCCGCAGCTTATCCAGCGTTTCCAGCCCGTTCATGCCTGGCATGTTGAGATCCAGCAAAATCAAATCCGGGTCCAGCGATTCCGCCAGTTCAATGCCTTGTTCCCCGTTGCTGGCTTCGCCGACCACGGTGATGTCGGGAGCCATGCTGATTAACTGCTTCACGCCGGTTCGCAGCATTGGATGGTCGTCGATCAGGAGGATGGTGGCCGGATCCTGATTACTCATGGGTATCTCCTTGCATGGATGAGAGAAACGTCTCTGGAATAAACGTCACGACGACCTCGGTGCCGCCGGATGCTCCGGGGCGAACCTGGCAATCGCCGCGCAGGCTTTGCGCGCGGTCACGCATAATTATCAATCCATAATGGTTCGTCCTTTCAGCATTGACCGGGATGCCGCAACCATTGTCGGTGATGCGCAATATTACCCGGTTTTCCTGCTGTTGCACTGCGACGCTGACCGCGGTTGCGCCGGAGTGTTTTAATGCATTGCTCAACGCCTCGCGGGCTATCTGTAACAGGTGAATCGCCTGATGCGCCGGGACCAGCCGGGGCGGGAGCTGGTAATCAAGACGTACCTGGAAGCCGAAACGACCGCTGTACTCCTGGCAACTGGACTCCAGCGCCGGGCGCAGCCCTGGTTCGGTTAATTGTAAACGAAACGTGGTCAGCAACTCGCGCAGCTGCGCCCATGAGGTATTCAGCTCGTTGCGGATCTGCCCCAGCAACTGCTGGCTGTTTTCCGGCAGCGCGTCGCCCTGCATTTGCAGGCAACTCACCTGCATCTTCATGCAGGAGAGGGACTGCGCGATAGAGTCGTGTAATTCGCGGGCGATGGTGGCGCGCTCTTCCATGACCATCAACTGTTGCTGCCTGTCCTGATGGCGATCAAGTGCCAGCGTCGCGGTGAGTTGTTCCACCAGCGTGTCGACCAGTTGCTGCTGGTCATGGCTTAAATGGCGGCCCGGCGGCAGCGTTGCCAGCAGCAAACCATACTGCATATGCGCATCCGCCAGTCGCCATTTCAGCGTGGTGCCAAACCCGCTGGATTCGGTGAGAATACCGTTGCGCGGACATAAATGGCAGCCTTTGTCATCGCAGCTCGCATCCGACTGGCAGGTAAAATCCTGATGATTTTCTTCATCTTCCAGATCGTACACCCGCAGCTCAATATCATGCAGCAGGGTTAAATTCTGCAAACCGTTCAACACCGGTGACAGGCGCTCGCACATCGGGATACGCGAATGCAGCCGGTGGTTAGCCTGCCATAAAAACGACAGGATCTGGTTCTTTTGCTCAAGCCCGGCGGTTTTCTCCTGTACCCGGCGTTCCAGTATCGCGTAGCTCTCGCCCAGCTCGGCCGACATGTTATTTAACGCCTCGCCAAGCGTCGCCATCTCGTTGCGCCCGCTGATGCGTGCGCGCTGGGTAAAATCACGCTGGCTGACCGCACGTGCCATGCTCAGTAATTGCTGCCACGGACGGAGTAGACGCGCCCGCAGCCAGACCACGGCAAACAGCAATAACAGACCCATCACTATCGCCATGAGCCGGTGCATCACCACCACTTGTTCAATACGGTGTTCGGTGCTGCGGTCAAACGAGGTAACCAGCCGGTCGATTCGCCCAACGAAAATCGCAATAATTTCCGCTGCTTGCGATGGTTGTTGTGCCTGTTTTATCGCCGGTACGACTTCGCTGCGCCAGTAGTTTTGCAATGCCGCGAGCTGCGCTTGCTGGCCGTCGCGCTGTGCCGCCTGCGCCAGTTCCGGGCTGAATGCGGTGTACTCCATTTCGTCGAGCAAATATTGCTCGTCTTCATGCAGCGGAATGGCGGACAACAGGCGGTAGCTCTGCATACGTAGTGAACCGGCTTTATTGATCGCATGTGCGCTGCCCTGAACGCCTTGTACCAGCCAGCCGGAGATCGCCATGCCCGTCACGCCGATGGCGGTCGACAGCAGCATCAACAACGCCAGTTGGTTAACTAGCGAGATCGGTGAAAAAAGGCGTTTTAGCATAGGTGATTAAGGCTCCTCGGCCGCGTGCGGTGCGGATGTCGCTATTGTCTGCCATCGCCTGGGGTATACCCATACCTCTAAAGGATTACCCCTTTATTGCCAGCGAGCTGACAAGAGTGGGAACAATCTGAGTAGGGAAGGTCAGAACCGTGAAAAACCACACCTTTTTTGTCGGTAAAAGGTACTCATAAATGAGCATGGCGATTTTTCACCCGCGAAATGGGCTGCTTTTCCTTTGATTTATATCAACTTAACTACCGCTATAAAAACTAAGGTGGCAGGCATCAAACCGAACAGCAGAGGTGTATATGCAGCACTCAACCATCCCGGAAAAAAGTTCGTCAGCGCGGGTTATTACCGACTGGCGTCCTGAAGATCCGGCATTCTGGCAACAGCAGGGCAATAAGATTGCGAGCCGCAACTTGTGGATCTCCGTGCCTTGTCTTCTTCTGGCTTTCTGCGTCTGGATGCTTTTTAGCGCAGTCGCCGTCAATCTCCCGAAAGTGGGTTTTCAGTTTACCACTGACCAGCTCTTTATGCTGACAGCGTTGCCATCCGTTTCCGGCGCACTGCTACGTGTCCCGTACTCCTTCATGGTGCCGGTGTTCGGCGGCCGTCGCTGGACAGCTTTCAGTACCGGGATCTTAATCATTCCATGTGTGTGGCTCGGTTTTGCCGTGCAGGATCTGAGCACGCCGTTTAGCACGTTTATCATTATCTCGCTGCTGTGCGGTTTTGCTGGTGCGAACTTTGCTTCCAGCATGGCGAACATCAGCTTCTTTTTTCCAAAACAGAAGCAGGGCGGCGCGCTCGGTATTAACGGTGGCTTTGGCAACCTCGGTGTGAGCGTGATGCAGTTGATCGCACCGCTGGCGGTCTCTTTCTCCATTTTTGCCGCCTTTGGCGGTACCGGTGTTGCACAACCTGATGGTTCGTTGTTATACCTCGAAAACGCCGCCTGGATATGGGTACCGTTACTGGCGGTGTTTACCCTGGCAGCCTGGTTCGGTATGAATGAGCTGGCGACCTCTAAAGCCTCGCTTAGCGCGCAACTTCCGGTGCTCAAACGTTCGCACCTGTGGATTATGAGCTTCCTCTATCTGGCAACGTTCGGCTCATTTATCGGCTTTTCTGCCGGTTTTGCAATGCTGTCGAAAACTCAGTTCCCGGAAGTGCAGATCCTGCATTTCGCCTTCTTCGGCCCGCTGGTGGGCGCGCTGGCTCGCTCCGCAGGCGGCGCGATTTCTGACCGTCTCGGCGGGACTCGCGTAACGCTGGTAAACTTTGTGCTGATGGCGATTTTCAGCGCCTTGCTGTTCCTGACGCTGCCATCCGGCGGCACCGGGGGCAATTTCACCGCATTCTTCTGCGTCTTCCTCGTGTTGTTCCTGACCGCCGGGCTGGGCAGTGGCTCGACGTTCCAGATGATTTCGGTGATTTTCCGGAAAAAAACCATGGAACGCGTGCAACAAAGTGGCGGCACAGAAAGTGAAGCCATGCGTGAAGCCGCCACCGAGACAGCCGCGGCGCTGGGTTTTATCTCGGCAATTGGCGCGATTGGCGGTTTCTTTATTCCTAAAGCATTCGGCACTTCACTGGCGTTAACCGGCTCACCGGCAGGCGCGATGAAAGTGTTCCTTGTGTTCTATATCGCCTGTGTGGTGATCACCTGGGCGATATACGGGCGTAAAAAACAATAACACTCAGTAAATGTTGATTATCCTTGCGCGGTGAAAGCCGCGCTTTTTTTATGTCGTCATTAGTTACAACATACTTTTAGATGTTCTCAGCGGCGTGCTGCGGAAACCTCTGTGACGGGCATCACTTTGCAGGTTCATCTACCCCTTAATACCCCGGAACGCGGAATTATCTGCTTGTACCGCTGCGAGTTTATATAAAACCCTTATTTATCAATGGATTAAAAAATAAAAATCCCTAACTCTTTGTGGGTACTCCGTGTTTCTGGCGCAGAAACGAAGCTTTGGCAGCTTGATCATCATCAATTCTCTTTGTCTTTGTGGGGGTTACCTTCGCCGCAATTGCAGCAATGTCGATTTACCAAGAGAGCCTGACAGGCTCCAACAGGAGAACCCCCGATGAGTAAATTCCTGGACCGGTTTCGCTACTTCAAACAGAAAGGCGAAACCTTTGCCGATGGGCACGGCCAGCTCTTAAACACCAACCGGGACTGGGAGGATGGATACCGTAACCGCTGGCAGCACGACAAAATCGTGCGTTCTACCCATGGCGTAAACTGCACGGGCTCGTGCAGCTGGCAGATCTTCGTGAAGAACGGTCTGGTCACCTGGGAAACCCAGCAGACAGACTACCCGCGCACCCGTCCGGATATGCCGAACCACGAACCGCGTGGCTGCCCGCGTGGCGCCAGCTACTCCTGGTACCTCTACAGTGCGAACCGCCTGAAATACCCTCTGATGCGTAAACGCCTGATCAAACTGTGGCGTGAAGCGAAAGCGCAGCACAGCGATCCGGTTAATGCCTGGGCTTCCATCATCGAAGATGCGGAAAAAGCGAAGAGCTTTAAACAGGCGCGTGGTCGCGGCGGTTTTGTGCGCTCCTCCTGGCAGGAAGTGAATGAACTGATTGCTGCTTCGAACGTTTATACCGTGAAAACGTACGGCCCGGACCGTGTCGCAGGCTTCTCGCCGATCCCGGCGATGTCGATGGTTTCTTACGCTTCTGGCGCGCGTTATCTCTCCCTGTTGGGCGGCACCTGCCTGAGTTTCTACGACTGGTATTGCGACTTACCGCCAGCCTCTCCGCAAACCTGGGGCGAGCAGACCGACGTGCCGGAATCCGCCGACTGGTACAACTCCAGCTACATCATCGCCTGGGGCTCTAACGTTCCGCAGACCCGTACGCCGGACGCGCACTTCTTTACCGAAGTACGTTACAAAGGCACCAAAACCGTTGCGGTAACGCCGGACTACGCCGAAATCGCCAAATTGTGTGATTTGTGGCTGGCGCCGAAGCAGGGCACCGATGCGGCAATGGCGCTGGCGATGGGCCACGTTATGCTGCGTGAATTTCACCTCGATAAACCGAGCCAGTACTTCACCGATTACGTTCGTCGTTATACCGACATGCCGATGATGGTGATGCTCGAAGAGCGCGACGGTTACTATGCGGCAGGCCGCATGCTGCGCGCCGCCGATCTGGTGGATGCGCTGGGCCAGGAAAATAATCCGGAGTGGAAAACCGTTGCCCTCGATAGCGAAGGCAACCTGACCGCGCCGAATGGCTCCATCGGTTTCCGCTGGGGTGAAAAAGGTAAGTGGAACCTTGAGCAGCGCGACGGCAACAGCGGTGCGGATGTTGAGCTGAATCTCAGCCTGCTGGGCAAACACGACGATATCGCGCAGGTCGGCTTCCCGTACTTCGGTGGCGACAACACCGAGCATTTCGCTGGCGTTGAACTTGATAATATCCTGATGCACAAACTGCCGGTTAAACGCCTGCAATTAGCTGACGGTTCCACTGCGCTGGTGACCACGGTTTACGACCTGACCATGGCGAACTACGGCCTGGATCGCGGTCTGGGTGATGAGAACTGCGCAACCCGTTACGACGAAATTAAAGCCTACACACCAGCCTGGGCTGAGAAAGTCACCGGAGTTTCACAGGCGCAAATTATTCGTATCGCCCGTGAATTCGCCGATAACGCCGATAAAACACATGGCCGTTCTATGGTTATCATCGGTGCCGGGATGAACCACTGGTATCACCTCGATATGAACTACCGTGGGATCATCAACATGCTGGTCTTCTGCGGTTGCGTGGGACAGAGCGGCGGCGGCTGGGCGCATTATGTTGGCCAGGAAAAACTGCGTCCACAAACCGGCTGGCAGCCGCTGGCATTTGCCCTCGACTGGCAGCGTCCGGCGCGTCACATGAACAGCACCTCCTACTTCTATAACCACTCCAGCCAGTGGCGTTACGAAACAGTAACTGCGCAGGAATTCCTGTCGCCGTTAGCGGATAAATCCCGCTATACCGGCCATCTGATTGACTTTAACGTGCGCGCTGAACGTATGGGCTGGCTGCCGTCCGCGCCGCAACTGGGTACCAACCCGCTGCGTATCGCCGCTGAAGCGGAAAAAGCGGGCATGAGCGCGGTCGATTACACCGTTAAATCGCTGAAAGACGGTTCGCTGCGTTTCGCAGCGGAACAGCCGGAAAACGGCAAAAACCACCCGCGTAACCTGTTTATCTGGCGTTCCAACCTGCTGGGTTCTTCCGGTAAGGGCCATGAGTTTATGCTCAAGTACTTGCTGGGCACCGAACACGGTATTCAGGGCAAAGATCTCGGCAAACAGGGCGGTGTGAAACCGGAAGAGGTGGAATGGCATGACAACGGTCTCGACGGCAAACTGGATCTGGTGGTGACTCTCGACTTCCGCCTGTCCAGCACCTGTCTCTACTCGGATATTGTGCTGCCAACCGCTACCTGGTACGAAAAAGACGACATGAATACCTCGGATATGCATCCGTTTATTCATCCGCTTTCTGCCGCTGTTGACCCGGCATGGGAATCGAAAAGCGACTGGGAAATCTATAAAGGTATCGCCAAATCCTTCTCTGCGCTGTGCGTTGGGCATTTAGGCAAAGAGACCGATGTCGTGACGCTGCCAATTCAGCATGACTCCGCCGCTGAACTGGCGCAGCCGCTGGGTGTGAAAGACTGGAAGAAGGGCGAGTGTGACCTGATCCCGGGCAAAACCGCGCCGCACATTATTCCGGTGGAACGCGACTATCCGGCAACCTACGAGCGCTTTACCTCCATCGGCCCGCTGATGGAAAAAATCGGCAACGGTGGTAAAGGCATCGCCTGGAATACCCAGAGCGAAATGGATCTGCTGCGTAAGCTGAACTACACCAAAGCGGACGGCCCGGCGAAAGGGCAACCAATGCTCAATACCGCCATTGATGCCGCAGAGATGATCCTCACGCTGGCCCCGGAAACCAACGGCCATGTGGCGGTGAAAGCCTGGGCGGCGCTGAGTGAATTTACCGGTCGCGACCATACGCATCTGGCCACGAATAAAGAGGAAGAGAAAATTCGCTTCCGCGATATTCAGGCGCAGCCGCGCAAAATCATCTCCAGCCCCACCTGGTCTGGCCTTGAAGATGAGCACGTTTCCTACAACGCCGGTTACACCAACGTCCATGAGCTGATTCCGTGGCGCACGCTCTCCGGTCGCCAGCAGTTGTATCAGGATCATCAGTGGATGCGTGACTTCGGCGAAAGCCTGCTGGTTTACCGTCCGCCGATTGATACCCATTCGGTGAAAGAAGTGATGGGTACGAAATCCAACGGTAACCCGGAAAAAGCGCTGAACTTCCTGACGCCGCACCAGAAATGGGGCATCCACTCCACCTACAGCGACAACCTGCTGATGCTGACGCTGGGGCGCGGTGGTCCGGTGGTGTGGATGAGCGATAAAGATGCCAAAGAGATCGGCATTGAGGATAACGACTGGATCGAAGTCTTTAACGCCAACGGTGCGTTGACGGCTCGTGCGGTTGTCAGCCAGCGTGTGCCGGCCGGTATGACCATGATGTACCACGCGCAGGAACGTATTGTGAACCTGCCGGGGTCAGAAATTACCGGGCAGCGCGGTGGTATCCACAACTCCGTTACCCGTATCACCCCGAAACCGACCCATATGATCGGCGGCTACGCCCAGCTGGCTTATGGCTTTAACTACTACGGCACGGTCGGTTCCAACCGCGATGAGTTCGTGGTGGTGCGTAAGATGAAGAACATTAACTGGTTGGATGGCGAAGGCAATGACCAGGTACAGGAGAGCGCAAAATGAAAATTCGTTCACAAGTCGGCATGGTGCTGAATCTCGATAAGTGCATCGGCTGTCATACCTGTTCAGTGACCTGTAAAAACGTCTGGACCAGCCGGGAAGGGATGGAGTACGCGTGGTTCAACAACGTGGAAACCAAACCGGGCACCGGCTTCCCGACCGACTGGGAAAACCAGGAAAAATGGAAGGGCGGTTGGATCCGCAAAATCAACGGCAAACTGCAACCGCGCATGGGTAACCGTCCGATGTTGCTGGGTAAAATTTTCGCTAACCCGCACATGCCGGAAATTGATGATTACTACGAGCCGTTTGATTTTGACTACCAGCGCCTGCATAACGCGCCGGAAGGCAAACATCAGCCGATTGCCCGCCCGCGTTCGGTAATAACCGGTCAGCGGATGGACAAAATCACCGCAGGCCCGAACTGGGAAGATGATTTGGGCGGTGAGTTCGACAAGTTGAGCCGCGATCAGAACTTCGAGAACATGCAGAAGGCGATGTACGGCCAGTTTGAAAACACCTTCATGATGTATCTGCCGCGCCTGTGCGAACACTGCCTGAACCCGGCCTGTGTCGCGACCTGCCCGAGCGGTGCTATCTACAAGCGTGAAGAAGACGGCATTGTGCTGATCGATCAGGATAAATGCCGCGGCTGGCGCATGTGCGTGACCGGCTGCCCGTACAAAAAAATCTACTTCAACTGGAAGAGTGGCAAATCCGAGAAGTGCATTTTCTGCTACCCGCGCATTGAAGCGGGCATGCCGACAGTCTGCGCGGAAACCTGTGTGGGCCGTATTCGTTACCTCGGCGTTCTGCTGTACGACGCCGACGCGATTGAAAATGCCGCCAGCACCGAGAGTGAAAAAGATCTCTACCAGCGTCAACTGGATGTGTTCCTCGATCCAAACGACCCGGCGGTGATTGCTCAGGCGCTGGAAGATGGCGTGCCGCAGAGCGTGATTGACGCGGCGCAGAAATCGCCGGTTTACAAAATGGCGATGGACTGGAAACTGGCGCTGCCGCTGCATCCGGAATATCGCACGTTGCCGATGGTCTGGTACGTGCCGCCTTTGTCACCGATCCAGTCTGCTGCGGATGCGGGCGAACTGGGCAGCAACGGCATTCTGCCGGATGTGGAAAGCCTGCGCATTCCGGTGCAGTACCTGGCAAACCTGCTGACCGCTGGCGACACCGGTCCGGTTCTGTTGGCGCTGAAACGTATGCTGGCAATGCGCCATTTCAAACGTGCGGAAACTGTGGATGGTGTGGAAGATACCCGCGCGCTGGAAGAAGTTGGCCTGACAACCGCCCAGGCGCAGGAGATGTACCGTTACCTCGCGATTGCTAACTATGAAGATCGTTTCGTGGTGCCGTCGAGCCACCGTGAGCTGGCGCGTGAAGCCTTCCCGGAGAAAAACGGTTGCGGCTTTAGCTTCGGCGATGGTTGCCACGGTTCGGATACCAAATTCAACCTGTTCAACAGCCGTCGCATTGACGCGGTGGATGTCACAGTGAAAACGGAGCCGCACCCATGATTGAACTTGTGGTTATTTCCCGTTTGCTCGAGTACCCGGATGCTGCCTTATGGCAGCATCAGCAGGAAGTTTTCGATGCGCTGGCGTCGGGTGAAAACCTGACAAAAGCCGACGCCCAGAGGGTTGGCGTCTTCCTGCGGGATCTGACGTCTCAGGATCTGCTGGACGCCCAGGCGAATTACAGCGAATTGTTCGATCGTGGCCGCGCAACCTCGCTGCTGCTGTTCGAACACGTCCACGGTGAATCCCGCGATCGCGGGCAGGCGATGGTCGATCTGCTGGCGCAGTATGAGCGCCACGGCCTGCAACTGGATAGCCGTGAATTGCCGGACCATCTGCCGCTCTATCTGGAATATCTGGCGCAGCTGCCCCGGTCTGAGGCTATCGGTGGTTTGCAGGATATCGCGCCGATCCTCGCGCTGTTAAAAGCGCGTTTAGCGCAGCGCGAAAGCCATTATGCAACGCTGTTCGACGCGCTGTTATCGCTGGCGAATATGCAGGTGGATAGCGCGCAGGTCGCGGAAAAAATTGCCGGTGAAGCCCGCGATGATACGCCGCAGGCGCTGGATGCTGTGTGGGAAGAAGAGCAGGTGAAATTCTTCGCCGAACAGGGCTGCGGTGATGCCGACATCACTGCGCATCAGCGTCGTTTTGCCGGTGCCGTTGCGCCGCAATATCTGAATATCACAACAGGAGGAGAGCGCTAATGCACTTCCTTAATATGTTCTTCTTTGACATCTATCCGTATATTGCCGGCGCCGTTTTTCTGCTCGGCAGTTGGCTGCGCTACGACTATGGTCAGTACAGCTGGCGGGCGGGCTCCAGCCAGATGCTGGATCGTAAAGGGATGACGCTGGCGTCGAACCTGTTCCATATCGGTATTCTGGGGATCTTTGCCGGTCACTTCCTCGGTATGTTAACACCGCACTGGATGTATGAATCCTTCCTGCCGATTGAAGTGAAACAGAAGATGGCGATGATTGGCGGTGGTGCCAGCGGCGTGTTGTGCCTGGTGGGTGGTTTGCTGTTGCTGAAACGCCGTTTATTCAACCCGCGTATTCGTGCGACCTCAACCACGGCGGATATCCTGATCATGTCGCTGTTAATGGTGCAGTGTGCGCTGGGTCTGCTGACCATTCCGTTCTCTGCCCGGCATATGGATGGCAGCGAAATGATGAAGCTGGTTGGCTGGGCGCAGTCGGTCGTGACGTTCCATGTTGGCGCTTCCTCGCATCTTGAGGGTGTGGCGTTTATTTACCGCGTGCACCTGGTGCTGGGCATGACGCTGTTTGTGCTGTTTCCGTTCTCCCGCCTGGTGCATATCTGGAGCGCGCCGGTAGAGTACCTGACACGCAAATACCAGATTGTTCGCGCCCGTCGCTAATCAGAAAAAGCCCCGCAACGCGGGGTTTTTTACTGTCGCGTTGGCATTGTCGCGGGCGCGCTTTTCCGCTCACCCCAGCCAAGGTTATTGCCTGCGGCAGCCAGCAGAATTAACACGCCACCCGCCATTTGCACCGCGCTTAATGTATGCCCGAACAGCGCGTTATCCACCACAATCGCCACCAGCGGATAGATCAACGACAGCGAGCCAATCAGCGGGGTGGGTAGCTTTTGTATCGCGCTATACAACAACTGGTACATCACGCCGGTATGCACAATGCCGAGCGTTAACAAAATACCCCACGGGAATGTCCCGCCGGCCGCAGGCAGATGCACCAGCGGTAATAACATCACCGTGCCGGTTAATACCTGAATCAGGGCGATATGCTGTGGCGGAAGTTGCTTCAGGTGGCGGGCGATTAACGCGGTGACGGCATAGAAAAAGGCAGCACCCAGCGCCATGGCAATGCCGAGAAGCCACTGGGTGTTCGGATGATGCAATTCACTGAGTAACAAGAGGACAACGCCGGAAAACGCCAGCAGCAGCCATCCCCACTTCGTAAGCGTAACGCGCTCGCCGAGCAACATACTCATCAGCACTAACATAAAAGGCTGGGTGTTGTAGACCACGGTTGCCAGCCCCATTGAAATGCGGCTGTAAGCGGCGAACAGCAGCAGCCAGTTAATCACCAGCGCGATACCGCCCGCTATCGCCAGCAGTAACACCGGGAACGCAAGGCGCGCGAACGGCTGGCGGCCAAAGCGGATAAAAAGAAATAGCGCGCCTGCGCCAATCAGGCAGCGCCAGAACACAACATCAATCACCGGCAGACCGCTAAGCAGCACAAATGCGCCAATCGACCCGGAAATCAGCATCGCCAGGCTCATCTGCCAGGTGCCATTAGGGATAGTTTTCATTTTTTCATCTCCTGAAGGTTGTTGGCATATTGCGAAAAAACGGCGGCCAGCTTTATATGGTTGTTGTAAGGTGTATGACGGCCAATTCCTTTAAAAATTAGGTGAAGATGATGGATTACCTTATTGACGATATCGACAGAGCGATTCTGGCCTCTCTGGCCGAGGATGCCCGCCAGTCACTGAAGGTGTTAAGTGCGAGAGTGGGGCTGACGTCGCCCAGCACGGCAGAGCGCGTGAAACGGCTGGAAGAGCGCGGCGTAATTGAAGGCTACGGCGCGCGCGTAAACCTGGCCGCGCTGGATTACCGCTTGCAGGCGTTGGTGCGTGTTCGCCCGATGCCAGGCATGTTGCAGAAGGTGGATAAAATGCTCCAGGCGCTGCCGGAGTGCATCGAATGCGACAAAGTGACGGGGGAAGACTGTTTTGTTATGCGGCTGGTGGTGCGCTCGATTGAGCAACTGGATACGTTACTGGATGGCATTGCCGAATATGCGCAGTGTAATACGTCGATAGTGAAAAGCTCGCCGGTTAAACGGCGGTTACCGCCGCTGTAAGGCCCGGCTGCCAGACGCGCGTCAGGTTTCCCGGTGCGGCAACGTTCTCTCGCCTTCGCTCGGGTCGAACCTTAATCGAAGGTTCTTGTCCTTCCCCGAACGGAGAATCTGAGGAATCGGAGTAAATGGTAAAACTGGAAGTTTATTTAAGGATGGTGGTGGGGGAAGGATGACTCGTCGCTTGCGGTCCTCGCCCTTCGGGCCGTTGCCTGCGGCAACGTTCTCTCGCCTTCGCTCGGGTCGAACCTTAATCGAAGGTTCTCGTCCTTCCCCGAACGGAGAATCTGAGGAATCGGAGTAAATGATAAAACAGGAAGTTCATTTAAGGATGGTGGTGGGGGAAGGATTCGAACCTTCGAAGTCGATGACGGCAGATTTACAGTCTGCTCCCTTTGGCCGCTCGGGAACCCCACCAGGGGAAAATCAAATTGTCGATGCAGGATGTAGATGGTGGTGGGGGAATGATTATTCGTCACTTTGTTCCTCACCCTTCGGGCCGTTGCCTCTGGCAACGTTCTCTCGCCTTCGCTCGAGTCGAACCTTAATCGAAGGTTCTCACCCTTCCCACTAAGTGCATGCATCAAAACCACTTAACGGTGTTATCACATCGCTGTGATGAATAATGGTGGTGGGGGAAGGATTCGAACCTTCGAAGTCGATGACGGCAGATTTACAGTCTGCTCCCTTTGGCCGCTCGGGAACCCCACCACGGGGCTACTACAGTATTGTGATGTTGCGAAAGGTAAGGATTATTCGGAGCTAACGCTCCTCACCCTTCGGGGCGTTGCCTCTGGCAACGTTCTCTCGCTGGCACTCGAGTCGAACCTTTGAAGTCGATGACGGCAGATTTGCAGTCAGCTACCTTATGCTCGCTCGGGAACCCCACCACGGAGTAAAGCTATTTCTTACTGGCCTGCTTCCATCTCGGGAAGCGCGGCGCATCATATCAAATGACGCGCCGCTGTAAAGCGTTGAAACGAGAAAAATGAATCAGTTGTCTGCTTTTTGCCCGTAACGCTGCAAAGCCGAACAACACATTTTATTAATGGTTAAAGAATAATCGTGCGATTGCCGTAAACGAACACGCGTTGCGCTAACACCTGATACAGCGCGCGGCTCAATACGTTCTTCTCGACATCGCGGCCCGCGCGCATCATATCTTCGGCGGTATAGGTGTGATCCACATGGATCACGTCCTGCATAATGATTGGGCCTTCATCCAGATTGTCATTCACATAGTGCGCAGTGGCACCGATTATCTTCACGCCGCGCTCGTAAGCCTGATGATAGGGGCGGGCGCCAATGAAAGCGGGCAGGAACGAGTGGTGAATATTGATGATTTTATTCGGAAAGCGGGACACGAATTCTGGCGTTAATACGCGCATATATTTCGCCAGTACCACGTAATCCGGCTGGTGTGCTTCAATGGCCTGTGCCATCTGCTGGTCATGGGCTTCACGCGTCAGGCCTTCATGACTAACCAGTTCAAACGGAATATCAAACCGTTCAACCAGAGAACGCAGCGTTTCATGGTTGCCAATCACGGCGGCAATATCGACATCCAGGCCACCGTAATTTGCTTTCATCAGCAGATCGCCAAGGCAATGCGCCTCTTTGGTGACCAGAATGACAACGCGGCGGCGACCGGCTGGATTCAGCTCGCGTACCGAACCTTCCGGGAGCGCACTATCGAGATCCGCAAGCAATGTGGCGTCGTTAAAAATACCTTCGAGCTCGGTACGCATAAAGAAACGACCGGTGCGGTGATCGACAAATTCATTATTCTGCACAATGTTCAGTTCGTGCTTGTAACAAATATTGGTGATTCGCGCGATGAGGCCTTTCTGATCGGGGCAAATGGTGCGCAAAATTTTACGTTGTGTTGAATGCATTGCCGGGTAAATCCTGTTGATGGTGTTTGCTATAAGGTGCTGGCAGGCCTATTGCCCGCAGCACTTTTTGAATTTTTTACCTGACCCACAAGGGCAGGGATCGTTACGGCCAAATTGCGGCCGCGTTCCGTCGATATAGTACCACTGGCCGTTCTCCTTTAAGAATCGGGAACGCTCGATAATTGCGCCGTCTTTGCCGTGCTCATTAAACCGCGCCACGAAGCTGACGAAGCCTTCATTATCATTTTCGTCGTAAGCATGCTCAAATACCGTCAGCCCGCGCCATGTGGTCGCCGCGAAGCCCGCTTCAATTTGCTGGCGGAACGCCTCCGCGCCACAAGATGGGTGCCAGGTTTTTACCAGGTACTCTGACTGATGTAACACAAAAGCCGTATAGCGCGATCGCATCAGGCGTGACGGATCCGGCGCAAGCTGCGCACCAGACAGATAAGGCTGGCAACATAGGCTATACTCCAGAGCGCTACCGCAAGGGCAAGATTGTGACAAAATAGCATTCCAGGAATAAAAATAACGGCGCGTTAGCGCCAGGGTAGCGATATGTTAACTGAGCCGTAGCGCTGTGGCTACAGTAAGCCGGGGGAAGTAAAATAAGCGTTATGAGAAAGGTGAAAATTGGTCTGGCGCTCGGTTCCGGCGCGGCCAGAGGTTGGGCGCATATCGGCGTGATTAACGCATTACAGCGTGCCGGTATCGAAATTGATATTGTAGCGGGGTGTTCCATTGGCTCACTGGTCGGTGCCGCTTACGCGTGTGGTCGTCTGCCGGCACTGGAGAAATGGGTACGCTCTTTTGGCTACTGGGATGTGTTGCGACTGATGGATCTCTCCTGGCAGCGTGGTGGTCTGTTGCGCGGTGAACGCGTGTTCAATCAGTATCGCCAGTTGCTGCCGTTCGCGGATTTTAACCATTGCCAGAAACGCTTCGGCGCGGTGGCAACTAACCTTAGCACAGGGCGCGAGCTATGGTTCACTGAAGGGGATTTACATCATGCTGTTCGCGCCTCCTGTAGTATGCCCGGGTTAATGTCACCGGTTCCGCATAACGGTTACTGGCTGGTAGATGGCGCGGTAGTGAATCCCGTACCGGTTTCCCTTACCCGCGCGTTAGGTGCGGATGTGGTGATTGCCGTAGATTTGCAGCATGACGCCCATCTGATGCAGCAAGATCTGCTGTCGGTGAATCTTTCTAATAATGATAAAGACAGCGACACGGTTGCCACGCAGCGCTGGCATCAACGTCTGCGTGAACGGCTGGGGCGGATCGCGCCAAAACGGCCGATCGCGCCGACGGCGATGGAAATCATGAGTACCTCGATTCAGGTGCTTGAAAACCGGCTCAAACGTAATCGTATGGCTGGCGATCCGCCAGATATTCTGTTGCAACCTCTCTGCCCACAAATTTCGACACTCGATTTTCATCGAGCTGATGCTGCTATTGCTGCGGGGCAACTGGCGACAGAAAAGAAAATGGATGAGTTGCTTCCTTTAGTACGGACCCTTTCGTAAGTAGATTTTTTATAGACTTCAGCAAATTCTGACAGGCGATTATCGGCGAAGCATGCCACTATTGATCTATCGTCAGGCAGGGGAGATAAGATGACGCAGCCGTTGGCCGGAAAACAGATACTGATCGTTGAAGACGAGCCCGTTTTCCGCTCTCTGCTGGATTCGTGGTTGCAATCTTTAGGCGCGATAACGCTGCTGGCAGAAGATGGGGTTGTCGCGCTTGAGCTGTTGGCAGCAAATAATCCCGATCTGATGATTTGCGATCTTGCTATGCCGCGCATGAATGGCCTGGTCCTCATTGAGACGTTACGCAATCGGGGCATGCAAACGCCGGTGCTTGTGATATCGGCGACAGAAAATATGGCGGATATCGCTAAAGCATTGCGTCTTGGCGTTCAGGATGTCGTTCTTAAACCCGTTAAAGATCTTAATCGTTTAAAAGAAACGCTTTTCGCTTGTCTTTATCCCAATATGTTTAATTCACGCGTTGAGGAAGAGGAGCGCTTGTTCCAGGACTGGGATGCGCTGGTCGATAATCCTCAGGCCGCGGCGAATTTGTTGCAGGAACTTCAGCCTCCGGTGCAGCAAGTTATTTCCGGTTGCCGGGTCAATTATCGGCAACTGGTTTCTGTTGAAAGCCCTGGCCTGGTGCTTGATATCGCACCGATATCAGGTCAGGACCTGGCGTTTTATTGCCTGGACGTGACGCGTGCAGAAAATAACGGTGTGCTGGCGGCGCTGTTGTTGCGCGCCTTATTTAATGGATTACTGCAAGAACAGCTTTCTCACCAGCGCCAGCGTTTACCCGAGATGGGCGCGCTGCTCAAGCAGGTAAACCAATTATTGCATCAGGCTAATTTACCCGGTCAGTTTCCACTGCTTGTCGGTTATTACCACAGTGAACTGAAAAACCTGATACTTGTTTCGGCTGGTCTTAACGCAACGTTAAATACCGGCGATCATCAAATTCAAATCAGCAATGGTGTGCCTCTCGGTACGCTTGGCAATACCTATTTAAATCAGCTGAGCCAGCGTTGCGACTCCTGGCAATGTCAGGTGTGGGGCGCCGGCGGCCGGCTGCGTTTAATGTTGAGCGCGGAATGAGCGATCGAATCATACTTTGCAGATAGATTTACCCTCCGCATAAAAACGGGTGGTACTATCGCCGCAGTTTATGCGTATTAGTCCTAATTAGATGTTAGCGCGTCCTTTTCAGACCTGGTCAATGGGTTGGTACTGATATACTCAGACGCGAGTTAATTCATGAACATGTTCAAGCATGGACAGTCCAGGAGATTTTCAATGGCTGCAATAAATTCGAAAGTGACTAAAGCAGTAATCCCGGTTGCGGGATTGGGAACCAGGATGTTACCAGCGACTAAGGCAATTCCTAAAGAAATGTTACCGCTGGTTGATAAGCCATTAATTCAGTATGTCGTAAATGAGTGTATCGCTGCCGGCATTACTGAAATCGTTCTGGTAACACATTCATCTAAAAACTCTATCGAAAACCACTTCGATACCAGCTTCGAACTCGAAGCAATGTTGGAAAAACGCGTAAAACGTCAGTTGCTGGAAGAAGTTCAGTCTATTTGCCCGCCGCACGTAACCATTATGCAGGTGCGTCAGGGGCTGGCGAAAGGTCTGGGACATGCCGTATTGTGCGCGCACCCGGTAGTAGGTAACGAGCCCGTAGCGGTTATTCTGCCGGACGTTATTCTGGATGAATACGAATCCGATCTCTCCCAGGATAACCTGGCTGAGATGATTAAACGTTTTGATGAAACCGGTGCCAGCCAGATCATGGTTGAGCCTGTGGATGATGTTACTGCTTACGGCGTAGTGGATTGCAAAGGCGCAACGCTGAACCCGGGTGATAGCGTTCCAATGGTGGGCGTGGTTGAAAAACCGAAAGCTAATGTCGCACCTTCTAATCTTGCCGTTGTGGGTCGCTATGTTCTGAGCGCAGAAATTTGGCCGCTGCTGGCGAAAACACCTCCGGGAGCAGGTGATGAGATCCAGCTTACCGATGCTATCGACATGCTAATCGAGAAAGAAACCGTAGAAGCCTATCATATGAAAGGCAAAAGCCATGACTGCGGTAATAAACTTGGCTATATGCGCGCATTTGTAGAGTACGGTATTCGTCACAATTCGCTGGGCGAGGAATTTAAAGCCTGGCTCGAAGAAACTGTCGGCGCCGGGAAAGCATAATACGCTTTCTTTAGTAGTCTGAATAAGGCCGGAGATAATAGTGCATCGCACCGCTTATCTCCGGCCTTTTTTATTTGTGAATGTTCCTAATGAAAAGGTTATGTCAAAGCGGTGCAGAAGATACCGCACAAAACAATAAATGAATTGACCAGGATTTGAGCAGCACGCATTTGAGAAACCTATATTCCAGATGCCATACACTATATTTGTGAAGAGAATGTGTGCTTTATCAAAAAAATCCCGCCAGTTGGCGGGATCCTTTTGAAATCTGGCTTGATTACTCTTCGATCAGGAAATCGTCGAGTTGTTTGCCTTGTTCGTCCATTGCTTTTTTGATTACTGCTGGAGTACGACCCTGACCTGTCCAGGTTTTAGTCTCGCCATTTTCATCAACATAGCTATATTTAGCCGGGCGTGCTGCACGTTTTGCTTTAGTACCAGTCTTAGCGGTAACCATGCTGTTCAGCAATTCGTTCGGATCAATACCGTCAGCGATCAGCATTTCACGATATTGTTGTAATTTACGCGTACGTTCTTCAACTTCAGCTGCGGCAGCGCTTTCTTCCTCGCGGCGCTCATTAACCACAACTTCTAATTTCTCCAGCATCTCTTCGAGCGTTTCCAGAGTGCATTCTCTTGCTTGCGCACGAAGAGTACGGATGTTGTTCAGAATTTTAAGTGCTTCGCTCATTGTAGTAATCTCAAACTTATATTGGGGTGGTTTGTCGGGCTAATAATAGAGCGTTAATTTCGTCAGTGCAATAGCTGTGAATGTAAGGAATTCAAAATGCCGCTTTATTAAGTCGATTTATAAATATCGCTAACTTAAATTTTTCTTGAAGAAACGCACAAAAAACCACTTATACCGATGTACTGGCAGCGCCGTTTACGGCGTGTTTATGCATGAACTTCTGATTAATCTGATCGGTGTTTATAGCCATTATGGATAAATATCGACCTTAAGTATTCCAGCGTTGAAAGTGCTTCTTCCTTAAATTATTAATAATTTCCGTATGCCTGGGTGAGAATGTTCCGATTAAAAAAATTTGTAAGATCATGAATTTCTTATTGCTGTTTCTTTGGCAGTAACAACTCAAAGGATTAACTATTGGAATATCTATGAGTCTGCTATTGAGGATGGATTTACTTCAATCGCGGAGCGACCACAGGAGGAGCAGATAAAATATGGTACACTCCTCGCCGGGAATATCACACTTTGATTGGGGTTTTGCACGCAATGGCACAGCTTTATTTCTACTATTCAGCAATGAATGCGGGGAAATCAACAGCGTTACTACAATCCTCTTACAATTATCAAGAAAGAGGGATGCGCACGGTGGTTTACACCGCCGAAATTGACGATCGTTTCGGAGCAGGCAAGGTTAGCTCTCGTATCGGTTTATCTTCACCCGCGCGGTTGTTTAATCACAACTCCTCGTTGTTTGACGAAATCAACGCAGAGCATCAACAACAAGCTGTGCACTGTGTTCTGGTCGACGAGTGCCAGTTTTTAACGCGTGAACAGGTTCATGCGTTATCGGAAGTTGTCGATCAACTGGATATTCCGGTGCTCTGTTACGGTTTGCGTACGGATTTTCGCGGTGAGTTATTTGTAGGCAGCCAATATTTGCTGGCCTGGTCAGATAAACTGGTTGAGCTGAAAACTGTCTGTTTCTGCGGGCGTAAAGCCAGTATGGTGCTGCGCCTTGATCAAGAAGGGCGCCCTTATAACGAAGGAGAACAGGTGGTCATTGGCGGCAATGAACGCTATGTGTCCGTGTGCCGCAAACACTACAAAGAAGCGCTGCAAGAGGGCTCTTTAACGACGATTCAGCAACGCTTCAGAGGTTAGTTTTTGTTTCCTCTCTTTCGCAATAAAAAAACCCGCCGAAGCGGGTTTTTTATTAGCGTTAACAATTAAGCGGGTTTCTTCGCTTTTTTGTCTGCTTTAACTGGAGCAGCTTCAGCTTTTACTACCGCCACTTCACCTTCTTTGTATTCACGACCGTAGAAAGTATCCAGCAGGATCTGTTTCAGTTCGGAGATCAGCGGGTAGCGCGGGTTCGCACCAGTACACTGGTCATCAAACGCATCTTCAGACAGCTTATCCACGTTAGCCAGGAAGTCAGCTTCCTGTACACCAGCTTCACGGATAGATTTCGGAATACCCAGTTCAGCTTTGATGCTTTCCAGCCATGCCAGCAGTTTTTCGATTTTCGCTGCAGTACGGTCACCGGCAGAAGTCAGACCTAAATGGTCAGCGATTTCTGCATAACGGCGGCGTGCCTGCGGGCGGTCATACTGGCTGAACGCGGTCTGCTTAGTCGGGTTGTCGTTCGCGTTATAGCGAATAACGTTACAGATAAGCAGGGCGTTAGCCAGACCGTGCGGAATGTGGAACTGCGAACCCAGTTTGTGCGCCATGGAGTGGCACACACCAAGGAAGGCGTTGGCAAAGGCGATACCGGCAATGGTAGCGGCACTGTGAACGCGTTCACGAGCAACCGGGTTTTTTGAACCTTCGTTGTAAGACGCTGGCAGGTTCTCTTTCAGCAATTTCAGCGCTTGCAGCGCCTGGCCGTCAGAGAACTCCGAAGCCAGTACGGATACGTAAGCTTCCAGTGCGTGAGTGACCGCATCCAGGCCACCGAAGGCGCACAGGGATTTCGGCATATCCATCACCAGGTTGGCGTCAACAATCGCCATATCCGGCGTCAGAGCATAGTCTGCCAGTGGATATTTCTGACCGGTGGCATCATCGGTTACTACCGCAAACGGCGTAACTTCAGAACCGGTACCGGAAGTGGTGGTGATAGCGATCATTTTCGCTTTCACGCCCATTTTCGGGAACTTGTAGATACGTTTACGGATATCCATAAAGCGCAGCGCCAGTTCTTCAAAATGGGTTTCCGGATGTTCGTACATCACCCACATAATTTTCGCGGCGTCCATCGGGGAACCGCCACCCAGCGCGATAATCACGTCTGGTTTAAAGGAGTTCGCCAGCTCAGCGCCTTTACGTACGATGGTCAGTGTTGGGTCTGCTTCAACTTCAAAGAACACTTCGGTTTCAACGCCGGCCGCTTTCAGTACAGAAGTAATCTGATCTGCATAACCATTGTTGAACAGGAAACGGTCAGTCACGATAAGCGCGCGTTTGTGACCATCAGTAATCACTTCATCCAGCGCGATTGGCAGAGAGCCACGGCGGAAGTAGATAGATTTCGGAAGTTTGTGCCACAACATGTTTTCAGCTCGCTTAGCAACGGTTTTCTTGTTGATCAGGTGTTTCGGACCAACGTTTTCAGAGATGGAGTTACCACCCCAGGAACCACAACCCAGAGTCAGGGAAGGCGCGAGTTTAAAGTTATACAGGTCACCGATACCACCCTGAGAAGCCGGGGTGTTAATCAGGATACGCGCGGTTTTCATCTTCTGGCCGAAGTGAGCAACGCGATCTGGCTGGTTATCCTGGTCGGTATACAGGCAAGAGGTATGACCGATACCGCCCATGGCGACAAGTTTCTCTGCTTTTTCGACCGCGTCTTCGAAATCTTTCGCGCGGTACATGGCAAGCGTCGGGGACAATTTTTCGTGGGCGAACGGTTCGCTCTCATCGACAACTTTCACTTCACCAATCAGGATCTTAGTGGTTGTTGGAACGGTGAAACCGGCCAGTTCAGCGATTTTATAAGCAGGCTGACCAACAATAGCGGCGTTGAGCGCGCCATTTTTCAGGATGATGTCCTGAACGGCTTTCAACTCTTTGCCCTGAAGCAGGTAACCGCCGTGGCTGGCGAAACGCTCACGAACCGCATCGTAGACAGAATCAACTACAACTACGGACTGTTCAGAAGCACAGATAACGCCGTTATCGAAGGTTTTAGACATCAGTACGGATGCCACTGCGCGTTTAATATCAGCAGTTTCATCAATCACAACCGGGGTGTTACCTGCACCTACACCGATCGCTGGTTTACCGGAGCTGTACGCCGCTTTTACCATGCCTGGGCCGCCAGTGGCGAGGATCAGGTTGATATCCGGGTGGTGCATTAATGCGTTAGACAGTTCGACAGACGGTTGGTCAATCCAGCCGATCAAATCTTTCGGGGCGCCAGCGGCAATGGCTGCTTGCAGTACGATATCAGCTGCTTTGTTGGTGGCATCTTTAGCGCGCGGATGCGGGGAGAAAATGATGGCGTTACGGGTCTTCAGGCTAATCAGTGATTTAAAGATAGCGGTAGAGGTTGGGTTAGTGGTCGGAACGATACCACAGATAATGCCGATTGGTTCTGCAATGGTAATGGTGCCGAAGGTATCATCTTCTGACAGAACGCCGCAGGTTTTCTCGTCTTTATACGCGTTGTAAATATATTCGGAAGCGAAGTGGTTTTTAATCACTTTGTCTTCAACAATACCCATGCCGGATTCGGCAACCGCCATTTTTGCCAGCGGGATACGAGCATCTGCGGCGGCCAGAGCGGCAGCACGGAAGATTTTATCTACTTGCTCTTGAGTAAAGTTGGCATATTCACGCTGGGCTTTCTTCACGCGTTCAACGAGTGCGTTAAGTTCAGCGACATTAGTAACAGCCATAATGCTCTCCTGATAATGTTTAAACTCTTTTAGTAAACCAGCTGCCTAATTGGATAGTATAGACAGACCGGCTGCAGGTTGCGTAAATTTCATAAAAACAAAGAGTTAACGCTAAACCATCCACCACTGATTTACTGAAAGAGCCTCGAGGATACTACGCACTTACTGACACTTTTGAGCTCTTTTCGTGTCATCAAGATTACCCACTTCTGAGTAAGCGTTGCGTGATCTACATCAAATTTCAGCGAAGCTGACACCTTTCAGCAGCCCATTTTTGGGCGTTTGTAGCAAATGTTAATGGCATATGGCCAGGCGCGCTCTAAGATTATCACAATTCCCACAACTGAATAACATGCTGTATTGCTGCGAATTTCCACGGAAATCATGATGAACTACGCAGCGAAAACGCGTATCTTCTGCATGGATTTTCCTGTCGTGCCGATAGGTTATTTATCTGACAATGTTACGAAACCTACTGTGGAGCACATCGTGTTCGATCTTCCCCTCTATTTTAAATTTTTTATTGGCCTGTTTGCGTTGGTCAATCCGGTCGGCATTATTCCGGTCTTTATTAGCATGACCAGCTACCAGATGACCGCCGCACGCAATAAAACGAATCTCACCGCCAATCTGTCCGTGGCCATTATTCTCTGGACGTCTCTGTTTCTTGGCGATGCCATATTGCAGCTGTTTGGTATTTCGATCGATTCGTTCCGCATTGCCGGGGGCATTTTGGTGGTGACTATTGCCATGTCGATGATCAGCGGGAAACTGGGTGAAGATAAGCAGAATAAACAAGAAAAGTCAGAGACAGCCATCCGCGAAAGTATTGGCGTTGTACCGTTAGCTTTGCCTCTGATGGCGGGGCCGGGGGCGATCAGTTCCACCATTGTCTGGGGAACACGCTACCACACCGTTGAGCATCTGATCGGTTTTACCGTTGCGATCGCGCTGTTTGCGCTCAGCTCCTGGGGGCTATTTCGTATCGCGCCCTGGCTGGTGCGTTTGCTTGGGCAAACGGGAATCAACGTCATTACGCGTATTATGGGATTGTTACTTATGGCGCTGGGTATTGAGTTTATTGTCGCGGGGGCGAGATCGCTATTTCCTGGTTTGCTGAACTGATTCACTTCTTCCTTTAATAAGGAAATAAAAAGGTTGTCGTTATGCTTTCTTCTATATAGCGATGACCGTTTTACGTTGCAAAATGGCTGTCAAGGAACGCGCAAAATCAGCAAAACATATGACGAAAGCGCAAAACGGCGGAAAGTATAATAAATTACACTAATCAGAAAATCTGTTGTCAATCAGCGAATTATAAGTATAACGAATCTCTGCTGTGCGGAATTCGCGCAATCGCACCTGTTATTTCTGTCACATAATACTATTGGGCTTGCCGTGACATAATTGAAATGATATTAGTACTTTCAATCTTCTCGCAGATGAATGTGCTAAAAAGTAGTCAATTGTTGCTTTTTTGTGCAAAAAAGCGCAGCGTCAGTCGAAAAACATCACATGGTGGTGATGTTCATTTATCTCATTGATAATAATAGATAAAAATTTAACAGGGAGGCTGAAAAGCTATCGCCTTGCGCTTGATGCTGTGTCGTAAAAGAGAAATGGTTAACAAATTTGCAAAATGTATTGGCGGCAGCAGAGGGCATTTGTTATTTTCCGCCCATTATGTTTCTCGACCTTATAATTTGCAGAATAAACAGCTCAGATGAGAATCGTTTTCATATGAAACGCTCGTCATAATGAATACCGCGCGTCTCGACAGGGGAGACGCGTAACAGAATCGACGCAAGATTGCCGTTTGAGCAGTCCGTAATAAAAAAAGTCGGTGATAGCAGCAGTAAAAAAGATGTCTGATAGCGCCAAAAAGCTCCTGCGCTATACAGGCCCCCAACAGGGGATGAAACACGCTGGCGTGAACGTCAGTAATTATAATGAGTGGAGTAACAACACAATGTCCATCATCACAAAGAAAAGTCTGGTAGCTGCGGGGATTTTGGCTGCACTAATTACCGGTAACGCGGCAATGGCTGCCGATGTACCGGCAGGAGTACAACTGGCGGAGAAGCAAACGCTGGTTCGTAACAACGGTTCTGAAGTGCAATCTCTCGATCCGCATAAAATCGAAGGGGTTCCTGAATCCAACATCAACCGCGACCTGTTTGAAGGTCTGCTGATCTCCGATGTTCAGGGTCACCCGACTGCCGGTGTCGCAGAGTCGTGGGATAATAAAGATTTTAAAGTCTGGACCTTCCATCTGCGTAAAAACGCGAAATGGTCCGACGGTACGCCTGTAACGGCGCATGATTTTGTTTATAGCTGGCAGCGTCTGGCGGATCCGAAAACCGCTTCTCCGTATGCGAGCTATCTGCAGTACGGCCACATCGCCAATATCGACGATGTTATCGCTGGCAAAAAACCGACCAGCGATCTTGGCGTAAAAGCAATTGATGATTACACCTTTGAAGTCACCCTGAGCGAGCCGGTTCCTTATTTCTATAAACTGCTGGTTCACCCATCTGTTTCCGCTGTGCCTAAAGCCACCATTGAAAAATTCGGCGAAAAATGGACCCAGCCGGCTAACATCGTGACCAACGGTGCTTACAAACTGAAAGATTGGGTGGTCAACGAACGTATCGTTCTTGAGCGCAACACCAACTACTGGGATAACGCGAAAACCGTTATTAACCAGGTAACGTACCTGCCAATCTCTTCTGAAGTGACAGACGTTAACCGCTACCGCAGCGGCGAAATCGACATGACTTATAACAACATGCCGATCGAACTGTTCCAGAAGCTGAAAAAAGAGATTCCTAAAGAAGTACACGTCGACCCGTACCTGTGTACTTATTACTACGAAATCAACAACCAGAAAGCCCCGTTCACTGACGTTCGCGTTCGTACCGCGCTGAAACTGGCGCTGGATCGCGACATCATCGTCAACAAAGTGAAAAACCAGGGCGATCTGCCGGCATACAGCTACACGCCGCCGTACACCGATGGCGCAAAATTGACTGAACCGGCCTGGTTCAAAATGACCCAGGAACAGCGTAACGCGGAAGCGAAAAAACTGCTGGCCGAAGCTGGCTACACCGCAGACAAACCGCTGTCGTTCAGCCTGCTGTATAACACCTCCGATCTGCATAAAAAACTGGCGATCGCTGTGGCTTCCATCTGGAAGAAAAACCTTGGCGTAGACGTTAAGCTGGAAAACCAGGAGTGGAAAACTTTCCTCGACACGCGTCATCAGGGCACTTTTGATGTTGCACGTGCGGGCTGGTGTGCGGACTACAACGAACCGACCTCCTTCCTGAATACCATGCTTTCTGACAGCTCCAACAACACCGCGCACTATAAGAGCCCGGCGTTTGACAAGCTGATCGGCGACACGCTGAAAGTCACTGACGAAGCACAGCGCAGCGAACTTTATTCCAAAGCTGAACAGCAACTGGATAAAGACTCGGCGATCGTTCCGGTTTACTACTACGTGAACGCCCGTCTGGTGAAAACCTGGGTTGGTGGCTACACCGGTAAAGACCCGATGGATAATATCTACGTTAAAAACTTGTATATTATCAAGCATTAATGGCAATGAGTGGGGTAGGGCGACCTGCCCCACAGTGTCTTATTTTATCGCACCAGAACACACATCGGTCGCAGGCTTAACCGCCTGAAAGAGAATGTGTAAAAGGCACAGGCCAGAAGGTACGGGCAATGTTGAAATTTATCCTACGTCGCTGTCTTGAAGCGATCCCAACACTTTTCATTCTTATTACCATCTCGTTCTTTATGATGCGTCTCGCGCCGGGAAGTCCATTCACCGGTGAACGTGCGCTGGCGCCAGAGGTCATGGCGAATATTGAAGCGAAATATCATTTAAACGACCCGATCACCACGCAATATTTCAGTTATCTGAAACAGCTGGCGCATTTCGATTTCGGGCCGTCATTCAAATACAAAGACTACACTGTGAATGACCTGGTAGCGGCAAGCTTCCCGGTTTCCGCAAAATTAGGTGCGGCGGCATTTATTCTGGCGATTGTCTTTGGCGTTACGGCCGGTGTCGTAGCCGCGCTTAACCAGAATACCCGATGGGACTATACGGTGATGGGGCTGGCAATGACCGGGGTCGTTATCCCGAGCTTCGTTGTCGCGCCGTTATTGGTGATGATCTTCGCCATCGTGCTGAAGTGGCTGCCCGCGGGCGGCTGGAATGGCGGGGCACTGAAATTCATGATCCTGCCGATGGTGGCGTTGTCTCTGGCTTATATTGCCAGCATTGCACGTATCACTCGCGGTTCGATGATTGAAGTTTTGCACTCAAACTTTATTCGCACTGCGCGTGCCAAAGGGTTGCCGATGCGCCGGATCATTTTCCGCCACGCGCTCAAACCCGCGCTGCTGCCAGTGCTCTCCTATATGGGCCCGGCGTTTGTCGGCATCATTACCGGTTCCATGGTTATCGAGACCATTTATGGTCTGCCGGGTATCGGCCAGCTGTTCGTTAACGGCGCGCTGAACCGTGACTATTCGCTGGTGCTGAGCCTGACCATTCTGGTTGGCACGCTGACCATTCTGTTTAACGCGATTGTTGATGTGCTGTATGCCGTTATCGATCCGAAGATTCGTTATTAATACTGGAGTTCGCCATGATGTTAAGTAAGAAAAACAGCGAGGCGCTGGAAAACTTCAGTGAGAAACTGGAAGTCGAAGGACGAAGCCTGTGGCAGGACGCACGCCGTCGCTTTATGCATAACCGTGCTGCGGTAGCAAGCCTGATCGTATTGCTGCTGATAGCCCTGTTTGTGACATTAGCACCGATGCTGTCGCAGTTTAGTTATTTCGATACCGACTGGGGCATGATGTCCAGCAAGCCGGATATGGAGTCCGGTCACTATTTTGGTACTGACTCTTCGGGGCGCGACCTGCTGGTGCGTGTGGCAATCGGCGGACGTATCTCGCTGATGGTGGGTATCGCTGCGGCGCTGGTGGCCGTTATCCTGGGAACGCTGTACGGTTCACTTTCCGGCTACCTGGGCGGCAAAACGGACTCGGTGATGATGCGTTTGCTGGAGATCCTCAACTCCTTCCCGTTTATGTTCTTTGTGATCCTGCTGGTGACGTTCTTTGGGCAAAACATTCTGCTCATCTTTGTTGCTATCGGCATGGTTTCCTGGCTCGATATGGCGCGTATTGTGCGTGGTCAGACCCTGAGCCTGAAACGGAAAGAGTTTATCGAAGCGGCGCAGGTCGGCGGGGTTTCTACCGCTAATATTGTTGTGCGCCACATTGTGCCAAACGTACTGGGCGTGGTGGTGGTGTATGCCTCACTGCTGGTGCCAAGCATGATCCTGTTCGAATCCTTCCTGAGCTTCCTCGGTCTGGGTACCCAGGAGCCGCTAAGCAGCTGGGGCGCGCTGTTAAGCGATGGTGCGAACTCGATGGAAGTGTCGCCGTGGTTGCTGCTGTTCCCGGCAGGTTTCCTGGTTATCACTTTGTTCTGTTTTAACTTTATCGGCGATGGCCTGCGTGATGCCCTCGATCCGAAAGACCGTTAAGGAGTGCTGTTATGAGCATAACTGAAACCTCATTCGCGTCGGCGACGCAGCAGCAATCCAATCTCCTGCTGGACGTGAAAGATCTGCGAGTGACCTTCCAGACCCCGGATGGCGACGTCACGGCGGTGAATGACCTGAACTTCTCGCTGCGTGCCGGTGAAACACTGGGTATCGTGGGTGAATCGGGTTCCGGTAAATCCCAGACGGCGTTTGCTCTGATGGGGTTGCTGGCGGCGAACGGGCGCATTGGCGGCTCGGCGACGTTCAACGGCAAAGAGATCCTTAACCTGCCGGAGCAGGCGCTGAACAAACTGCGCGCCGAGCAGATCTCGATGATTTTCCAGGACCCAATGACCTCGCTGAACCCGTATATGCGCGTGGGTGAGCAGTTGATGGAAGTCCTGATGTTGCACAAAGGCATGAACAAAGCGGAAGCATTTGAAGAGTCCGTTAAAATGCTCGACGCGGTGAAAATGCCGGAAGCACGTAAACGCATGCGCATGTATCCGCATGAGTTTTCCGGCGGTATGCGCCAGCGTGTCATGATCGCAATGGCGTTGTTATGCCGGCCAAAACTGTTGATCGCCGATGAACCGACCACCGCGCTGGACGTGACCGTACAGGCGCAGATCATGACCCTGCTGAACGAGCTGAAACGCGAATTCAACACCGCAATCATTATGATCACCCATGACCTGGGCGTTGTTGCTGGTATCTGTGACAAAGTGCTGGTGATGTACGCTGGCCGTACCATGGAGTATGGCAAAGCGCGCGATGTGTTCTATCAGCCATCCCATCCGTACTCTATCGGCCTGCTCAATGCCGTACCGCGCCTCGACACGGAAGGCGAAGCCTTGTTGACCATTCCTGGCAACCCGCCGAACCTGCTGCGTCTGCCGAAAGGCTGCCCGTTCCAGCCGCGCTGCCCGCACGCGATGGAAATCTGTAACAGTGCTCCACCGCTGGAGGAGTTTGCCCCGGGCCGTTTGCGCGCCTGCTTTAAATCGGTAGAGGAACTGGTATGAATACCGCGATTGATGAGAGAAAAGTGCTGCTGGAAATCGCCGATTTAAAGGTGCATTTCGACATCAAAGATGGCAAGCAGTGGTTCTGGCAACCGCCGAAAACCCTGAAAGCGGTTGATGGCGTTACGCTGCGTCTGTACGAAGGGGAAACCCTTGGCGTAGTGGGCGAATCCGGTTGCGGCAAGTCGACTTTCGCCCGTGCCATTATTGGCCTGGTGAAAGCCACCGACGGAAAAGTGGCCTGGCTGGGTAAAGATCTGCTGGGCATGAAGCAGGAAGAGTGGCGCGACGTGCGCAGCGATATCCAGATGATATTCCAGGATCCGCTGGCATCACTGAACCCACGTATGACTATCGGTGAAATCATCGCCGAACCGCTGCGCACCTATCATCCGAAAATGTCGCGCCAGGAAGTGCGCGATCGCGTTAAAACGATGATGATGAAAGTGGGGCTGCTGCCGAACCTGATTAACCGCTATCCGCATGAGTTCTCCGGCGGCCAGTGTCAGCGTATCGGTATTGCCCGCGCGCTGATCCTCGAACCGAAACTGATCATTTGTGATGAGCCGGTTTCCGCGCTGGATGTTTCAATCCAGGCGCAGGTTGTTAACCTGCTGCAGCAACTGCAACGTGAAATGGGGCTGTCGCTAATCTTTATCGCTCACGACCTGGCGGTAGTTAAGCATATCTCCGATCGTGTGCTGGTGATGTATCTCGGCCATGCTGTAGAGCTTGGCACTTATGACGAGGTGTATCAGAACCCGCTGCATCCATATACCAAAGCGCTGATGTCGGCGGTGCCGGTTCCGGATCCGGATCGGGAAAAGAACAAGACGATACAGTTGCTGGAAGGGGATTTGCCATCACCAATCAACCCGCCGTCGGGCTGCGTGTTCCGTACTCGCTGCCCGATTGCCGGGCCTGAGTGCGCGCAGACACGTCCGGTGCTGGAGGGCAGCTTCCGTCATGCGGTCTCCTGCCTGAAAGTCGACCCGCTATAATCCACGCATATAAAAAGGGCTGACAACTGTCAGCCCTTTTTCTTTTCTCTTTCCGCGCTTATTCGCGCCAGAGAATATGGCAAAGTTTGTGATCTTTTTCGCGGCACAGTAAGACGCGTGCGAAGATGTCATTGATTTCGCCGCCATCGGTATCCGCAAGGCCAATGACCACTTCAGCGAAGAAGTCCGGGTTTAAATCGTAATCCACATGTTCCTGCCAGTCTTCGCCAGGATCAAATAACTCAGCGCCGCCACGCTCTTCAAACTGTAAGTTGAAAAGAATGATGTCCGCCGGGTCGAGATTATCCGCTGCCAGTTCGAGGAAGATGTCGTAAGCCTGCTCAAGGGTTTCGTCTTCGGTCAGGCGATTATTCAGATCCATTTCCATGATTACCTCTTCGCGTCTGTTGGGCACGTTTTACAGCAACGGACTGAAGAAGTAAAACAGTCGTTCAGCAATGCGGTGCCAGAACGGCCGTTTTACCCACAATCGCGCATCAAGTAAGCGGGAGCGGGAGATGTAATCATCCTGTACGGCCGCCAGATCGCCACCGAAACCGGCATCGTCAATCACCAGCGTGATTTCGAAATTCAGCCACAGGCTACGCATATCCAGATTTACAGTACCAATGAGGCTCAGTTCGCCATCCACCAGCACGCTTTTGGTATGCAGCAGACCGCCTTCGAACTGGTAAATCTTTACGCCTGCGGCCAGCAACTCGCCAAAAAATGCCCGACTGGCCCAGCCGACCAGCAGCGAATCGTTTTTGCGCGGCAGAATAATACTCACGTCCACACCGCGCTGAGCAGCCGTACAAATCGCATGCAGCAGGTCGTCGCTGGGTACGAAATAGGGCGTGGTCATAATTAAATATTCGCGCGATGCGTAGACAGCGGTCAGCAATGCCTGATGGATCAGATCTTCCGGAAAACCAGGCCCGGAAGCAATGGTGTGAATGGTGTGGCCGCTGGCCTCCTCAAAAGGCATGATGTTGGCGTCCGGCGGCGGGGGAAGAATGCGTTTTCCGGTTTCAATTTCCCAGTCGCAAGAGTAAACAATCCCCATTGCCGTAGCGATCGGACCTTCCATGCGCGCCATCAAATCGACCCACTGACCGACGCCAGCATCTTGCTTAAAGAAGCGCGGATCAACCAGATTCATGCTGCCGGTGTAGGCGATGTAATTATCTATCAACACGATTTTTCGGTGCTGGCGTAAATCCATGCGGCGCAGAAAAACACGCATTAAATTCACTTTCAGCGCTTCGACCACTTCAATGCCGGCGTTTCGCATCATGGTTGCCCACGGGCTGCGGAAAAACGCCACGCTGCCGGCAGAGTCCAGCAACAGGCGACAGTGTACGCCGCGGCGCGCTGCGGCCATTAACGATTCGGCCACCTGATCCGCCATTCCGCCGGGTTGCCAGATGTAAAACACCATCTCAATATTGTGGCGGGCGAGCTGGATGTCGCGGATCAATGCCTGCATGACATCATCGGTTGAGGTGAGTAGCTGCAACTGGTTGCCCTTAACCCCGGCGATCCCCTGACGTCGCTCGCAAAGCTTGAAAAGAGAAGACGCCACACCGCTGTTTTCAGTGGCAAAGATATGCTTGAAATTTTTCAGATCATTCAGCCACTTGGCAGTCGAAGGCCACATAGCGCGGGCGCGCTCGGCACGACGTTTTCCAAGGTGCAGCTCACCCAGGGAAAGATAGGCGATGATCCCAACCAGCGGCAGGATGTAAATAATCAATAACCACGCCATCGCGGAGGTGACCGCGCGGCGCTTCATCAATATGCGCAGTGTTACACCAGCAATCAGTAGCCAGTAACCCAGGACAATCAGCCAACTCATTACCGTGTAAAAAGCGGACATAGATAAAAATCCTTTTTAAAAACCGTATTTCATGAGTGTACGCATCCGCATTCATCTGGCAAATAAAAACGCCGAAAAGCGCTGGCCTGGCGAAGTTGACGGACTATAATGGCGTTTCTGTTAAGTTTTGAGTTGTAAAAATGAAGCGTAGTCGAACGGAAGTGGGGCGCTGGCGTATGCTGCGGCAGATGAGCCGCCGTAAAGCGCGCTGGCTGGAAGCGCAATCACGACGCAATATGCGCATCCACGCCATCAGGAAATGTGGCGTAAACCGTCATCGTAATGTGCTGTTATTCGCTATTTACGATCTTTAATATCCGGGCACCGAACAGGTGCCCGCGATCGTTTCTGGACTTAGTGCTAAAGAGGGAGTTGTCGTATGTCGGTAATGGATAGTCTGCTGGCTTTTACCTTCGCCGCCACGCTTTTGACATTAACACCGGGGCTGGACACGGCGCTGATACTACGCACCGCGACCGTTGAGGGCCGCAAAGAGGCCTTCAAGGCACAGATGGGAATCAACACCGGTTGCCTTATCTGGGGCGCAATGGTGGCGTTTGGTCTGGGCGCACTGATCGCAGTCTCTGAGCTGGCGTACAATATCCTGAAATATTGCGGTGCTGCCTATTTATGCTGGTTGGGCCTGAACATGTTGCTGCGCCCGCGCAGATCGTTTGCGGCGGTAGACGCAAGCGATACGAAATCGCAGAACTGGTTTATCAAAGGGATGTTCGGCAACGTACTTAACCCGAAAGTGGGCATTTTTTATGTCTCATTTTTGCCGCAGTTTATTCCGCAGGGGCAACCGCCGATCGCGTGGACGTTTGGCCTGGTTTTTATTCACCTTTTACTGGGCACCTGCTGGTCGACGCTACTGATTTCTGCCACGCGCCCGCTGGCGTCATTCCTGCGTAAAGAAAAAGTCATACGCTGGATGGATCGTTGCACGGGCATGGTCTTTTTGCTGTTTGCCACCCGTCTGGCGCTGAGTAAACGTTAATATTGTCCGGTAACCCATATGAATAAAGAAGCCTTTATCTTTCTCAGTATTGCCATTGTGATGGAAGTGATTGCCACCACGGCGCTGAAATCTTCCGACAGCTTTACCCGTTTGTTACCCGGTATTATCAGTATCGCCGGGTATTGCATCGCATTCTGGTGCCTGACAATTACGATGCGCACTCTGCCTACCGGGGTGATTTATGCCATCT
Source organism: Kosakonia sp. AG348 (assembly GCF_003337365.1). Lineage (NCBI taxonomy): Bacteria > Pseudomonadati > Pseudomonadota > Gammaproteobacteria > Enterobacterales > Enterobacteriaceae > Kosakonia > Kosakonia sp. AG348. The sequence goes on from NZ_QPJR01000002.1 coordinate 62,407, forward strand.
GGTCAGGTGCAGGTATTGTGCTGATAGGTCTTGCTGGCTGGCTTGTACATGGGCAAAAACTGGATATGCCGGCAATCATGGGGATGGGGTTAATTATCGCCGGGGTGGTGATTATTAATCTTTTTTCCAAAAGCGTTGGGCATTAAATAATAAAAATCAGACCTGGCGATCTGCCTGTCTATATATACCGCAGGAAGCGGGTATATGTTAGTCGCGGGCAAGTTCGTTAATACGCCGCGATTTGCACAGGCGATCAACTCATCAGCCGGATGTGAAATGCTGCCGGGTTCTGAAGCCGCCTGTAATGTAAAAGACCCGCCGTGGCGGGTCTTTTCTTTTTAGAATACTTTTTTGAACGGCTTCACCGTTACGTTCTGGTAAACCCCGGCAGCGACGTAAGGATCGGCTTCTGCCCAGGACTTCGCCGCTTCCAGCGATTCAAACTCAGCAATCACCGTCGAGCCAGTGAAACCCGCCGCTCCCGGATCGTTGCTGTCAACGGCCGGCATTGGGCCAGCCGTCAGCAGGCGGCCTTCATCGTGCAGCAGTTGCAGTCTTGCCAGATGGGCAGGGCGCACGGACAAACGTTTTTCGAGCGAGTCAGCAATATCTTCAGCAAAAATAACGTACAGCACGGGCAGAACTCCTTACAGATAAGAAAGCCATACCCTATGTGAAAGGTGAAACGACTGCAATGTAAAGATGACAATGCGGTAACAGCCATGCAAAGTGTGCGGCTTTTTTACCCATTTACTCGACTAAATGGCCTGCGCCTGCGATGGCTTGTTGAATATGATTGCTATTTGCATTTAAAATCTAGTTCTGGTTTTTTAACTGACACGATTATGACTTCAATGACCCTCGATTTACCTCGCCGCTTTCCCTGGCCGACGCTATTGTCCATCGGTATTCACGGTGCTGTCGTGGCGGGTCTGCTCTATACATCGGTACATCAGGTCGTTGAGCTTCCTGCGCCCGCGCAGCCTATTACGGTAACGATGGTTTCGCCTGCCGATCTGGAACCTCCCCAGGTTGCTCAGCCGCCGGAGCCGGTGGTTGAACCGGAGCCCGAGCCGGAACCCGTTCCTGAGCCTCCGAAAGAAGCGCCAGTGGTGATTGAAAAGCCCAAACCGCAGCCAAAACCTAAGCCAAAACCAAAACCGGAGAATAAGGTCGAGCAGCCGAAGCGCGAAGTCAAACCGGTAACGCCGCAACCGGCCTCGCCGTTCCAGAATAACGCGCCCGCACGCCCGGTCGCGAATCCGACGCCGTCGGCAACAACCCAGCCAGCGCCGGCTGTTCCTGCCGGCCCGCGCGCGCTGAGCCGCAATCAGCCGCAGTATCCGGCCCGCGCGCAAGCACTGCGTATTGAAGGCCGGGTAAAAGTGAAATTTGACGTCACCTCAGATGGCCGTGTTGAGAATGTTGAAGTATTGTCGGCGCAACCGGCGAATATGTTCGAGCGTGAAGTAAAAGCGGCAATGCGCAAGTGGCGTTATGAGTCAGGGAAACCGGGTTCGGGATTAATTGTGAATATTGTGTTCCGCCTGAACGGCGGTGCCTCAATGGAATAAAAAAAGCCTCCGTAAGGAGGCTTTTTTCTTATGCCTGCGGTAACGGGCGCGGTTTACCTTCATTATCCACTGCGACGTAAATAAACAGCGCTTCCGTCGCTTTATAGCGCTGACCAATTGGCTCGGATGAGACCTTCTTCACCCACACTTCAATATTAATCGTCACTGACGTGTTGCCCCGTTTAACGCAGCGTGCGTAGCAGCACACCACGTCGCCCACCGCGACCGGGCGCAGAAAAGTCATGCCGTCAACGCGCACCGTCACCACGCGACCATGCGCAATTTCCTTGGCTTGTATTGCCCCGCCAATATCCATTTGTGACATTAACCAGCCGCCGAAGATATCGCCGTTGGCATTGGTGTCTGCTGGCATTGCTAATGTGCGTAAAACAAGATCTCCCTGGGGAGTGTCCTGAAGGGTTGTCATTGTTATCTCTTCTGCTATGAGGGATTTATGGCGGGATGCTACTACGAATGCGGGGCGTTCGGAAAGAAAAAAGCCAGGCGCGAGAGCCTGGCTTTCATTCTCAGGATTTGTCGTCCTGCGCGGGCATATGGCGGTAGATATAAACACCGCTCAGCACAGTGAAGAGCAGTGTCAGGGCGGTTAAGCCAAACACTTTGAAATTCACCCAGATATTTTGCGGCAGCCAGAAGGCAATGTAGATATTTGCCAGACCACACAAAATAAAGAACAGTGCCCATGCGATGTTCAGCTTGCCCCAAACGGCTTCCGGCAGTGCGATCTCTTTGCCGAGCATGCGCTGGATCAGCGGCTTTTTCATTACCCACTGGCTGAAGAGCAGCGCAGCAGCGAACAGGGCGTAAATCACCGTCACCTTCCATTTAATAAACTCATCGTTATGGAAGAAAAGGGTCAGCCCGCCGAATACTGCGACCAGCACAAAAGTTATCAGCGCCATCTTTTCCACTTTGCGATAGCGCACCCAGCTGTATATCAGCACGATAGCGGTCGCGATGATCAGCGCAGTGGTCGCCGCATAGATATCGTACAGTTTGTAAAAGGCGAAAAAGACCACTAACGGCAGAAAATCAAGAAACTGCTTCATTCTACGATTCCATCATAAGGGGTAGCCCACAGACGCGGGCAACCGGAACAATCACGAACGCATCAACATATAGAGGCGGAACAGATAAACCAGCAGCGCTGCGGAAATCAGGTTGCTCAACGTATTGGCAATCACTTCGCCGCCTTCTACAGTGAACACCGCAAAGTTATGGGCAAACAGCAGCAGGAATGTTTTCGCCAGTAACCAACCTAACACTGCCGGAGCGACAAGACGCATATTCGCCCAGGCAAGACGCATGCTGTTACGCATGGCAGCGAAAATCCCCGTTTTATCCTGCACCAGTATCACCGGGGCGAAAGCGAGCAGGATCGCCAGAATGACGCCCGGGACAATCACAAACATAATGCCGATTTGCACGATAAACGTGGTCAGCAGGATCAGTAAAAATAGCTTCGGCAACAGTGGGGCGCTGGCACCAATCGCCCGCAACGCGCTGATGCGCTGACCCGCAGAAATCATCTGGATCATCAGCAGCACGCCACCAGCGAGAATCGCATTGCCAACAAGGCCGGAAAACGTCGACGCCGCAGAGGCGCGGAGCAGCACTTGTTGCTGCTCCGGCGTCATATTTTGCACCAGTTCAAACAACCCGACGCTGCCTGCAAGATTATCCCCTTCACTTAAAATGGAGAGTTGCTCATCACTGGGCTTAAAGGCGCTCCCAAGTAAGAACGTGATAAACGCACAAAGCAGCGCGATCAGTAAAATGGTAACGAACTGATTACGAAAAAAATTCCCCGTGTCACGGTAAACGGACTTCGCCGTGATAGACATGCACTCTCCTTGAGTATAGCGGTGTTAAATTGCGGGCAATTGTACCCCGAATACACTCTCAGTGGCAGCATCGCTGCTTGTATGGAAAAGCATATCTTTGTAAAGAGGCGCTAAACCGTAGCGCGCGCGAGCACGATCGCAGGCCTCATTAACCTTTCCGTCTTCGCCGGACATCGTAAATTCCCGGCAGGGAGAGGGTCTGTTCGCATAAATACTGCAACTGGCCGACTCGCCGGGCGTACCCTGCAGCGCCGTACAGCGGCTCTGCTTTTGGTTGGTTCCGCTCATGCAGCGCAGAAAGGGGGTTAGCGGCTCGGTGAGTTGAGCCGGGACAGGGCCGCCAGCGTCATCCGCTTCAGCCCAATAGAAAGAGACTCGAAAATACGCACAACAGGCTCCGCACGACATGCACGGATTCACATCACTCATAGCACACCTGCACTTAACCACGCATCAACATAAATTGTCAGGCCAATAAATTATCGCTGCCGCAGAACGCGCACAAGATGGGTGAACAGGTATTTTTTTAACCGCCTCACAAAGCGGAAATTGATTTAAATACAAAAGTTAATGAGTGTAACGAGTAGTGAAAATTAACCCAGATCAATGAATGTTAAATTACGGGGTCAAGTGTGATCTGTGTTGGATCACTTTGTACTCAGTTATAGGTATATTCACGGCGCGATAAAAACCTTAAACATGGAGTGGATATGAAGAAGTTAGCCGTGGCAGCATTGATCCTGAGTAGTCTTTCTACAGGTGTATACGCGCATGAAGCTGGCGAGTTTTTCATTCGAGCCGGTTCTGCGACGGTACGTCCGACGGAAGGTTCTGATAACGTTTTAGGCGCTCTGGGCAGTTTTAATGTCAACAATAACACCCAACTTGGTGTGACGATGAGCTGGATGGCGACCGACAACATCGGCATTGAATTACTGGCCGCGACGCCGTTTCGCCACCGCGTTGGCACCGGTCCAACCGGCGACATCGCCACTGTGCACCACCTGCCGCCGACATTGATGGCGCAGTGGTATTTCGGTGATTCACAGAGCAAATTGCGCCCATATCTTGGGGCAGGCGTAAACTACACCACTTTCTTTGATGAGAAATTTAACGATACCGGGAAAGCGGCCGGGCTGTCGGATTTGAGTCTGAAAGACTCCTGGGGCGTGGCGGGGCAAGCCGGTCTGGATTACTTAATCAACCGCAACTGGCTGATTAACATGTCAGTCTGGTGGATGGATATTGATACGGATGTGCGTTTTAAAGCAAATGGTGAGCAACAAAGCGTACATACTCGCCTGGATCCGTGGGTATTTATGTTCTCTGCTGGTTATCGTTTTTAAGCGTATTGTGGAAACTGGTTTCACAATAACCAGTTTCCACGCACTTCTATGCCGTATCACCATGCGGATTTCTTTTAGCGTATGTAACCGCTCCCCAGCGCCATCACGCTACGCGCACCAACCACAAAGATCACCGTAAGCCGCGGGATAAACCCTCGTTTGTCCAGACCTCATGGTGCGCGGCCAACTGCGAGATGACGCATTACGAATGTCAGCGTTTAATGTTTTTTCGCGCAGCTATCAGAAACCTGATGGCGCTTTCAGCGCCGTAAACGAACGCGCGACTCGCAATAGCGGCACGTCATATACGCACCCGCAACACAGAGGGTCAACGGCACAAAAAAGCTGAAATCCATGCCGGTGAATTCCATCAGCAGCACAATGGCAGTGAGCGGCATTTGCATCGACGAGGCGAGAAAAGCCGCGCCACCGGTCAGCGCGAATTCCGCCATACTGCCACCGGGGAAAAATTGCCCAATCAGCAGGAACATCAGCGCTCCCAGCAGGGCACCGATCGCCAGACCTGGCGTGAGCAGGCCGCCTTCGGCTCCGCTGCGCAGCACCATCCAGATACTCAGCACTTTCAACCCGATCAACATTGCCGCCAGCGGCAGCGTAACGCCTCCGCCAAAACTGAGTTGCACCGGACCGCGCCCATTGCCAGGTAATTGCGGAAACCAGATAGCGAGCAAGCCGAGACAGGCAAAAGCGATAAAACAGAAGACCGGCATCTGCCAGTTGGTTTTCACCTGTGCGCGCGCGATTTTGGTCATCCGCCGGAACAGACTGGCGGCATAGCCGAACAACGGGCCGGATAAGGTAGCCCAGATAATCAAGGACAGGTGCGCGGCGGGGGCGGTAAAAAGATATTGTCGCTCGTTGCCCAGCACCAGCGATGCCACGAACGCAGCGAGAGCGGAGGTGACAATGGCGGCAATGACCGCATCCCAACTGATCGTGACCAGCAACACCTCAAGGGTAAAAATCGCGCCCGCCAGCGGGACGTTATATACCGCCGCCAGCCCGGCACCTGCGCCACAGGCGATCACCAGCCTCGTCTCTTGCGCATTTAAGCCGATATGCCGTGCGATCCCACCACCAAACAGGGCACCAACTTCACGCGGTGCGCTTTCACGCCCGAGCGGCGAGCCCATCGCCACGGTAACAACTTGCAAGAGCGCATGAGTTAAGGTGGTGAAAGCAGGCATCGGGCGCTGAACATCTTTTAGCGCAGCAACCACACTGACACGTTTTTTTGCATAGCGCTCCAGGAGCCACCAGCCCCAGCCTGCCACCACACCCGCGGCAGCAAGAGAAGCAAAACGGCGCAGGGCGCTGGCATCCGTTACGCCCTGCAGAAATGGTGCGCCGCCGATTAGCGATTGCTGGCTATAACCAAAAGCGAGGTGCTGGATGGCATGCAGCAGAAGGGCGATCAACATGCCAGCCGCGCCGGAAAGCAACCCGGTCAGTAACAGGGCCAGCCAGCGACGATGCCAGCAAGAATCAGGAGTCTCACGCATGGTGTTTTTATCGGTGTCATAATTTTTAGAATTATTATTCCACAGAAAATATGAACCTTTTAACAATGCGTCAGGAAAACATGGGGATAAACAGGAAAGCGCACCGCCTGAATCAACAGGCGGTGCGGGAGGTTAACGCGGTAAAGTAGCGCCTTTCAGGCTTTGCACAAAGGCTTTCAGTTCAGCCAGCATAGCCGTTGGGTTGGCGAGATTTTTCTCGATGATTTTCACGATCGCTGAACCGGAAATCGCCCCGGCGGCACCTGCTTCTACGGCAGCGCTAACCTGATCCGGTGCGGAAATACCGAAGCCCTGCAGCGCGGGCGCAGCGTGATACTCGGTAAGTTTTTCCACCAGATGGTGCAGTGGCAGCGCCGCACGGTTTTCCGCGCCAGTGACTCCAGCGCGCGAAAGCAGGTAGGTGTACCCCCGGCCATAAGAGGCAATCTGGCGCAACAGATCGTCGTCCGCGTTTGGCGGGCAGATGAAGATGGGCGCGATATTATGGCGCAAAGCCGCCTGGCGGAACGGTGCGGACTCTTCAATCGGCACATCCGCCACCAGCACAGAATCGACGCCGACTTTTGCGCACTGGGCATAGAATTCGTCAATTCCCCGACTGAAAACCAGGTTGGCGTACATCAGCAAGCCAACAGGGATGGTCGGATGCTTCTGGCGAATGGTTGCCAGCATTTCGAAACATTGTGACGGTGTCACGCCTGCGGCAAAGGCGCGCAGCGTGGCGTTCTGGATGGTCGGGCCATCCGCAAGCGGGTCGGAAAAGGGGATCCCCAGCTCAAGCGCATCCGCACCCGCTTCAATCAGCGTATCAATGATTTTTAACGACTGTTCCGGGGACGGATCGCCCAGCGTGACGAAGGGAACGAATGCACCTTCTTTGCGCGCGCTCAGCTGTTTAAATAAATTGTCATAGCGTTCCATCAGATTTCCCCTCGCGCTTTCAGGATGTCATGTACGGTAAAAATATCTTTGTCGCCGCGTCCGGAAAGGTTAACCACCAGCAACTGTTCTTTGTCCGGGTTCTCGCGCATCATTTTTAGCGCATGGGCGAGGGCGTGCGAGGATTCCAGCGCCGGAATGATCCCTTCATGGCGGCACAGGGTTTTGAAGGCTTCCAGCGCCTCGTCATCGGTGATCGAAACATAGTCGGCACGCCCCGTACTGTTGAGGTACGCATGCTGCGGTCCGACTGACGGGAAATCAAGACCCGCAGAAATAGAGTAAGACTCTTCAATCTGGCCTTCTTCTGTCTGCATCATCGGCGATTTCATACCAAAATAGATGCCAACGCGGCCATGTTTCAGCGGTGCGCCGTGCTCGCCGGTTTCAATACCGTGACCCGCCGGTTCGACACCAATCAGGCCGACAGAGGTTTCGTCGATAAAATCGGCAAACATACCGATCGCGTTAGAACCACCGCCCACACAGGCGATAACTGCATCCGGCAGACGCCCCTCTTTTTCGAGGATCTGCGCTTTGGTCTCTTCACCAATCATGCGCTGGAACTCGCGCACAATGGTCGGGAAAGGGTGCGGACCTGCCGCAGTTCCCAGCATATAGTGCGCGGTTTCATAGCTACCAGACCAGTCGCGCAGCGCCTCGTTACAGGCATCTTTCAGCGTGGCGGAACCGCTGTGTACCGGGATGATTTCCGCGCCCATTAAGCGCATGCGGAACACATTTGGCGACTGGCGTTCAACGTCTTTTGCGCCCATATAAATGCGACATTTCAGGCCCAGCAGGGCGCTCGCCAGCGCCGAGGCCACGCCATGCTGACCCGCTCCCGTTTCGGCGATAATTTCGGTTTTGCCCATGCGTTTTGCCAGCAACGCCTGACCCAGCACCTGGTTGGTTTTGTGCGCGCCACCATGCAGCAAATCTTCACGCTTGAGGTAAAGCGTGGTGCGCGTACCGGCAGTAATGTTCTGGCATTTGGTCAGCGCGGTCGGACGTCCGGCGTAGTTTTTCAGCAGATCGTTAAACTGTTGCTGAAATTCGGCATCGCTCTGTGCGCTGACAAAGGCTTCTTCAAGCTGGCGCAATGCCGGCATCAGGATTTGCGGAACGAACATTCCGCCAAACTCGCCAAAATAGGGATTCAGTAGTGTCGTCATTATCTTCTTTCCTTAATAAGCGCGCAGTGTGCGGAAAACCGAGGCCAGTTTGCTGGCATCTTTGATACCCGGTTCCGACTCCACGCCTGAATTAAAATCGAGTCCGGCACAGCCGGTTTTGGCCGCCTGCACGCAATTATCTGCGCTCAGGCCACCAGCAAGAATCACGTTATCCAGCGGTTCGCCTGCCAGCAGCGACCAGTCGAAACGTTTACCGCTGCCGCCCTGGCCGTTATCAAACACATATTTATCGACCTGCCGGAAGCGCCGCGCGGGCAGGCTGTCGCCAACGCTGAGCGCTTTCCAGATTTGCGTCTTTGTCGGCAGACGCTCGCGCAGCGTATCGATATAGGCCTGGTCTTCATCACCGTGCAGCTGGACGGCTACCAGATTGAGTGCGTTAGCTTTAGCCACCACGTCTTCGGGCGCGGCATTACGGAACACACCAACATATTGCAGCGGCGCGGCCTGCATCACCGTTTGTGCCTGCACTTCCGTTACGGCGCGCGGGGAGCTGGCCACGAAGATCAAACCACCGTAGATGGCACCGGCCTGATGAGCCGCCTGCGCGTCCTGCGGGCGGGTCAGCCCGCACACTTTGTTTTCACCCAGCAAAACGCGTTTTACTGCCGCATCGAGATCGTCATGGGACATCAGCGCGGAGCCAATCAGGAAACCATTGGCAAAATGGCTGAGCTCACGCACCTGAGCATAAGTATTGATGCCAGATTCGCTGATGACCGTCACACCTGTGCCAAGGCGCGGAGCAAGCTCACGGGTGCGGTTCAAATCGATGGACAGGTCGCGCAGGTCGCGGTTGTTGATGCCGACGACTTTCGCTTCCAGCGCGATAGCGCGCTGCAGCTCTTCTTCATTACTGACTTCCGTCAGCACGCCCATATTCAGACTGTGCGCGACGGCGGCAAGCTGGCGGTACTGCTCATCGTCGAGTACCGAAAGCATCAGCAGGCACGCATCTGCCTGGTAGTAACGCGCCAGGTAAATCTGATAAGCGTCGATAATAAAGTCTTTGCACAGGATCGGCTGCGGCGCGATGCCGCTGACAATCGGCAGAAAATCAAAACTGCCCTGGAAATATTTCTCATCCGTCAGCACGGAAATTGCCGACGCATGATGTTTGTAGATAGACGCAATGCGCGCCGGGTCAAAATCATTGCGGATCACGCCTTTGGAGGGCGAGGCTTTTTTGCACTCCAGGATAAACGCTGTCCGCGTGCCTTGCAGGGCATCGTAGAAGCGACGCGTGCTTGGCACGACCTCGTTCTGAAAACTGGCCAGCGGTTGTTGCTCCTTGCGCGCCGCTACCCATACGGCTTTATCGGCGACGATTTTCGCTAAAACGGTCTGCATTTTTTACCCTCTTGCCGCAAGTGCGGTGACTTTGTCGTAGGCTGCTCCGCTGTGCAGCACATCCAGAACCTTCTGCGCGTTGGCCTGTAAATCCTCTTCGCCGTGCAGACGCATCAACATGGCGACATTGGCGGCGACGGCGGCTTCATGCGCGGCCTCACCTTTACCCTGGAGTAAGCGTGTCAGAATGTCACGGTTTTCTTCCGGTGTCCCGCCAGCCAGCGCCTCCTGATGGTACGGCGTCAGGCCAAAGTCGGCAGCGGTGAGTTGGTAACTTTTGATTTCGCCATCGTGCAGTTCGGCAACCAGTGTAGGCGCATGCAGTGACACTTCGTCCATGCCGCCGCTATGTACGACTGCCGCACGCTGATAACCGAGGACGCGCAGGGTTTCGGCAATCGGCAGCACCAGCTCCGGGCTATAGACGCCGATCAGCGCCAGCGGTGGGTGCGCCGGATTAATCAACGGGCCGAGCACGTTGAACAGAGTACGGGTTTTCAACTGCTGACGGACCGGCATTGCGTGGCGAAAACCGGTGTGATACTTCGGCGCAAACAGGAAACAGACACCCAGCTCATCGAGCGCGGTACGCGATTTATCTGCGTTCATATCCAGATTGATACCAAATGCCGCCAGCAAATCCGATGAGCCGGAACGGCTCGACACGCTGCGATTGCCGTGTTTGGCAACTTTCAGTCCGCACGCAGCAGCGACAAATGCACTGGCGGTGGAAATATTAATGCTGTTGCTGCCGTCGCCACCGGTGCCGACGATATCGGCAAAAGCATAGTCCGGGCGCGGGAACGGCGCGGCATTCTCCAGCAGTGCGGTGGCCGCTCCGGCAATTTCGTTGGGATGCTCACCGCGAATTTTCATACTGACCAGCGCGGCCGCCAGTTGTTCCGGCTTCAGCTCGCCGCGTACCACCGCAGAGAAAAGCTGGTGGCTCTCCTGCTGGCTGAGTGTTTGCGCCTGATACAGTTTTTCCAGAATCGGTTGCAGCGTATTCGTCTGCTCCAGTTTTTGCAGCGCCCAGGCCAGCGTTTGTTCCAGCAGACGTGCGCCTTGCGTGGTCAAAATCGACTCCGGGTGGAACTGGAAACCGCAAACGCGATCGGCGTCGTGACGCACCGCCATCACCATGCCGTTAAAATGGGCATTGATGGTTAATCCTGCCGGGATGTTGCTGCCCACCAGTGAGTGGTAACGCGCAACGGGAAGCGGGTTGCTTAACCCCGCGAACATCGCCTGGCCATCGTGTTCGATACTTGAGGCTTTGCCGTGCAGGATTTCACCAGCCTGGCCGACGTAGCCGCCATAGGCTTCAACAATCGCCTGGTGACCGAGGCAGATACCGATAATCGGTAACTTGCCGCGCAACCGCGTAAGCAGCTCCGGCATGCAGCCAGCTTCAGACGGTGCGCCTGGACCTGGAGAAAGCATCAGCACCGGGTTTTGCATTGTCTGAAGGCGGTCGATCAAGGTCTGCGCCGGAACATGGTTACGGTAAATCACCACGTTGTGTCCGCTCGCACGCAGCTGATCCGCCAGGTTGTAAGTAAAGGAATCGATGTTATCAAGCAGCAGAATGTCAGCCATCAGAAAGTCTCCTGAGCGTGGTGTGCGGTAGCGATAGCGCGCAGAACCGCGCGAGCTTTATTACGGGTTTCATCGGCTTCGGATTGCGGAACGGAATCCAGCACGACACCCGCGCCTGCCTGTACCGTTGCCACACCGTCCTCCACCCACGCAGAACGAATTACGATGCAGGTATCCAGATCGCCATGGGCGGTGAAATAACCCACCGCGCCGCCGTAACTACCGCGACGTGTGCCTTCCGCTTTGGCGATTAACTGCATTGCACGCACTTTTGGCGCACCGCTCAAGGTGCCCATATTCATGCAGGCGCGGTAGGCGTGCAGAACATCCAGATCCTGACGCAGCTCACCCACCACGCGTGAAACCAGGTGCATCACGTAGGAGTAGCGATCGACTTTGGTTAAATCAGCGACATAGCGGCTACCCGGTGTGCAGATGCGCGCCAGATCATTACGCGCCAGATCCACCAGCATTAAGTGTTCTGACAGTTCTTTGTGGTCGGTACGCATCTCCAGTTCAATACGGCTGTCGAGATCGCGATCCAGTGAACCATCCGGACGGCGTCCACGCGGACGGGTACCGGCGATAGGGTAGATCTCAATCTGGCGGTTGCTGGCGTCGTATTTCAGCGAGCTTTCCGGTGAGGCACCGAACAGGGTGAAATCGTTATCCTGCATAAAGAACATGTACGGGCTGGGGTTGCTCTTTTTTAACACTTCGTAAGCCGCCAGCGGTGAAGGGCAAGGCAGGGTGAAGCGACGAGACGGTACTACCTGAAAAATCTCGCCCGCGCGAATCGCTTTTTGCATTTCGCGAACCACTGCGCCGTACTCTTCATCACTCTGGTTGCAGTCGCAGCGCATATGTTCAACTTTCTCCACCGGCAACGCTCCGGCCGGGTGATCCAGCTGCTGGCGCAGGGTGTCGATTCGCTGGAGCAGGCGGTCTTTTTCCTCTGCTGAAGGCGTAAACAGGCTTGCCTGGATACGGGTTTGCTGTTTCTGGTGGTCGATCACCAGTAAGGTTTCGGCGAGGTAAAAGCAGTAGTCCGGGCAACGGCGATCGTGCGTAAGCTGCGGTAAATCTTCAAAACCGGCTACCAGGTCATACGCGAACAAGCCGCCGAAGAACATGGCTTCGCGTTCATCGCAAGGGACGTCGACCAGGTTTTGTAATAAGCGAAAAGCATCAAACACAGAGAGCGAACAGAGGCGGGCGTCTTCATCCAGCAGGCTGCTGACCGGCGGGAATCGCAGCTCGCGCCCATCGGGGAGCAGGGTGTTTTCAACACCGGCTGGAAGGGCGTTATCCAGCAGCGCCAGGAGTGCTGCTCCATTTTCAGTTAATGCTGTAATGGTGACAGTGTCACCAAGCGCGGTGATACGCAACGCGCTATCAACCAACAGCAGGCTTTTTAAGTCACTTTTACTATCAATATCCGCTGATTCCAGCAACAGGGTTGCCGGTCGGGCAGCGCATAATTGATGGAACAATGCCGTCGGGTTACTGCGGTAGCTGGCGTTGCTGGTCAGAAGTTCGAGTGCTGGTTTTTGCGTTTGCATAGTCGCTCTCATTATTTATTTTGTTCAAAAAAAAGCCCGCTGGGTGAGCGGGCCTGGTATCGGTATGCTGAATGCGCACGTGATCTCACAGCCCTTGTCAGGGAGTGCGCCACCAGCGAGTAACAGAGAAATGGGCATTCATGTTTGCGATACCTTGTCGTGTGAACTTGCGTACTAGTTAACTGGTTCAGGAAAAGAAAGTCAACCTCGAATTCAGAAAATATTCTCTGGACTGTATGATAGGCGACAAACCGACGTCCAGATGAATTAGCGGAGCCGCTTTGAGCGACACGAATTACGCCATTATTTACGATCTTCACAGCCATACGACGGCCTCTGACGGTCTGCTTTCCCCGGAACAACTGGTGCATCGCGCGGTAGAAATGCGCGTCGGTACGCTGGCGATAACCGACCACGATACCACCGATGCCATTCCTGCAGCCCGTGCGGAAATTGTCCGTGCCGGACTGGATTTGCAGCTTATCAGCGGTGTGGAGATCTCCACCGTCTGGGAAAACCACGAAATACATATTGTTGGTCTGAATATTGATATTGACCACCCGACGCTGCGTACTTTTTTGCAGGCGCAATCTGAATGCCGGGTCCAGAGGGCGAAACTGATTGCTGAGCGTTTAGAAAAAGCGCACATTCCCGGTGCCTGGGAAGGCGCGCAACGGCTGGCGCAGGGGGCGAACGTAACGCGCGGACACTTTGCCCGTTTCCTGGTGGAACAGGGCAAAGCGAGCAATATTGCCGATGTGTTTAAAAAGTATCTGGCACGGGGCAAAACGGGATACGTTCCTCCCCAGTGGTGTACAATAGAACAAGCTATTGATGTGATTCATCATTCTGGCGGAACGGCGGTAATGGCCCACCCTGGTCGCTATAACCTTTCTGCTAAATGGCTGAAAAGGCTGCTGGCGTATTTTGCACAGTGCGGCGGTGAGGCGATGGAAGTCGCCCAATGCCAGCAGGCTCCCAACGAGCGAACGCAGCTCGCCGCGTATGCCTGTCAGTTTGGTTTACTGGCGTCGCAAGGTTCTGATTTCCATCAGCCTTGCCCATGGATTGAACTGGGGCGCAAACTCTGGCTTCCGGCCGGTGTTGAGGGCGTATGGCTGAAATGGGAGCAGCCGCAACAGAACAGAGAGAGGGAAGTATGAGTCAATTTTTTTATATTCATCCGGAAAACCCCCAGCCGCGGTTGATTAACCAGGCGGTAGAAATTGTGCGTAAAGGCGGCGTCATCGTGTACCCCACCGATTCCGGTTATGCGTTGGGCTGTAAAATTGAAGACAAAGGGGCGATGGAGCGTATTTGCCGCATTCGTCACCTGCCGGATGGCCACAACTTTACGCTGATGTGCCGCGATTTATCGGAGCTGTCGACGTATGCCTTTGTCGATAACGTGGCTTTTCGTCTGATTAAAAATAATACGCCCGGCAATTACACGTTTATCCTGAAAGGGACAAAAGAGGTGCCGCGCCGTTTATTGCAGGAAAAACGCAAAACGATTGGGCTGCGCGTACCGTCGAACCCGATTGCGCTGGCGCTGCTGGAAACGCTCAACGAACCGATGCTCTCCACCTCGTTAATGCTGCCGGGCAGTGATTTTACCGAATCCGATCCGGATGAAATTAAAGATCGGCTGGAAAAAGTGGTGGATTTAATCATCCACGGTGGCTATCTCGGCCAACAACCGACGACGGTGGTCGATTTAACCGAATCGACACCCGAGGTTATTCGCGAAGGGGTTGGCGACGTTAAGCCTTTCTTATAGTGGCGCAAGCCGCTATACTACGCGGCCATTTCAGCAGCGGCTTCGCCGACCTGATGACCCTATTCGACGCCTGTGAAGGCGACACCTGAAGGAAGCTCTATGAGCGAGAAACTACAGAAAGTGCTGGCGCGAGCTGGCCACGGTTCCCGCCGTGAAATCGAATCTATTATTGAGGCTGGCCGCGTAAGCGTGGACGGCAAAATCGCCACACTGGGCGATCGCGTGGAAGTAACGCCTGCGCTGAAAATCCGTATCGATGGCCACCTCATTTCGGTGAAAGAGTCCGTGGAGCAGATCTGCCGCGTGCTGGCGTACTACAAACCGGAAGGTGAACTCTGTACGCGTAACGATCCGGAAGGACGCCCGACAGTTTTTGATCGTCTACCGAAACTGCGCGGCGCGCGCTGGATCGCGGTAGGTCGCCTCGACGTTAATACCTGCGGTCTGTTGCTGTTTACCACCGATGGTGAACTGGCGAATCGACTGATGCACCCGAGCCGTGAAGTTGAGCGTGAATACGCGGTACGTGTTTTTGGCGAAGTTGATGACGCGAAGTTGCGCGATCTGTCGCGCGGTGTGCAGCTGGAAGATGGCCCGGCGGCGTTTAAAACCATCAAGTTCAGCGGTGGCGAAGGCATTAACCAGTGGTATAACGTCACCCTGACCGAAGGGCGCAACCGTGAAGTGCGTCGTCTGTGGGAAGCGGTTGGCGTACAGGTTAGCCGCCTGATCCGCGTACGTTACGGTGATATTCCGCTGCCAAAAGGATTGCCTCGCGGCGGCTGGACGGAACTCGATCTGGCGCAAACTAACTACCTGCGTGAGCTGGTGGGGCTGGATGCGGAAACGCAATCCAAAGTGGCCGTGGAGAAAGATCGCCGTCGCATGAAAGCGAACCAGATCCGCCGCGCGGTGAAACGTCACAGCCAACCGGCTGGCAAGTCCGGTGGTGGTCGTCGTCCCGGCAGTTCGCGTAATAAAAACGACTGATCTTAATAAAGAATATGAGAAAGGGGCGAAAGCCCCTTTTTTGTTGCTCACCAAAGAATCATGTCAGTGGATGTGGAACTGATTTGGTTCAGCCCGATCGCTTGCGTGAAATCTCACGCGGTAGCTGTAGCTGCTTGCTAAGGTCTGCGGCCCGGTCTCCAGGGGTAAAAAGCGCTGCCTGCAATGACGGCAGCCTTACGTCGCGTCAGTAATCGATACCTTGTTGCGCTTTTACGCCCGCTTCAAAAGCGTGTTTCACCGGTCGTAATTCGCTGACGGTATCCGCCAGGTCAAGAATATCGCGGTGGCAGCCGCGTCCGGTGATAATCACCGTCTGGTTTGCCGGGCGTTTGCGTAACGCGTCAAGTACCGTTTCCAGCGGCAGGTAATCATAGGCCACCATATAGGTCAGTTCATCCAGCAGCACCATATCCAGCGCGGGATCGGCCAGCATTCGTTCGGCATGTTGCCAGACCGCTAGACATGCTGCGGTGTCGCTTTCGCGGTTTTGCGTATCCCAGGTAAAACCGGTTGCCATCACCTGGAATTCCACGCCCAGCGGTTCCAGCAGGTTGCGTTCGCCATTCGGCCACGTCCCTTTGATAAACTGAATGGCGCCCACTTTTTTACCATGGCCGACTGCGCGTGTTGCTGTGCCGAATGCGGCGGTGGTTTTCCCTTTACCGTTTCCAGTAAAAACAATAATGATCCCGCGTTCATCCTGTGCGGCAGCGACGCGCGCATCGACACGCTCTTTTACGCGCTGCTGGCGTTGCTGATATCGTTCTTCGCTCATTGTGAAATTCCTGGTTTGCGACCCGGTTGGGCATCAAAACTCATACCGGTTTTACGGCGGCTGTCATCGCCCATCAGCCACAGATAAAGCGGCATAATATCGGCGGGGGTTTTCAGTTTGTCTGGATCTTCGGTCGGAAAGGCGCTGGCACGCATTCTGGTGCGCGTACCGCCTGGGTTAATACAGTTGACCCGCACCCGGTTTTGATACTCTTCGGCCAGCACCTGCATCATCCCTTCGGTGGCAAATTTCGACACAGCATAAGCGCCCCAGTTAGCACGTCCCTGGCGGCCAACGCTCGAGGAGGTGAAAACCAGAGAGCCGCAGTCCGATTTAAGTAATAAAGGAAGAAGCGCCTGGGTGAGATAAAAAGTGGCGTTCACGTTGACCTGCATCACCTCGTTCCAGACTGCCGGAACCTGCTCGATCATTGGCGATACATCCCCGAGTAAACCGGCATTGTGCAATACACCGTCCAGACGCGGCACGGTGGCCGCAATGGTATCAGCCAGTTGCTGGCACATTTCCGGGGTGCAGCTTGCCATATCGAGGGTAAACCACTGCGCTTGCTGGCCTTCTTGTTGAATATCGCGCGCAACCTGCTGTAATTTCGCGTCGTCTCGGCCCAGCAGAATGAGGCTCGCGCCGTAGCGGGCGTAGGTCAGCGCCGCTTCTTTGCCGATGCCGTCGCTGGCACCGGTCACCAGAATGATGCGATCGTTTAACAAATCGCGTTGTGGCTGATAATGCACACTCTCTCCTCAGGCCGGAGCCTGTTATCGCCTTCACATGTTGGCTTTATGCCTTAAACAGAGGGCTATTTCAATCAGCCTGCGGGAAGGTTGCGCAACCTTTACGAAAAAATTCAGCAACATGGCACATTGTACCAATGGCTTACGCGAGACGTGCCAGCATCGCTCATGTACACTGGTGCGATTGTCGAGTGGTGTAATCGAGGTGGTATGCATGGAATTACTGTCTGAGTATGGCCTGTTTCTGGCCAAAATCGCGACTGTCGTCGTGGCGATTGCTGTTGTGGCCGTGCTGATTGTTAATTTGACACAGCGCAAACGCCAGCGGGGAGAACTGAAAATCACCCGTTTGAGTGAGCAATATAAAGAAATGCAGGAGGAGATGTCGGTCTCCTTGCTGGATGATCACCAACAGAAACACTGGCACAAAGCGCAGAAGAAAAAACTGAAGCTGGAAGCTAAAGCGGCAAAAGCGAAGGCGAAGGCCAGCGAACAGCAAGACAAAGGCGCGCCGCGTGCCTATGTGCTCGATTTCAAAGGCAGTATGGACGCGGGCGAAGTCAACGCATTGCGTGAAGAGATTACAGCAGTGCTGGCGGTGGCAACGCCGCAGGATCAAGTCGTTGTGCGGCTGGAAAGCCCGGGAGGCGTGGTGCATGGCTACGGTCTTGCCGCTTCCCAGTTACAACGTTTGCGCGACAAGCATATCCCGTTGACCATCGCCGTCGACAAAGTGGCTGCCAGTGGCGGCTATATGATGGCCTGCGTGGCCGATAAAATTGTTGCGGCACCGTTCGCGATCATCGGGTCTATCGGCGTGGTAGCGCAGATCCCCAACTTTAACCGCTTCCTCAAAGGCAAAGAGATCGACATTGAGCTGCACACGGCGGGTCAGTTCAAACGTACGCTGACACTGCTTGGTGAAAACACGGAAGAAGGGCGGCAGAAATTTCGCGAGAGCCTGAACGAAACTCACGATCTGTTTAAAGGTTTTGTTCATCAGATGCGGCCAGAACTGGACATTGAAAGCGTGGCGACGGGTGAGCACTGGTACGGCTCCCAGGCGCTTGATAAAGGGCTGATCGATGCCATTGGCACCAGCGATGATCTGCTGCTGGGGCTTATCGAAGATCACGAAGTGATTGGTGTGCGCTATCAGCAGCGTAAAAAACTGATGGAGCGTTTTACGGGCAGTGCGATGGAGAGTATCGATCATTTGCTGATGCGCTGGTGGCAGCGCGGGCAAAAACCGATGATGTAAAAACGCGAGGCTTCGGCCTCGCGTTTTCTTTTAGTCAATCAGATGATATTTTTCAGAAAGCTCATGCGCTAAGTATTTGAACATGTTGAATACCGCTGTACTTTTCGCCGTCGGTAAGCCTTGCTCATCAAGAAAATACTCGCCGCTGAAAACCAGTACGCCGTTACGCTGGCTGACGCCGGTCGCGACGATACCGGATAGCGTGTCGTCATGCTCACTGATCATTTTATTAGCCAGTTCAAGCAGAGACTGGCGATTGATAGGCTGAGATGTCTCTTGCATTTTTCTACTCCTCAAAAAATTTCGTCAGTTTACCGCTGGCCCGGTTCCCGGGCAAATTTTCCCTGTTTTTGCAAGGGCTTTGCCTGGGCGTTGTGCTGGCGTGATCCGCTTTTGCATGCTAATAAAGTTGCGTAACAAATTTTATCAGGTACAGTGTGACGCTTTCGTCAATCTGGCAACAGATTTGCTTGACATTCGACCGTTATATCGTTGTGCTACTCCGCCCTTGCGCGAAAAAGCCTGTAAACTCAGTCACCTGAACGCTCCGTTTTACGCGCTTTGTTAAAAAAAGGGTTGATATCCATTGACGCCGCCGCAATATTGAATGCTCGTCGCCGGTGGGTCTGAAGCGACATGCGACGAATTTCTGGAAGAATTTAATTAGGTAAAGGTGAATATGGGTAAAGCTCTCGTTATCGTTGAGTCCCCGGCAAAAGCCAAAACGATCAATAAATATCTGGGTAATGACTATGTGGTTAAATCCAGCGTTGGTCATATCCGTGATTTGCCGACCAGTGGCTCAGCACCCAAAAAGAGCGCAGACTCAGCCTCCGCCAAAACGGCTAAGAAGCCTAAAAAGGATGAACGCGGCGCTCTTGTCAATCGCATGGGGATCGACCCATGGCACAACTGGGATGCACATTATGAAGTGCTGCCCGGTAAAGAGAAGGTGGTTTCCGAGCTGAAATCGCTGGCGGAAAAAGCCGACCACATCTATCTCGCAACCGACCTTGACCGCGAAGGGGAAGCCATTGCGTGGCACCTGCGGGAAGTGATCGGTGGCGACGAGAAACGCTACAGCCGTGTCGTGTTTAACGAAATTACCAAGAATGCGATTCGTCAGGCCTTCGAAACGCCGGGCGAACTGAATATTGACCGTGTGAATGCTCAACAGGCGCGCCGTTTTATGGACCGCGTGGTGGGCTACATGGTGTCTCCACTGCTGTGGAAGAAAATTGCCCGCGGCCTCTCCGCCGGTCGCGTACAGTCGGTCGCCGTGCGATTAGTTGTTGAGCGCGAACGCGAAATTAAAGCGTTTGTGCCGGAAGAGTTCTGGGAGATCGACGCTGCTACAGCGACGCCTGGTGGCGATACGCTGCCGCTGCAGGTGACTCATGAAGGGGATAAAGCCTTCCGTCCGGTTAATCGCGAGCAAACCATGGCGGCGGTCAGCCTGCTGGAAAAAGCGCGTTATACGGTGCTGGAGCGGGAAGATAAGCCGACCAGCAGCAAACCGGGTGCACCATTTATTACCTCTACGCTGCAACAGGCCGCCAGTACGCGGCTGGGTTTTGGCGTGAAGAAAACCATGATGATGGCGCAGCGCCTGTATGAAGCCGGCTACATCACTTATATGCGTACCGACTCGACAAACCTGAGCCAGGACGCCGTGTCGATGGTGCGCAATTACATTGCTGATAATTTCGGTAAAAAATACCTGCCGGAAAACGCTAATCAGTACGCCAGCAAAGAGAACTCTCAGGAGGCGCACGAAGCTATTCGTCCTTCCGATGTCGCGGTGTTAGCTGAATCGTTAAAAGACATGGAAGCCGACGCGCAGAAGCTTTATCAGCTGATCTGGCGCCAGTTTGTTGCCTGTCAGATGACGCCTGCTCAGTATGATTCCACCACGCTGACGGTGGGCGCAGGCGATTTCCGTCTTAAAGCTCGTGGCCGCATCCTGCGTTTCGATGGCTGGACAAAAGTGATGCCCGCGCTGCGCAAAGGTGATGAAGATCGTACGTTGCCTGCGGTGAATAAAGGCGATGTTCTTTCGCTTGTAGAGTTAACGCCGGCACAGCACTTTACCAAACCACCTGCGCGTTTTAGCGAAGCTTCGCTGGTAAAAGAGCTGGAAAAACGCGGCATCGGCCGCCCGTCTACCTATGCGTCGATCATCTCGACCATTCAGGACAGGGGTTATGTGCGTGTTGAAAGCCGCCGTTTTTATGCGGAAAAAATGGGCGAAATTGTTACCGATCGTCTGGAAGAGAATTTCCGCGAGCTGATGAACTACGATTTTACCGCACAGATGGAAGACAGCCTCGACCGCGTGGCGAACCACGAAGCGGAATGGCGCAAGGTGCTGGACAGCTTCTTTGGCGATTTCTCTCGCCAGCTGGAGCAAGCTGAACAGGACCCTGAAGCGGGCGGTATGCGTCCGAATCAGATGGTACTGACCAGCATCGATTGTCCGACATGTGGGCGTAAAATGGGCATTCGTACCGCCAGCACCGGGGTTTTCCTTGGCTGTTCCGGCTATGCGTTACCGCCGAAAGAGCGCTGCAAAACCACCATTAACCTGGTGCCGGAAAACGAAGTGCTCAATGTGCTGGAAGGCGAAGACGCGGAAACCAACGCGCTGCGCGCCAAACGTCGTTGCCAGAAATGTGGTACGGCGATGGACAGCTATCTGATCGATCCGAAGCGTAAACTGCATGTCTGTGGGAATAACCCAACCTGCGATGGCTACGAGATCGAAGAGGGTGAATTCCGCATCAAAGGGTATGACGGCCCAATCGTTGAGTGTGAAAAATGCGGTTCTGAAATGCACCTGAAAATGGGGCGTTTTGGTAAGTACATGGCTTGCACCAACGACGAGTGTAAAAACACGCGTAAGATCCTGCGTAACGGTGAAGTTGCACCGCCGAAGGAGGATCCGGTACCGTTGCCGGAGTTGCCGTGCGAAAAATCGGATGCCTATTTTGTTCTGCGTGATGGCGCAGCCGGGGTGTTCCTCGCGGCGAATACCTTCCCGAAATCTCGCGAAACACGTGCACCGCTGGTAGAAGAACTGTACCGCTTCCGTGACCGTCTGCCGGAAAAACTGCGCTATCTTGCGGACGCCCCGCAGGAAGATCCGCAGGGCAATAAAACCATTGTGCGTTTTAGCCGCAAGACCAGGCAGCAATATGTTGCTTCGGAAAAAGACGGGAAAGCGACCGGGTGGTCAGCGTTTTATATCGACAATAAATGGACTGAAGCTAAAAAGTAGTTTTTTCAGCCATATACCTTCAGGGGCCGGTTTTCCGGCCCTTTTTATTTGCGCGTTATTATTCTTTGTTCGCTGCTATACACGGAAGCTATAAATGATATAGTTGTTATAGCTAACCGCTTTTTTATTATCAAATCGTATTAAGCGATAACCCCGTTTGCGTACTTCGGATGGTCTGTTATGAAACTACAGCAGCTTCGTTATATCGTCGAGGTGGTGAATCACAACCTCAACGTCTCTTCCACGGCGGAAGGGCTCTATACCTCTCAGCCTGGCATCAGTAAACAAGTCCGCATGCTGGAAGATGAGCTCGGCATACAAATCTTCGCCCGCAGTGGCAAACATCTCACTCAGGTGACGCCCGCCGGGCAGGAAATCATCCGCATTGCGCGTGAAGTATTGTCCAAAGTTGATGCAATTAAATCGGTGGCGGGGGAACACACCTGGCCGGATAAGGGCTCGCTGTATGTAGCTACCACGCATACCCAGGCGCGGTATGCGCTGCCGAATGTGATTAAAGGGTTTATCGAACGCTATCCGCGCGTTTCATTGCACATGCACCAGGGATCGCCGACGCAGATTGCAGAAGCGGTTTCTAAAGGCAATGCTGATTTCGCCATCGCCACTGAAGCGCTGCATCTTTACGATGATCTGGTGATGTTACCGTGCTACCACTGGAATCGCTCGATCGTGGTGACACCCGATCATCCGCTGGCGTCTAAGCAGTCCGTCAGTATTGATGAGCTGGCGCAATATCCACTGGTGACTTACACCTTTGGCTTCACCGGACGTTCAGAACTCGACACAGCGTTTAATCGAGCAGGATTGACGCCACGAATCGTTTTCACCGCGACAGATGCAGACGTTATCAAAACATATGTCAGACTCGGGCTGGGAGTAGGGGTTATTGCCAGCATGGCGGTGGATCCGATCTCCGATCCGGACCTTGTTAAACTGGATGCTCACGAAATCTTCAGCCACAGCACCACAAAAATAGGTTTCCGTCGCAGCACGTTCCTGCGCAGCTATATGTATGATTTTATTCAGCGCTTCGCGCCACATTTAACGCGCGATGTGGTCGATGCAGCCGTGGCGTTGCGTTCTAATGAAGATATAGAAGCGATGTTTAAAGATATTAAGTTGCCGCAGAAATAATGCCGTAGGGTATCTTATCGCCCGAAAAGATACCCATAATGTCTCCTAAAGCCAAATTAGAATTATCTTCATCTTTGATACAATCACCTTTCCGGGTGATTGCCTTCACAATTTTAAACCCGACACTGTCACTATTTAGCGACAAAAATAGAAACTAAATTGCCGCTCTGCAAATTTATTACTTCAATAATTTATTTCGGGTCAAAAGATTAAATATTTCTTTGGAATTGGTGAGTAAATTCACTGGATTTTCGGCTAAAGTTCTTTTAGGATTTGTCTCATCTCATGATTAATTACACCGATTGTTGGTACCCAAAATGATAAGTGATGTCGATTGTACGAGGTTAGCAATGCCATCAGGAAGTGAAGAGCCGCAAAGGGACCCTGAGCTTAAGCGTAAAGCCTGGCTGGCGGTATTTCTTGGCTCTGCCGTGTTTTGGGCAGTCGTCGCGTTATTGATCTGGAAATTCTGGGGTTAAAATGGCTATAGCGGGTCGATTCGAACCGGTTAAGCAAGTATGTCAACTGCATGACACACCAGCTAAAGCGAAAAAGAAACCTGTGACCTCTATTCCGGCTTCCTGGAAGCTGACGCCGCAGCAACAAGCTTTTATTGATGCCTTCTCTGAAGACGACATCAAAAAACAATAAAAATATCATCAGAATAAACGTGGGAAATTATCCCGGCTATTCATTGATGCGTTCTTTTGTACTCTTTAATTAATACACAGCATAAATGAATTGAGTAATGACTCAGTTTTAATGAATAGATTTTCTGGTAATAAATTTATGAGTAATGATTGCGGAATGAAATACTGGTCGTGGTTAGCCGCTTTTTCTGTTTCCATTCTTTTCTGGGGACAGATTCTCTGGGCTGCCCTTCGCTAATGAATTGAAAAACCTCGCATCAGCGAGGTTTTTTATTTCCCTTCTCCTGAAAGATTTTCCCTTTTGTAGCAATTTTGGTTGTTATCAAAACGTTACGATATGTTTGTGTTATCTTTAATACAGACCCTGAAGAGCATCAGGGTAAGCAATCCCTGTAATTAAGGAGGAGCACATGTCGTCAACCCTACGCGAAGCCAGTAAGGACACGTTGCAGGCAGAGAACAAAACTTATCACTACTACAGCTTGCCGCTGGCCGCTAAACAACTTGGGGATATCGCGCGGTTACCCAAGTCGCTAAAAGTTTTACTCGAAAATCTCCTGCGCTGGCAGGATGAAGAATCTGTCACTGAAGAAGATATCCGTGCTCTGGCCGGTTGGCTCGACAGTGCGCACGCCGATCGCGAAATCGCTTATCGCCCTGCAAGGGTTCTGATGCAGGACTTTACCGGTGTTCCCGCCGTCGTTGACTTAGCGGCGATGCGTGAAGCGGTGAAACGTCTTGGGGGCGATACCGCTAAAGTGAACCCGCTATCCCCGGTCGATCTGGTGATTGACCACTCCGTGACCGTTGATCACTTCGGTGATGATGACGCCTTCGAAGAGAACGTCCGTCTTGAAATGGAACGTAACCATGAGCGTTATGCTTTCCTGCGCTGGGGCCAGCAGGCGTTTAGCCGTTTCAGCGTGGTGCCGCCGGGAACAGGAATATGCCACCAGGTAAATCTCGAATACCTCGGCAAAGCGGTCTGGAGCGAATTGCAGGGCAAAGAGTGGGTTGCCTATCCTGACACGCTTGTCGGCACTGACTCTCATACCACCATGATTAATGGCCTCGGTGTATTGGGCTGGGGCGTGGGCGGGATTGAAGCCGAAGCAGCGATGCTCGGGCAGCCGGTCTCTATGCTGATCCCTGATGTTGTCGGTTTTAAACTGAGCGGTAAATTGCAAGAAGGGATCACGGCAACCGATCTGGTGCTGACGGTCACGCAAATGCTGCGCAAACACGGCGTTGTCGGTAAATTTGTTGAGTTTTACGGCGATGGCCTTGATTCGCTGCCGCTTGCCGACCGCGCCACCATTGCCAATATGGCCCCGGAATATGGCGCAACCTGCGGCTTTTTCCCTATCGATGGCGTGACGCTCGATTATATGCGCCTGAGTGGCCGTAGCGAAGAGCAAGTCGCGTTGGTGGAGGCTTATGCGAAAGCTCAAGGTATGTGGCGTAACCCGGGCGATGAACCTGTCTTTACCAGCACACTTGAACTGAACATGCACGACGTCGAAGCGAGCCTCGCCGGGCCAAAACGCCCTCAGGATCGTGTCGCGCTGAGCGATGTGCCTAAAGCCTTTGCAGCCAGCTCAGAACTTGAACTGAACACGGCGCAAAAAGATCGCAAACCGGTCGAGTACGTGCTGAACGGGCAGAAATATGAATTGCCGGACGGTGCGGTAGTGATTTCTGCGATCACTTCTTGTACCAACACCTCAAACCCCAGTGTGTTGATGGCCGCCGGGCTGCTGGCCAAAAAAGCGGTCACCGCCGGGCTCAAACGACAGCCATGGGTGAAAGCATCGCTGGCGCCTGGTTCGAAAGTGGTTTCTGACTATCTGGCGCAGGCGCGATTAACGCCTTATCTGGATGAACTGGGTTTTAACCTTGTCGGTTACGGTTGTACTACCTGTATCGGTAACTCTGGACCGTTACCTGAGCCTATTGAACAGGCGATCCGTGAAGGCGATCTTACCGTTGGTGCGGTGCTTTCAGGCAACCGCAATTTCGAAGGACGTATTCACCCCCTGGTAAAAACGAACTGGCTTGCTTCACCGCCGCTGGTGGTGGCTTATGCGCTGGCGGGCAATATGAATATCAACCTCGCCACCGACCCGCTCGGTCATGATCGGAAGGGCGATCCGGTCTATTTGAAAGATATCTGGCCAACAAGTAGTGAGATCGCCCGTGCGGTTGAGCAAGTCTCAACTGAAATGTTCCGCAAGGAGTATGCCGAGGTGTTTGAAGGCACGCCGGAGTGGAAGGCGATTGAGGTTGAGCACTCCGATACGTATAGCTGGCAGAATGACTCGACTTACATCCGGTTATCACCCTTCTTTGAAGATATGCAGGCGCAGCCAAAACCGGTGGAAGATATTCATGGGGCGCGGATCCTGGCGATGCTCGGTGATTCGGTCACGACCGACCATATTTCGCCAGCAGGCAGTATCAAAGCGGACAGTCCGGCGGGCCGCTATCTTCAAAGCCATGGCGTCGAGCGCCGGGATTTTAACTCCTATGGTTCGCGACGTGGCAATCATGAAGTAATGATGCGCGGGACATTCGCCAATATCCGTATTCGCAACGAAATGGTGCCGGGCGTTGAAGGCGGCATGACGCGTCATTTGCCGGGCAGCGAAGTGGTCTCTATTTATGATGCCGCGGTACGCTACCAGCAAGAGGGTACGCCGCTGGCGGTGATTGCCGGCAAAGAGTATGGTTCAGGCTCCAGCCGCGACTGGGCGGCAAAAGGGCCGCGCTTGTTGGGAGTTCGGGTGGTAATTGCTGAATCTTTCGAGCGTATTCACCGTTCCAACCTGATTGGTATGGGGATCCTGCCGCTTGAGTTCCCACAAGGCGTGACGCGAAAGACGCTGGCTTTGACGGGGGAGGAAAAGCTGGACGTTGTCGATCTGCAAAATATCACGCCCGGTGGAACCTTATCCGTGACATTAACCCGCGCCGATGGTAAGCAGGAGACGCTGGCGTGCCGCTGTCGCATTGATACCTCGACGGAGCTGACCTATTACCGCAACGATGGCATTCTGCATTACGTGATCCGTAATATGTTAAACTAAAACAAAGGCCTGCATTTGCAGGCCTGTTTCATCACCGATGGGGCGCTTATTTCAGCAGGTGCCCCATTTTTTCTGCTTTGGTATCGAGATAGTGCGCGTTTTTCGGGTTACGCCCGACGATCAGCGGTACGCGCTCTACAATATTGATTCCTGCCTCGGTAAGGATTTCAACTTTTTTTGGATTATTGGTCAGCAGACGAACTTCGTCTACCGCCAGCAATTTAAACATATCCGCGCAAAGCGTGAAGTCGCGTTCATCGGCAGCAAAACCTAACTGATGGTTCGCTTCAACGGTGTCATAGCCCTGATCCTGCAACGCATACGCGCGAATTTTATTCAGCAAACCGATGTTACGGCCTTCCTGGCGATGATAAAGCAGTACGCCGCGTCCTTCTTCTGCAATGTGATTGAGTGCCGCTTCAAGCTGAAAACCGCAATCACAGCGCAGGCTGAACAAGGCATCGCCGGTCAGACACTCGGAGTGAACGCGCGCAAGTACGGGCAGTTGCCCGGAAATATCACCGAAAACAAGAGCGACATGATCCTGCCCGGTTGCCAGTTCTTCAAAACCCACCATCAGGAAGTCGCCCCATGGGGTTGGCAGTTTGGCTTCTGCCACACGTTTAAGTTGCATGTGAATCTCCGGATTTTTAGTGGTGCACTGCGCACCTGTAGCCTGTTGGCCTTCTGTATAACCTCATTTTGCCACAATGCATTACGCATCGCCTACAGGTGACCCACGCATTACAGTTTAAACGCACAAATGCGCAGGTTTCAGCGGAAATGTTATTTTTCAGTTATATTGGTTCGCGAAATCAGAAGGAGAAAAGATGCTTTCCATTGCAATGCGAACAACAGCAGGTGCGGCGATTTTATTGATAATGCCGCTGATAATGTGGATTTCCGGCTGGAACTGGGAGCCGGGGCAAACCCGCTGGTGGCTGCATTTTTTATACTGGTTAACAGAAACCGTTACCCAACCGTGGGGAATTATCACGCATGTCGTGTTGTGCGTGTGGTTTCTCTGGTGCCTGCGTTTTCGCCTCAAGGCTGCAGTGATGCTGTTCGTTATTCTTGGCTGCGCGATTTTGGCAGGACAGGGGGTTAAATCTTTTGTCAAAGAGCGTGTTCAGGAGCCGCGACCTTTCGTCCTGTGGCTGGAAAAAACGCACGATGTTCAGGCCGAACAGTTCTACACTTTGAAACGTAAGGACCGGGGAGAGTTAGTGAAAAAACAGCTCTCCAGCCAGCATGATATTCCTGGGTTTTTACGTAAACACTGGCAAAAAGAGACGGGTTTCGCATTTCCCTCCGGACATACCATGTTTGCCGCAAGTTGGGCATTATTAGCCGTGGGGTTGCTGTGGCCACGCAGACGCACATGGACGATTGCTGTGCTGCTTGTGTGGGCGACAGGCGTGATGGGGAGCCGGCTGCTGTTAGGCATGCACTGGCCGCGCGATTTGGTGGTTGCGACGTTGATATCCTGGCTGCTTGTGACGCTGGCGACCTGGCTTGCCCAGCGTATTTGTGGCCCGCTCACGCCGCCTGCGGAAGAAGTACCGGAAATTATTGCTCGCGATCAAGAGGGTTGATTTCCGCTGTTTCGCCCGCAAATCAGAATTTAACATCATGCATTTCCATTTCGCGCCGGGCGCTAAAATGGTAGTTTATAGGGCTGAATGCAGTCGTTGCATATAAATTCATCGCTCGGCAGCACATAACGGGACGTAATGTGAAATATTTACTCATTTTCTTACTGGTGTTAGCGATTTTTGTTGTGTCGATTACCCTTGGCGCGCAAAACGATCAGCAAGTCACATTCAACTATTTGCTCGCACAGGGTGAATACAGGATTTCCACGCTGCTGGCCGTGCTGTTTGCTGCTGGTTTTATTATCGGCTGGCTGATTTGTGGCCTTTTCTGGCTACGCGTTCGCGTTTCTCTGGCGCGCGCCGAACGTAAAATCAAACGTCTTGAGCACCAGCTTACTCCTGCCACAACTGTTACGGTTGCAACCGGCTCAACGGCAGTGAAGGAATAATATTTTATGCTGGAGTTGTTGTTTCTGTTGTTACCTGTCGCGGCTGCCTATGGCTGGTATATGGGGCGCAGAAATGCTCAACAGACGAAACAGGATGAGGCTAACCGGCTGTCACGTGAATACGTCGCCGGGGTTAACCTTTTACTGAGTAATCAGCAAGATAAAGCGGTTGATCTGTTCCTCGATATGTTGAAAGAGGACACCGGAACCGTTGAAGCGCACCTCACTCTCGGCAACCTTTTTCGCTCGCGCGGTGAGGTTGACCGTGCAATCCGTATTCATCAGACATTGATGGAAAGCGCGTCCCTCTCTTACGACCAGCGCCTGCTGGCGGTGCAGCAACTTGGCCGCGACTATATGGCGGCCGGTATGTATGATCGCGCGGAAGATATGTTTAACCAATTGGTGGATGAAACTGATTTTCGGGTCGGTGCGCTCCAGCAATTGCTGCAAATTTATCAGGCGACCAGTGAGTGGCAAAAAGCCATCGATGTCGCTGAGCGGCTAGTGAAACTCGGCAAAGATAAGCAGCGGGGCGAAATCGCGCATTTCTACTGTGAGCTGGCGTTGCAGCAGATGGGCAACGAAGAGATGGGGCGGGCGATGGCATTGCTGAAAAAAGGCGCTGCCGCCGATCGTGACAGCCCGCGCGTCTCTATCATGATGGGCCGTGTGTTTATGGCCGATGGCGATTATGCAAAAGCGGTGGAGAGCCTGTTACGCGTTATCGATCAGGATAAAGAACTCGTCAGCGAAACGCTGGAAATGCTGCAAACCTGCTATCAGCAATTGGGTAAAAATGATGAATGGGCAGCATTTTTACAGCGTTGCGTGGAAGAAAACACCGGTGCGACTGCCGAATTGATGTTGGCAGATATTATGGAGCGCCGCGATGGGCCTGACGCGGCGCAGAGTTATGTTACGCGACAACTGCAGCGGCATCCCACCATGCGCGTTTTCCATAAGCTAATGGATTACCACCTCAACGAAGCCGAAGAGGGGCGCGCCAAAGAGAGTCTGATGGTGCTGCGTGAAATGGTGGGCGAGCAGGTGCGCAGTAAACCCCGTTATCGCTGCCATAAATGTGGATTCACCGCGTTTACCATGTACTGGCATTGTCCGTCTTGCCGGGCGTGGTCGACCGTTAAACCGATTCGCGGCCTGGATGGCCAGTAATTTTTAAAAACAACATCATTAGTTACAACATACTAATGATGTTTTTTTGACTCTGCGGCATCTGCGCTGGTCTTCGCTTAGCAGCAAAAAATCGAACCTGTTATTTCTACGCGCTCACGGGTAGAATGCTCGCCGTTTATTCTTCTCGCGCCTGAGCGGGTGCCCTCATTTCAGAAGGTCTGATCATGACGTCTACTGTTTTATCGACTTCCCGCACCGTTACTGCTTCCCCGATTGTAGTAGCACTTGATTACGATAACCGCGACACGGCCATGGCGTTTGTTGACCGTATCGATCCGCGTGATTGCCGCCTGAAAGTTGGCAAAGAGATGTTCACCTTATTCGGCCCGCAACTGGTGCGCGATCTGCAACAGCGCGGTTTCGATATTTTTCTCGATTTGAAATTCCATGACATTCCCAACACGACAGCGCATGCGGTGAAAGCGGCGGCAGATTTAGGTGTCTGGATGGTGAATGTGCATGCTTCTGGCGGCGCGCGGATGATGACGGCTGCGAAAGAAGCGCTGCTTCCGTTTGGTAAAGATGCGCCGTTACTGATTGCCGTCACCGTATTGACCAGCATGGAAGCGAGTGATTTACAGGATCTTGGCATCAACGCATTGCCTGCAGAGCATGCGGAGCTCCTGGCTCGCCTTACGCAGCAATGTGGCCTTGATGGCGTTGTTTGCTCCGCTCAGGAAGCTGTCCGTTTTAAGAACGCATTAGGCAAGGAATTCAAACTGGTCACGCCAGGAATACGCCCAGTCGGCAGCGAGTCTGGCGATCAGCGCCGCATCATGACGCCGGAACAGGCGCTTGCGGCAGGCGTAGACTATATGGTGATTGGCCGTCCGGTTACGCAGTCTGCCGACCCGGCGAAAACACTTAAAGCGATTAATGCATCGTTGGGTATGGGGGAATAATGAAAGACGACAACAGCCGTCTGGTCTATTCGACCGAAACCGGGCGCATTGACGAGCCAAAAGAGCAACATACACGCCCGAAAGGTGATGGTGTTGTACGTATCCAGCGTCAGACCAGCGGCCGCAAAGGCAAAGGCGTGTGCCTGATAACCGGCATTGATGAAGATGATGAAGCACTGGCTAAGCTGGCCGCAGAATTAAAGAAAAAATGCGGCTGCGGTGGTTCGGTGAAAGAGGGCGTCATTGAGATCCAAGGCGACAAACGTGATTTACTCAAATCATTGCTGGAAGCCAAAGGGATGAAAGTGAAATTAGCGGGTGGTTAAACCAGAATACAGAAAGGCCGCGATTATTACCGCGGCCTTATTATTTACACTGTGAAACGTAGACCTGAAAAAGAAAGTATTATTTTTTATTGTCGCCGTTTAAATGACCAATTACTTACCAACCTGGTGACCGATGATACCGCCGACAGCTGCACCGCCCAGCGTACCGAGCGTACTACCATCCGTCAGCACAGCACCACCAAGCGCACCCGCACCCGCACCGATTGCGGTATTACGATCGCGTTTAGACCAGTGACCACAAGCGCTCAGAGACATTGCCAGGGTAACTGCCAGTACTGCTGCGGCCATTTTTTTGCTTGTTAACATCATCATACTTTCTCCTGAATAATCGATTCACGGAAGAATGTTCTCTTTAAGTATAGTGCCTGTGAGCGGACCTAAAGATTCCCCGTGAAACCTTGCTGCGCAGGTATAATTCAATCACGTCAGTGATAGTCACTTCCTGTTATATCGCTAATAATAATTTTACGCGCAGACCGGTAACAAGACAGGTAAATAGTCTTAATCGAAACGTCAGAATAGTCTCAGATATGAGGGAGATAGCCCGCGCCGCGGGCTAACAGGATTAGCGAAACCCGCCAGTGTTAACGATATCGACAATCAGGCCTTTTTGCTGCAGTTGAAGATGTGCTTCCGGCTTAAGGGCTGAATCGGTGATCACCCGCTGAAAGCGTTCATCGGGGCCAAGCGTATAAGGATGGACTACGCCAAACTTGGAGCTATCGGTGAGCACAATCGCTTCGCTGCCTTTTTCCAGCACGGCATTGACCACGTCAGTACGCATCATGTCGCGCCCGGTAAAACCCGTTTCCGGTTGCCAGCCATCGATCCCGATAAAGGCTTTGCTGAAATGCACCTGCTGAATGTACTGGCGCGTCAGCGGGCCGACCATGCTTTCACTCTTTTTCTGATAAATGCCGCCAAGCAGGATCACTTCACACAACGCTTCTTTGAGCAGATGAGCTATATAGCTGCTCACAGTGATAATGGTGATATCACGCTGTTCGCCCAGTTTACGGGCGAGGAGGGCGTTACTGCTGCCATTTTCAATAAACACTGTTTCACCTGAACTCACCAGCGATGCTGCAAAATCAGCCAAATCACGCTTCACGGTGTAGTTGTTCATCATGCGTGTTTCTACATCGTCACTGTCCAGCGGCACAGCAAAACCATGCGTACGGCGCAAATAGCTTTGTTTTTCGAGCGTATTCAGATCCTGACGAATCGTGACTTCAGATACCCCGGTCATACGCGCGAGGTCTGTAACACTCATTTGGCCCTTGTCGATGACCGTCTGCAAAATAAGTTGTTGTCGGGAATTCATAGCCACATATTTCGAATAATGGTTTGAAGAAAGGGAATCGCCAGTACGCGCGTCGCATTCCCGGCTGCCGCGTCATGGCGAAAATAAGGGTAGTTAAATTTCCCAGGGTGTTTTCGGCGCACCAGAAGAGGCCGCTTTATCGTTGTTATCGAGATCCAATAATTCCGCCTTCAAAATTTCCAGGTTCCGAATGGCGGATTGGTAATCCCCCGCAACCAGAATATCCAGAACGGTATCTATCCGGCCGGCAAGGTGTTTCACGTCGATGTCTGCCATACCTTCACCTTTATGTCGAAAAACGAATGAATTCAATGATGCAGAAAACAGTTTAAAAAGAGAAGGAAAAAAAGGAAATCTCAAAAACTTATAAGCGCCAATTATATATTCATTACGCAACAAAGAGCTGGCTCTGGCGGTGGATTAGTCTTGCAGTGCGCGCAATGCGCTTTTATTACCGGAGGATAAAGCAATGACGATTATCAACCAGACCACCTGCAAACTGTTTACTGACGAAGAACGCTTTACGCAGCTTTCTGGCTATTACGAGGAGGAGCGCCGTACCGTGTGGATGATGCTGCGCGCAAGGCCAAGACCTTGCTTCAACCATGCGTTAATTGAGGAGATCATGAATATTTCCTGGCTTGTCCGACAAGCGGGATTTGCCGTTGATTTTTGGGTAACCGGATCGTTAGTCCCCGGCATGTTCAACACCGGCGGCGATCTACAATTTTTTGTTGATTGTATCAAGAATGGTCGACGCGAAGCCCTGCGCGCCTATGCCCGCGCCTGCGTGGATTGTGTTCACGCCGCGTCAAGAGGGTTTGACACGGGAGCCATCTCGCTGGCGATGGTCGAAGGCAGTGCGCTCGGAGGCGGTTTCGAAGCCGCGCTGGCGCACCATTTCGTGCTGGCGCAGCGCGACGCACGACTCGGTTTCCCGGAAATCGCCTTCAATCTTTTTCCCGGTATGGGCGCGTACTCACTGGTAGCGCGTCGTTCGGGAATGAAACTGGCGGAAGAGCTGATCTACAAAGGGGAGTCGCACGCGGCAGAGTGGTATGAGGCGCAAGGGCTGGTGGATGTCTCTTTCGAATCCGGGCAGGGGTTCCTTGCGACACGTACCTTTATCGATACCCTGCAACCCCGGTTAAACGGTGTGCGGGCAATGCTGCGCGCCCGCCAGCGCGTTTTGCAGTTACCGCGCAGTGAACTGATGGACATTACCGAAGACTGGGTGGACTCGGCTTTCTGTTTGCAACCGAAAGATATTGCTTATATGGAACGTTTAGTCCTGTTACAGGATCGCCACGCTGCGGTGGCGCTGAAAGCGGGCTAACGCGATTTACGTGCCTGATAACGCCTGAACCACCGCTCGAATACGGCAGCGGGCATTGGTTTGGCAAATAAAAAACCCTGCCGTTCATTGACGCCATTCTTTGTAAGAAAGGCGTCTTCTTTTGCATTCTCCACACCTTCAGCAATCACCTGCAAATTAAGCGCTTGTGCGACGGCGACAATCGCCCGCACCAGTGATTGCGATATTGGCTGCTTATGCACTTCGCGGACAAAAGATTGATCGAGTTTGATAGCGTCCAGCGGAAAACGCGCCAGTTGCGACAGGGACGAGTAACCTGTGCCGAAGTCATCAAGATGCACCTGCGCGCCCAGCGCACTGAATTGCTGAATAACCGACAACGCCAGCTCCTCGTTTTCAATCAAGCAGCTCTCGGTCAGCTCCACATCAATTGGGCAATATTCAAATTTAAGATCCAGCAGCGCTTGTTTCAGATCGCTGAAAATTGTCTGATCCGCCAGTTGGCGCGCAGAGACGTTTACCGCTACGCGCACAAATATGCCTTTGTCGCGCCATTTCGCCACTTGCCGCACCACATCCAGCATGACCCAGCGCCCCAGCGGCACAATCAAACCTGACTCTTCAGCATAGGAGATAAAGTCCAGCGGCGGGATCAGGCCACGCTCCGGCGATTGCCAGCGGACCAGCGCTTCAAGGCTACGTACTTCGCCGCACCAGGTGATCTTGGGCTGGTAATGGATCACCAGTTGCTCTTTTTCCAGCGCTTTACGCAGATTGGTATCAAGCCATAAATATTCAAATACGCGTTGATTCATTTCCGGCGAGAAGACGCAAAACTTGCCGCGGCCACTCTCTTTAGCGGTATACATCGCCGTGTCGGCGTTGCGGATCACGCTTTCCCGGTCATTACCGTGCTGCGGAGCCAGCGAAATGCCCAGCGAACAGCCGGTGTAAACTTCAATAAGGCCGATACGGAAAGGCTGGCGTAAACGGGTCAGAATGCGCGATGCCATCGCTTCCAGCAGGCTCTGCGAAGTGTCTGTTGCCAGTACGATAAACTCATCGCCGCCGAGCCTTGCAAGCACCTGGCCTTCGTCCAGACAACTCAATATGGCCAGCGCGACTGCCTGCAAGAGTTGATCGCCGAACATATGCCCATAGGCATCATTCACTTTTTTAAAATTATCCAGATCAAGATAGACAATGCCGACCTGCGTTTCCCCGCGCGCGCTTATCGCATCGCTAATTAACTCATTAATAGCGTTGCGATTGGGTAAACCCGTCACCGTATCGGTGTTGGCGAGAACCCGCAATCGCTCTTGCGCACGCCGCTCTTCGGTAATATCCGTACCGGAGCAGATGAGGTAAATTTCATTTTTACCGCTGCCGCTGTGAACAAACTTATTGCGAAACAGAAATAAACGCTGGCCTTTACGGGTTTTAACCCAGCGTTCCACTTCATATGGCCTACCGTCACGAAAAAAACCGCTGATATTGCGTTTTGAAGCCACCGCTTCGCTGCGGCTCATAAACAGTTTAAAAACGTTTTGCCCGATGACCTCTTGCTCTTTCATGCCGGTGTATTCTTCGCTCAGACGATTAAACCGCTGAATATTCCCGTGCTTATCGAGGATCACAATCACTGAATTCGCTTCGGAAACAACTTGCTCTGCGAAGGAGAGGCCTTGCACCAGATCGCGGGCTACTGACTTGGTATCGTGCCAGGCCGATGCGCTACCCGCCCAGGCTTTGCGGGATATTTTCCTGCCGACGAGGTGCACGGCAACGTCCTCGCCGAATAAAGAGAGATGCATCGTGAGGCTGGACGTGATGACCGTCATTTCGCGGATCCGCGCTGCTTGCTCGTCGCTCAGCGCAACAACCTGGCTGACATCGGCGTTTTCGTCCGGAGCAAAGTGCAGTGCGTTACTGTCGGCGGTTAAACGCCAAAAGGGGCTTGTCGAACCCAGATAGCGAAACAGCAGGTTCTGTTCCTGAAAGTCTTTCATGCAATCTCCCAACCCACATAAAAGCGCAACGGGTACACAATTTATTGACGGATAACCGCCTTTTTAAAGGGGGTAATCAGGCATGAACGTGTTGTTTCTTCTTGGAATGTTTTGTTAAAACCCGGCCTGGTAGCGAAAAAAGATCTGTCATAAATAGCATAAAGCCGCAGTAAACAAACAGTTGCCTGAGGTTTTATTGTGGTCGTTTTTGCAGGATTGTGTGAAGAATTCAGAAAAAAATGCGCGTGGCATCGCAACAGAAATTTGGCGCTTCCCAGGGCTGGAAAGCGCCATGATTAAAAAACGTTACAGCACCGGGCGGGCAATAACGCTGCGGGTTTCCATACGGACTTCCGCAATCGTGACATCAATAACGTCGGTCACTTTAAAGACGGTTTCACCTTTAATTTGCACGGTGCCATTTTCCTGGCTGCACACCAGTTCGTCGCGCACGGCATGAATAAACGGAGCCGGAATAAAGGCAACGGCACCATTATCCACCAGCCGTACGCGCATACCGCCGCGGCTGACATCAATAATTTCTGCCGCGAAACGGGTATCGGTACCGGCTTTGTTTTGCAGGAAACGGGCGTAGAGCCAGTCGCCGACATCGCGTTCCGCCATGCGGTTCAGGCGACGGCGCTCAGACATTTGCACCGTGGCATCGTCCTGTGGGCGCTTCGGCGTTTCGCCTTTGATAATCGCTTTCAGCAGGCGATGGTTGATCATGTCGCCGTACTTACGGATAGGCGAGGTCCAGGTCGCGTACGCTTCCAGGCCAAGACCAAAATGCGGGCCAGGCTCAACGCTGATTTCCGCGAAAGACTGGAAGCGGCGAATGCGGCTATCGAGGAAGCCTGAAGGCTGCGCATCCAGCTCGCGACGCAATTTGCAGAAACCTTCCAGCGTCAGCACTTCTTCGGCATCAACATGCATACCGTGCGTTTTCAGCATCGCGGCCAGTTGTTCGCTGTTCGCCGGGTCGAAACCAAGGTGCACGTTATAAATGCCAAAGCCGAGCTTGTCGCGCAGTACGCGTGCAGCGCAGATATTGGCGGCAATCATTGACTCTTCAACAATGCGGTTAGCAATGCGGCGTGGCTCGGCAACGATATCCAGCACTTCGCCTTTCTCGCCAAGCACAAAGCGGTAATCCGGACGGTCTTTAAATACCAGCGCGTGGTTCTGGCGCCATTGGGCGCGCAGCTGGCTGACGCGCTGCAGCAGACGGATCTGCGCCGCGATGGCATCGTTTGTTGGCTGCCAGTTACCGGCGTTTTCCAGCCAGTCGGAGACATCGTCATAAGCCAGTTTGGCTTTCGACTCAATGGTCGCCGCGAAAAATTCGATATTGTCTTTGATAGCGCCGTCTGCATCCAGCGTCATCCGGCAAACCAGCGCCGGGCGCACTTCGTTGGCGCGCAGAGAGCAAAGATCGTCAGACAGCTCGCGCGGCAGCATAGGGATATTGAAACCCGGCAGATAGTTGGTGAAAGCGCGGATCTTCGCAGCCTCATCGAGCTTGCTGCCTTCGGCAATCCAGGCCGTAGGATCGGCAATTGCCACGGTCAGTTGCAGTTCGCCTTCAGCGGTCTGCGCAACATACAGCGCATCGTCCATATCTTCGGTGCTGGCGCTGTCGATCGTGACAAAATCCAGCGCGGTTAAATCCACACGCTGCAAGCCGTCATCCAGCATTTCGGTCGCCACGCCATTTGGCGCTTCTTTTTCCAGATTGTGGCGCGCCAGGGTGACCCACCACGGCACAAAATGGTCTTCAGCGAAGGTGATAAACTGCGTCAGTTCAGCGTAGAAACCGCGATCGCCTTTCAGCGGATGGCGACGCATTTCAGCGACGGCCCAGTCGCCCTCTTTGAAATCATGCTCAACGCCACGGGCGGCGCGGCAGGGGATAGCATCTTTTAGCAACGGATGATCCGGCACGATAGAGAGACGATCGTCTTTCTTTTGCACTTTGCCAACAAAACGGGTCAAGAACGGCTCGACCAGCTCTTCAGGCTCCGCGCTTTCACGGTCTTTATCGCTGTGGATGACGGCAATAATCTTGTCGCCGTGCATCACTTTCTTCATCTGCGGTGGCGGAATGAAGTAGCTTTTTTGCGCGTCGACTTCCAGAAATCCAAAGCCTTTTTCAGTGCCTTTTACAACACCTTCCGCACGCGGAGTTTGGGAATGAAGTTGTTGTTTAAGCTGCGCTAGCAGCGGGTTGTCCTGGAGCATAATTATGTATTTTCGTGGCTAAAAGAGCGGCTGACAGTTTTACGCGATTCTTCCTGCTGCGGCAAGCGCTGTTTCAGCAAAATCATGCTGCGCAACCAGTGGCAAGAGCACTTACGCAGCGCTATACCCGCCTGCGGCTACACGCTTTGCCCGAGGGCGATATGCAGCCGGTTTAACCAGCCATTTAGCGCACAAGCGACAAGCAAGCTCATTGCTGCCTGGCGGCTGTAGCCATGTTCCTCAAGCTGTAAAAATTGCGCGGGGCTAAACCTGTCCGGCGCGCAGGTAAGCATCTGAACGGCTTGCACCAGAGCGCTCTCTTTATTTTTCCCTGCCAGCACACGATTGAGCTCGCGGCTGCCGGCGCGCAGCGCCTGCGCTAGTAACTCATTGTCACTGCCACGTTGCACTTGTTGGGTAAAGCAGCTCGTGCTGCCGTTGAGGCGCGCGGTGTAGGCCGCCACCAGCCAGCTCTGCTGTTTATTGGGGCTGATTTTAGCCACCTGTTCGCTCATTTCACCCAGCTCATTGAGCAGCAGATGTTCATGGGCCAACAAGGGGGCAAGCAGGCGTAGTTCCGGCAGCGGTTGCCAGCGCGCAAGTGACTCCATTTGCGGCGCATTTGCAGTACGTAAATCGACACTATCGATACCGGGCTGCCATTCAGTGGCGATATCGCTAAAAAGCGCGGCGTCCGCTTCTTGCTGGGTTTCCATACCGGGTATAAACCGCACCGGTTGGCCGAGTGATGCCTGCAGGGCGGCGACAACGCGCGCCTGGAAAGCAACAAAGCCGATAATCTGATTGATGATCACCAGGTCATACAGCGTTAATCCTACGTCTTCTAACTGTTGTCGCGCACGTGCGTCAATAACCGAGGGAGAGGCGGCAAGCTGCCGCGCATGTTGGGTAATTTGTGCCAGTCGGTAGTTGCTTTCCCGTGACGAGTCCGGGCCGGATAACGGTGCCAGCCGCGCGGCGTAGTGATTGCATAACCGTTGAACGCCGAAAACCTGCGCCGCCGTAAGGGCGGTGCTGAGGCGATCATAGGCGCTGAAAGTGCGTAAACGGCTGGTGTTTACACGCTGCGGAAATAGCAGGGCATAGATTTTTCGTGCGGACGAAACAATGCCTTCAAGGTCGGTTTTTTGTTTCTCCGGCAGGGCGAGGTCGAGCAGAAAAGGGTCGTTTACTGTGGCCGCTTCGGGAACTAACGGTAGCGCATGTGCCCGGCTGGCACTCGACTGGGTCTCATGATACCAGTGGCTTTTGCCTTCAATCCGGCGTTGTTCCATGGTCGTTCCTTGGTCTGAAAGTGGCGATCCGGATACGACGGCATATCATTGTCGCCGGATCTTTTTTGCTGCTTAATCCTGGCGTAATGAAGGAGAGGGATGAAAGATTGTTAGGTGATAATAAATATCAGAATGGCATATCGAAAAACGCCCCTTCAGAAGAAGGGGCGGTGGGGATTATTTAATTTCCAGCTCGTTCATGGCGGCGATATTGAAACCACCGTCAACATGAACCACTTCACCGGAGATACCGGCAGAGAGATCGGAGCACAGGAACGCGGCGGAGTTACCGACGTCCTCAATGGTCACAGTGCGGCGAATCGGGGTAACCGCTTCGCAATGTGCCAGCATTTTACGGAAATCTTTAATGCCGGAAGCAGCCAGTGTGCGGATCGGACCGGCGGAGATACCGTTGACACGCACGCCTTCCGGACCCATCGCGTTCGCCATATAGCGGACGTTTGCTTCCAGAGAGGCTTTTGCCAGACCCATTACGTTGTAGTTCGGGATCGCACGCTCCGCGCCCAGATAAGAGAGCGTCAGCAGCGCTGAACCCGGGTTCAGCATTTCACGGCAGGCTTTCGCCATCGCCACAAAGCTGTAGGAGCTGATGTCGTGGGCGATTTTAAAGCCTTCACGGGTTACCGCGTTCACGTAGTCGCCATCCAGCTGATCGCCCGGTGCGAAACCAATGGAGTGAACGAAACCGTCAAACTTCGGCCAGCTTTTCGCCAGGTCGGTGAACAGGGCGTCGATGCTTTCATCTTTAGCGACATCACATTCCAGAACGATGCTGGAACCCAACTGGGCGGCAAACTCTTCAACGCGGCCTTTCAGCTTGTCGTTCTGGTAGGTGAATGCCAGCTCAGCGCCTTCGCGGTGCATAGCCTGTGCGATGCCGTATGCGATGGACAGTTTGCTGGCGACGCCAGTAACCAGAATGCGCTTACCGGAAAGAAAACCCATAGCTCTAATCCTTATATTCATTGTTGTGGCGAGCGCCATCATGTGGGGCGATCGTCGTTAAAACGCGGCGATTCTATCATGAGTCGCCGGATGAGTTAATCCGACCACTGAAACTATTGAATCAGCGGTCTTTTCGCCAGGCATCGGCTGTTAACGCTTCGCCAAAATGCCCGGCAATTAAACGTTTTGTTAAATCGTGCAGCGGCGAGGCGAGCACATCGGCGGTGCTGCCGCGCTCAACGACTTCACCCTGATGCATAACCAAAACCTGATCGCTGATATGTTTCATCATGCCGATGTGCTGGGTGACATAAATATAAGAGATACCCTGTTTTTCCTGTAATTCCAGCATCAGATTAATTAACTGCGAACGCATCGACATATCCAGCGACGCCAGCGCTTCGTCAGCAATAATCACTTTCGGACGCAGGATTAACGCCCGCGCCAGCCCCAGGCGTTGTTTTTGCCCGGGCGCCAGCATATAGGGGTAATAACTGACATGATCCGGCAACAGGCCGACCATGCGCAGCGTCTCAAGAATGCGCTTCTGGCGGACTTCCGGCTCAAGATCCGTATTCAGGCGCAACGGGAAATCAAGGATTTGCGACAGTCGCTGGCGCGGGTTCAGCGAGGTGGTTGGGTCCTGGAAAATCATGCGAATGTGCTGGCTGCGAAACGTGTAATCGCCGTAATGCAACGGTTTATCGTCAATCACCAGTTCGCCGGAAGACGGTTCGACCATTCCGGCCAGCATTTTCGCCAGCGTCGATTTACCGGAGCCGTTCTCACCAATAATCGCCAGCGTCTGTTTTTCCCGCAGGGTAAAGCTCAGCGGTTTAACCGCTTCAACCGTCTGGCGGCGGAACCAGCCGGTGCGATAACGGAAGGTTTTGCTCAGATTGCGCACTTCAAGCAAGGTTTCGACCATCTCACTCACTCTCCATATTCAGCGGGAAATGGCAGGCGAAGAGATGATTTCTTGCACCGGCTAACCGCGGCGTTTCCACACATTTACGCTGGGCGTAAGGGCAGCGCGGCCCCAGGCGGCAGCCGATCGGCAACTGCTCCAGCAGCGGGATCGCGCCGGGCAGGGTATTCAGGCGGCTTTTGTGCGGCATCGCGCTGCCGAAATCCGGGATCGCGCGAATCAACGCCTGCGTATAAGGGTGATGAGGCGTTGCGATCAACTCTTCGCTTGGCGCGGTTTCAACGGTCTGGCCGCAATACATCACATTGATGCGATCCGCCCATTTACTCAGCATCTGCAAATCATGGCTGATCAGCATAATGGTGGTGTTGTTGTTCTGATTGAGCCTGTCGAGCAGGCGAAAGATTTGCGCCTGGGTGGTCGGTTCCATCGCGTTCGTCGGCTCATCGGCAATCAGCAATCGCGGTTGGTTAGCCAGCGCGATAGCAATCATCACTTTCTGGCATTCACCTTCGGTCAGCTCATAAGGAAAACTGCGCATCGCATCTTTATGATCTTTAATGCCAACACGGTGCAGCAGCTCAATGGCGCGGCGTTTCCGCCAGCCAAAACGTTGCCACAAGCTGCCTTTCCACGTCCAGCCGGGAATATTCTGCATCAGTTGTTTGCCAACGCGCTCGGAGGGATCGAGACAGGATTGCGGTTCCTGAAAAATCATCGATACGTTGTGGCCCAGCAGCTTGCGGCGCTCACGTGAGGAGAGGCGCAGCAGATCAACATCATCAAAGCGCATACGGTCTGCGGTGACGCGCCAGTTGTCTTTGGTAACGCCGCAAATCGCTTTAGCAATCAAGCTCTTACCGGAGCCGGACTCGCCAACCAGCCCGCGAATTTCACCTTCTGCCAGCGTCAGGCTGACGCGATCGACGGCTTTTACCCAGTCTTCACCGGTTTTCACTTCGATGGTGAGATTACGAATATCAAGAAGCGGCATTATTCCACCCCCGCTGTGATCGCGCGGCGGATACCGTCGCCAAGAATATTAACCAGCAACACGCTCACCATAATTGCCGCGCCCGGCAGCATTACTGTCCACGGTGCAACATAAATCAGCTCCAGCGCGTCACCGAGCATGGCACCCCATTCCGGAGAGGGCAGTTGCGCGCCGAGATCGAGAAAACCGAGTGCCGCAATATCGAGGATCGCCATCGACAGCGCGCGGGTAATTTCTGTCACCATGCCTGCGGTAATGTTCGGCAACACGGCAAACCAGAGAATATTCATGGTTGACGCACCATCAAGCCGCGCGGCAACCACATACTCTTTTTCCAGTTCGTCATGCACCAGGCTGTAAACGGAACGCACCATGCGCGGCAGCAGCGCCAGCCAGACGGCGAACATTGCGTGCGAGAGATGCGGGCCGGCGAACGCCACCACAATAATCGCCAGCAGCAGTGTCGGTAGCGACAGCAGCGTGTCGAGAATATGGTTCAGCACCGCCGAGCGCAGGCCGTGAGTGCAACCGGCGAAAACGCCAAGCGCCAGCCCGCAAAGCGTTGCCGCCAGCGTAACGACAAAGGCACCGCCCACCGTTGGTGCTGCGCCGCTCAACAACCGGCTTAATACATCGCGCCCTAAATCATCTGTGCCGAGAAAAAACGAAACATCGCCGTAGCGCGACCAGGAGGGCGGCAGCAACTGATAACCGAGAAATTGCTGGTCAATGCCGTAAGGGGCAAACCAGTGACCGAAAATACACAGCAGCACTAACGCGCCACAGCCATACAGACCGATCATCGCGGTGGTATCGCCGTAAAATTTGCGCCACGCGGTTCGCAGCGCGCCCGGCGGGCGTTTTTCGCTGTAGACGCTATCGTAAGGCATACCATTCCTTATGTTTCAACGGATTAGCCAGCGCGCCGAGAATATCGGACAGCACGTTCACAATAATAACCAGTGAGCCTACCACCATCACACCTGCGGAAATCGCCGCATAATCCTGCTGGCGAATCGCATTGATCAACCAGCGCCCCAGTCCAGGCCAGCTAAAGACCATTTCGGTTATCATCGCCAGCGTCAGCATGGTCGAAAATTGCAGGCCGAGGCGCGGGATCACCGGTGGCAGGGCGTTATGCAAAACATGGCGGCGCAGGATCGTCAGCCGCGAAAGGCCGCGCGTCGCCGCCGCTTTGATGTAGTTTTTATCGAACACGTCGATGGTGCTGATGCGCATCAGACGAATAACTTCAGTAGTCGGTGCCACCGCCAGCGTTAACACCGGCAACACAACATGCCGTAAGGCGCTGATAATCATCTCTTCGCGCCACGGCGAATCGGAGAGCCAGGCATCAATCAGCGAAAAACCGGTCACCGTTTTGACTTCGTATAACAGATCAAAACGACCTGACACCGGCAGCCAGCCTAAATTCAGCGAGAAAAACAGGGTTAAGAGCAGTGCCAGCCAGAACACCGGGATTGAAAAGCCCAGCAGCGCAAAGGCGCTGATCATTTTATCCTGCCACTTGCCGCGCATCACACCAGCCAGCATGCCGACCGGGATACCCACTAACAAGGCGGAGCCAAACGCCAGCAGGCACAGCTCCATAGTGGCCGGAAACACCTCTTTAAGCTGTTCTGAAATTAACTGGCCATTGATGCTGGAAACACCAAAATCCCAGTGCAGCAAACCGTTAAACCAGAACACCCAGGCATTCCACAGCGACGCGCCCTGAAGCGGAGCGTGGGGCGTAAAATAGCTCAGGCTAAAGCCGACAAAGGTCAGTAAAAAAAGCGTGACCAGCAGTAATAACAGGCGGCGCAGGGTAAAGATAATCATTGTGGCGATACCCCTTGTTTTTCCCGCGAAACACCGGCAAAGGAGGCGCTACCAAACGGGCTCAGCACCAGGCCTTTAATGTCATAGCGATACGCCTGCAAACGCAGGGAAGATGCCAGCGGCAACA
The DNA here is from genome assembly GCF_003337365.1 of Kosakonia sp. AG348. NCBI lineage: Bacteria > Pseudomonadati > Pseudomonadota > Gammaproteobacteria > Enterobacterales > Enterobacteriaceae > Kosakonia > Kosakonia sp. AG348. Next base: position 106,660 of record NZ_QPJR01000002.1, read on the forward strand.
CCGGCAATTCGCGCGCCAGTATCTGCTGTGCCTCGTCATAATCATCAATGCGAGCCGCAAGTTGCTGTGAAGCCAGCGCTTTTTGTAACACCTCGTCGAACTCACGGTTGCACCAGTGCGCAAAATTGGTCTGTGAGTTGATTGCCGCGCAACTGAGCATCGGGCGGAAGAAACTGTCCGGATCGTTACTGTCCGTTGCCCAGCCGGCAAGGGTTAAATCGTGATTCATATCCATCAGCCGCGCTTCCTGGAAACGGCCTTCCACCGGAACAATCACCACTTTAACACCGACCTGTGCCATATCTGCCTGAATCAGCTCGGCGGTTTTCAACGGGCTTGGGTTCCACGCCTGTGAACTGGTCGGCACCCACAATTGCAGCGTCAAATTTTCCAGCCCCAGCGCTTTCAGACGTTCGCGAGCCTGCGCCGGATCGTACTCGGTGATCTTCGCTTCGTTGTCATAGGCCCAGGAGGCGCGCGGCAATATTGAAGCGGCGGTTTCAGCGGTTCCGTAATAGATCGACTGCATCAGACGCTGATTATTAATGGCCAGCGCCAGTGCATGGCGCACTTCCGGGTTATTCAGCGGCGGTTTGTTGGTGTTAAACGCCAGGTAGGCGATGTTCATGCCCGGGCGCAACGTGAGCCGCAAACGCGGGTCATCACGCAAAATCGTCAACTGGCTGGCGGCAGGCCATGCCAGCACATCGCACTCGCCGGTTAACAGCTTCGACAAGCGCCCGGTGCCGCCGGATCCGAGATCGACCACCACTTGTTGCATCAATGGGGTACCGCGCCAGAACTTTTCGTGACGTTGTAACCGAATATATTGCCCGGCACGATATTCATCCAGTTGATAAGGCCCGGTGCCGACCGGCTGTCGGTCAAGCAACTCCTGGCGATCGCTTTTCTCTAACTGGGCGGCGTATTCCGCCGACATCACCGAAGCATAGTGTGTCGCCAGATGCCATAAAAAGGAGGCATCCGGTTTTTTCAGGCGAAATTCAACCGTGCGGTTATCGAGCTTGCGCACACTGTCGACAGAATCGGCAAACTGCAAGCTGTCGAAATAGGGGAAGTTACCGCCGTTGACGTTATGCCAGGGATGATTGCGCGAGAAAATGCGCTGGAAGGTGAAGACCACATCATCGGCGTTCAGGGTGCGGTGCGGCGTAAACCAGGCTGTCTTCTGGAAAGCCACGCCGTCGCGCAGGCGAAAGCGGTAGGTCGCGCCGTTATCGAGCACTTCCCAGCTTTCCGCCAGCTCCGGAACCAGCCGGTAGGTATAAGGATCGACATCCAGCAGGCGATCATAAAGCTGTGCCGCCAGCGTATCGACTATCAGACCGCTGCTGACTTTTTGCGGGTTAAAGGTATCGACCTGGCCATTGACACAATAGACAAAGCCGCTGTCGCGAATATCCGCTTGCTCAGAAAGCGGTGTCGCCGCTTGCGCAAAACCCGTTGCCAGGCTTGCGGTCAATAGCAGGGAAGAGAAAACCAGACGCATGATTTTTTCAACGATTTTAAATTCATGTGCAAAGTGTATCGCACTTGCTATGGCTTCGTACAAATGTCTGCTTACGACTGCTGTTATTGTCGGCGATTTCAGCTGATTTGGTGCTTTTTCAGCAGGGCGCGCAGTTGGTGGTAAGTGAGCCCGAGTAACTCCGCCGCACGTTTCTGGTTAAATTTCGCCTGTTGCAGGCTGGTTTGCAGCAGCGCTTTTTCTTGATCGAACTGGAATTTGCGTAAATCCAGCGGCAACGCTGGTAACCCGGCTGCTTCCCGCCCGGTTTGTGGTTGGGGAGTGATATCACGGTTGAAAGGATCAAGGATGATGTCATCAAGCGGCGTATCGATGCTGCCGTGGCGGTAAACCGAGCGCTCGACCACGTTTTTAAGTTCGCGGATATTGCCCGGCCATGAATAGCCCATCAGCACGTCGCGCGCGTGATCGGTAAAGCCAGGGAAGAGCGGCAATTTCAGTTCCCGACACATCTGGATAGCGAAATGATCCGCCATCAGCATGATATCGCTCTGGCGCTGGCGCAGTGGCGGCAGGAGCACGACATCAAAGGCCAGCCGATCGAGCAAATCCGCGCGAAATGTGCCGTCCTGTACCATTTGCGGCAGATCGGCGTTAGTGGCGCAAACCAGCCGCACATTGACCTGTAGCGGCTGGCTTCCGCCGACGCGCTCCAGCTCGCCATATTCAATCACCCGCAGCAGTTTTTCCTGCACCAGCATTGGCGCGGTGGCCAGTTCATCAAGAAACAGCGTCCCACCATCGGCACGTTCAAACCGGCCCGGATGGCGTTTTTGCGCGCCAGTAAACGCGCCCGCTTCATGGCCAAAGAGTTCGGTATCAAGCAGGTTTTCATTCAGCGCCGCGCAATTGAGCGAAATGAACGGTCCTTGCCAGCGCGAAGAGAGAAAGTGCAAACGGTTTGCAATCAACTCCTTACCGGTACCGCGCTCACCGATGATCAGCACCGGCTTATCGATGGGCGCGAGGCGCGAAACCTGTTCCAGCACCTCAATAAAGCTGTTGGCCTCGCCGAGCAAGTTATCCTTTTGTTCCGACATGATGAAATTCGCCACTAGTTAGTGATATTAACTACTCTAGCCTAAGTTATCGTTGCGGTAAAACTATTCATCTGCTTTATATTCAATGAGATAAAAAGTTGGCACGGCGTTTGTAATAGTCCCGCAGCAGGGCTGAGCCCGATTACAGAAATCAAGAGGAACAGATTATGGGTATTTTTTCTCGTTTTGCCGACATCGTGAACGCCAACATCAATTCACTGCTGGAAAAAGCCGAAGATCCGCAAAAGCTGGTGCGCCTGATGATCCAGGAGATGGAAGATACGCTGGTGGAGGTTCGTTCAACTTCAGCGCGTGCGCTGGCGGAGAAAAAACAGCTGACGCGTCGCATTGAACAAGCGAGCGCGCAGCAGGCCGAGTGGCAGGAAAAAGCCGAACTGGCGCTGCGGAAAGATAAAGACGATCTGGCGCGTGCGGCGCTGATTGAAAAGCAAAAACTTACCGCGCTGATTGAAACGCTTGAGCAGGAAGTGACGCTGGTGGATGAAAGTCTGACGCGGATGAAAAAAGAGATCGGCGAGCTGGAAAATAAACTCAGCGAAACCCGTGCCCGCCAGCAGGCATTAACGTTACGTCACCAGGCGGCCAGCTCATCGCGCGATGTCCGCCGTCAGCTCGACAGCGGCAAGCTGGATGAAGCGATGGCGCGCTTTGAATCGTTCGAACGTCGTATCGACCAGATGGAAGCCGAAGCGGAAAGCCACGGTTTTGGAAAGCAGAAATCGCTGGATCAGCAATTTGCAGAACTGCGTGCCGATGACGAAATCAGCGAGCAACTGGCGCAGTTGAAAGCCAAAATGAAACAAGACAACGAATAATAATAACGGCGGCATCAGAAGATGCCGCTCCTCATCCGCTGTAAGGAGTACACATGAGCACGCTGTTTCTGGCTATACCCCTGACACTTTTCATCCTGTTTGTGTTGCCGGTCTGGTTATGGCTGCATTACAACAATCGCACTTCACGCGGCGAACTTAACCAGAGCGAGCAGCAGCGCTTACTCCAGCTTTCCGAAGAGGCCTCGAGGATGCGCGAACGTATTCAGGCGCTGGAAGATATTCTTGATGCTGAGCACCCGAACTGGAGAGACCGCTAATGGCAACCCTCGATCTAAATAAAAAGTTATGGCGCATCCCGCAGCGCGGAAAAATCGGTGGTGTCTGTGCAGGCATCGCGCAGTATCTGGATATTCGCGTCAAAGTCGTGCGTATTCTTGCCATTCTGGCGATGTTTTTCGGGCTGTTTTTCTTTGTTGTGGCGGCGTACATCGTGCTGTTTTTTGTGCTGGATCCGCTGCCGGACAATTATGCCGAGAGCGAAAACGTACCGGGCAGCAGCGAATTGCTGGACGCGGTAGACGCACAGCTCGCCGCCGGAGAAACCCGTTTGCGCCAGATGGAACGTTATGTCACCTCAGACACGTTCTCGCTGCGCAGCCGTTTCCGTCAGTTGTAGGAGAAAAATATGAATCAACGCTGGCAACAGGTTCACCGTAACGTAAAACCCGGTTTGCAGATTGTCGGAAAGCTGGCGTTGCTGACCGCGCTGCGCTTCGGCCCGGCAGGTGTTGCGGGCTGGGCGGTGAAATCCGTCGCCCGACGCCCGGTTAAGTTGCTGCTGGCGTTCGCGCTGGAGCCGTTGTTGAAGCGAGCTGCGAATAAATTTTCTCGCCGCTTCCTGTCCCAAAACGAGATAAAATAAGGGATTACGGCTAACGCTCTAAGGCAAAACGCAATGGCGATGGATCGATTTCGTAACGAATTGAATGCGCTGGTTAACCGCGGAATGGACAGGCATTTGCGTCTGGCGGTGACCGGCCTGAGCCGCAGTGGCAAAACCGCATTTATTACCGCACTGGTTAATCAATTACTGAACATTCATGCAGGTTCACGTCTGCCGTTGCTAAGCGCCGTGCGCGAAGAGCGGCTGCTTGGCGTGAAACGCGTGCCGCAGCGTGATTTTGGTATTCCCCGTTTTACCTATGATGAGGGGCTGGCGCAGTTGTATGGATCGCCGCCGGTCTGGCCGACGCCGACGCGCGGCGTCAGCGAAATCCGCCTTGCGCTGCGTTTTCGCTCCAATGATTCGCTGCTGCGCCATTTCAAAGAGACCTCCACGCTTTATCTGGAAATTGTCGACTATCCTGGCGAATGGCTGCTGGATTTACCGATGCTGGCACAGGATTACCTGAGCTGGTCGCGGCAAATGACTGGCTTGTTGCAAGGGCAGCGTCAGGCGTGGTCGGCGCAATGGCGCGCCCTGTGCGCGGGGCTTGATCCGCTGGCTCCAGCGGATGAAAACCGGCTGGCCGAAATTGCTGCGGCGTGGACGGACTATTTGCATCAATGCAAACGAGAGGGGCTGCACTTTATTCAACCTGGCCGCTTTGTTCTGCCCGGTGATATGGCGGGCGCGCCCGCGCTGCAATTCTTCCCGTGGCCGGACGTTGACGGCACCGGGGAAGCGAAACTGGCGCAGGCCGGTAAACACACCAACGCCGGGATGCTGCGTGAACGTTACAACTATTATTGCGAGCATGTCGTCAAAGGTTTCTATAAACACCATTTCCTCAAGTTTGATCGCCAGATTGTACTGGTCGATTGCCTGCAACCGCTGAACAACGGCCCGCAGGCGTTTAACGATATGCGGCTTGCGCTCACACAACTGATGCAAAGTTTCCACTACGGTCAGCGAACGCTGTTTCGCCGCCTGTTTGCGCCGGTTATCGACAAACTCTTATTTGCCGCCACCAAAGCCGATCATATTACCGTCGATCAGCACGCCAATATGGTGTCGCTGTTACAGCAACTGATCCAGGACGCCTGGCAAAACGCGGCGTTTGAAGGCATCAGTATGGATTGTCTGGGGCTGGCTTCTGTGCAGGCGACGCAAAGCGGCATCATTGATGTGAATGGCGAGAAGATCCCGGCGCTGCGCGGGCATCGTCTGAGCGATGGCGTGCCGCTAACCGTTTATCCCGGTGAAGTGCCCGCGCGGTTACCGGGGCAGGCATTCTGGGACAAGCAAGGTTTTAATTTTGAGGCGTTCCGCCCGCCAGTGATGGATGTTGATACGCCGCTGCCGCATATCCGCCTGGATGCGGCGCTGGAGTTTTTGATTGGAGATAAATTGCGATGACCGAGCCGCTAAAACCGAGAATCGATTTCGCAGGCCCGCTGGAAGCGGAAAGCAGCGCGCAGTTTAAGCGGGCGCAGACCTTTAATGATAAGCAAGCGGAAAACTTTGCTCCCGCCGTGGTTGATGAACTGCCGGAAGAGGGGCAAGCCGAGGCGGTGGTCGAGGCTTCGCTGCGGCCAAAACGGAGCCTGTGGCGCAAAATGGTCACCGCCGGGTTGACGTTGTTTGGCGTAAGCGTGGTCGGACAAGGTGTGCAGTGGGCAATGAACGCCTGGCAAACTCAGGACTGGGTGGCACTGGGCGGCTGCGCCGCCGGCGTGTTGATTGTTGGCGCAGGTGTCGGTTCGGTTGCCAGCGAATGGCGACGGCTTTGGCGTTTACGCCAGCGTGCGCAGGAACGCGATGAAGCGCGTGATTTATTGCACAGCCACGCCACCGGGAAAGGGCGGGCTTTTTGCGAAAAACTGGCGCGGCAGGCAGGTATCGATCAGGCACACCCGGCGCTACAGCGCTGGTATGCGGCGATCCACGAAACGCATAACGATCGAGAAATTGTCAGCCTGTATGCGCATCTGGTTCAGCCCGTGCTGGATACTCAGGCCCGGCGTGAAATCAGCCGCTCGGCGGCGGAATCCGCGCTGATGATCGCCGTCAGTCCGCTGGCGATGGTCGATATGGCTTTTATCGCCTGGCGCAATCTGCGGCTGATCAACCGTATCGCCACGCTGTACGGTATTGAACTCGGTTACTACAGCCGTCTGCGTTTGTTCCGCTTAGTGCTGCTGAATATCGCTTTTGCGGGTGCCAGCGAACTGGTGCGTGAAATTGGCATGGACTGGGTCTCGCAGGATTTGGCGGCCCGGCTTTCGGCGCGTGCGGCGCAGGGGATTGGCGCCGGGCTGTTGACGGCGCGCCTCGGTATTAAAGCGATGGAGCTGTGTCGTCCGCTGCCGTGGCTTGACGACGATAAGCCGCGCCTTGGCGATTTCCGCAGGCAATTGATTAGCCAGTTGAAAGAGACGCTTCAGAAACGCTCCGCTGACTAAAAAACCGGCGCTGCGCGCTTACCTTTACGCCGCAGTGCCGCTTTTCTCCGCAAACTGTCAATATTTGTTGACAGATATCTTCCTGCCAACCGCGAACTGGCTTATCATCCTTTCATTACGTGAATGAATAAGGGCGAATTCCCATGCGTCTTGAAGTTTTTTGTGAAGACCGGCTTGGTCTGACTCGCGAATTACTGGATTTACTGGTGCTGCGCGGTATCGACTTACGCGGGATAGAAATTGACCCTGTCGGGCGGATCTACCTGAATTTCGCCGCGCTCGAATTTAACACCTTCAGCAGCCTGATGGCTGAAATTCGCCGTATCCCCGGCGTGACGGATGTGCGTACCGTGTTGTGGATGCCATCTGAACGCGAACACCGCGCGATGAGCGCGCTGCTCGAAGCGCTGCCGGAGCCGGTATTGTCGCTGGATATGAAAAGCAAAGTGGAACTGGCGAACCCGGCCAGCTGCCAGCTTTTTGCCCTGGATGCCGATAAACTTCGTAACCACAACGCGGTACAGCTAATTGCAGGGTTTAATTTCCAGCGCTGGCTCGATGGTAACCCGCAAAATTCGCATAACGAGCACGTCGTTATCGCCGGGCAAAATTTCCTGATGGAGATAACGCCGGTACACCTGGAAGGCGAGACCGGCGAACCGGTGCTGACCGGTGCGGTGGTGATGCTGCGTTCGACTATTCGTATGGGTCGCCAGTTACAAAACCTGAGCCAACAGGATCTCAGCGCGTTCAGTCAGATTGTCGCCGTGAGCCAGAAAATGCGTCAGGTGGTGGAACAGGCGCGGAAACTGGCGATGCTCACCGCACCGCTGCTGATCACCGGCGATACCGGCACCGGTAAAGATTTGCTGGCGCATGCCTGCCATCTTGCCAGCCCGCGCGCGGCGAAACCTTATCTGGCGCTGAATTGCGCGTCCATTCCGGAAGAGTCCGTCGAAAGCGAGCTGTTTGGTCATGCGCCGGAAGGGAAAAAGGGCTTTTTCGAGCAGGCGAACGGCGGCTCGGTGCTGCTTGATGAGATTGGCGAAATGTCGCCGCGTATGCAGGTGAAACTGCTGCGTTTTCTTAACGATGGTACGTTCCGGCGTGTCGGCGAAGATCATGAAGTGCATGTGGATGTGCGCGTGATCTGCGCAACGCAGCGCAATCTGGTGGAGCTGGTGCAAAAAGGGCTGTTCCGTGAAGATCTTTACTATCGCCTGAATGTACTGACGCTGAACTTACCGCCGCTGCGCGATCGTCCGCAGGATATCATGCCGCTGACGGAGCTTTTTGTGGCCCGTTTCGCCGATGAGCAGGGCGTTCCACGACCAAAACTGTCGCAAGATGTGCATCAATTGCTCAACCGCTATGGCTGGCCGGGTAACGTGCGCCAGTTGAAAAACGCCATTTACCGGGCGCTAACGCAGCTGGAAGGCTACGAGCTGCGCGCTCAGGATATTCAACTGCCGGATTATGACGCCGCCACAGTGCCGGTGGGCGAAGATGCCATGGAGGGATCGCTGGATGAGATCACCAGCCGTTTTGAGCGCTCGGTGCTGATCCAGCTTTATCGCAACTATCCCAGCACGCGTAAACTGGCGAAGCGGCTCGGCGTTTCGCACACCGCGATTGCCAATAAACTGCGGGAATATGGCTTGAGCCAGAAGAAGGGCGACGAGTAGAAAAGAAAAAGCCTCCATTGCGGAGGCTTTTTTGTTGGTGTCAGGTTAATTAACCTTTCAGCACGTCCAGCGCGGCGGTGTAATCCGGCTCGTTGGTGATCTCATTCACCAGCTGGCTGAAAACAACAGTGTCGTTTTCGTCAATCACCACCACAGCACGCGCCGCAAGGCCTTTCAGTGCGCCATCAGAGATGCCAACACCGTAATTTTCGAGGAAGTCAGCACTGCGCAGCGTCGAAAGGGTAATAACATTGCTCAGACCTTCAGCACCGCAAAAACGGGACTGGGCAAATGGCAGGTCAGCAGAAATGCACAGCACCACGGTGTTGTTCATCTCAGTTGCTAACTGGTTAAATTTACGCACAGAAGCCGCGCAAACGCCGGTATCGATGCTTGGGAAAATGTTCAGCACTTTACGTTTACCCGCGAACTGGCTCAGTGCGACGTCGGACAGGTCTTTAGCCACGAGCGTGAACGGCTTGGCTTTTGCGCCAGCCTGCGGGATAGCGCCTGCAACCGGAACCGGATTGCCCTGAAAATGAACGAGTTGTGACATAATATCTTCCTGTTTACATATAGTTAACGTCGGCGCTAGTTTATGCCATCCACGGAGAGCACGGCAAACCAATTTTCATATCTATACTGGTTTAGACCTGCGGCAGAGGAGTGAGGAATGAGAAGCGTCAAAGTGTATGAGGAAACCTGGCCGCTGCATACGCCGTTTGTGATTTCGCGCGGTGCGCGCAACGAAGCGCGCGTGGTGGTGGTCGAGCTGGAAGAGGATGGCATAAAAGCCGCCGGGGAATGTACGCCTTACCCGCGTTATGGTGAAAGCGAGGCATTTGTCATGGCGCAAATCATGACGATTGTGCCGCAACTGGAAAACCGCCTGACGCGTGAAGAGCTGCAAACCCTCCTGCCGCCGGGTGCTGCGCGAAACGCGGTTGACTGCGCCTTGTGGGATTTACAGGCGCGCAAAGCGGCTATCTCGCTGGCCCAGTCCGCTGGTGTCAGTTTGCCGGAAACTATTATCACCGCTCAAACAGTGGTGATTGGCACACCGGAACAGATGGCGGCCAGCGCCGCCGCGCTCAGCGAAAAGGGCGCTCAGCTGCTGAAAATTAAGCTGGATGACCATTTGATCAGCGAAAGGCTGGTGGCAATTCGCGCTGCCGCGCCCGAAGCGACATTAATTGTGGATGCCAATGAGGCCTGGCACAGTGAAGGGCTTGCCGCGCGATGCCAGTTGCTGGCGGATCTCGGCGTTGCCATGCTGGAACAGCCGCTGCCAGCCGATGAGGACGATGCACTGGCGAATTTCATCCATCCGTTGCCGATTTGCGCGGATGAAAGCTGCCACACCCGAGAAAGCCTCGCTCACCTGCATGGGCGCTATGAAATGGTGAATATCAAGCTGGATAAAACCGGCGGATTAACCGAAGCGCTGGCGCTGGCGCATGAGGCGTCTCAACAAGGATTCACGCTGATGCTTGGTTGTATGATCTGTACGTCGCGCGCCATCGCGGCGGCGCTACCACTTGCCAGCCAGGTGCGTTTTGCCGATCTTGATGGCCCGACCTGGCTGGCGGTGGATGTTGAACCGGCGCTGCATTTCAGCACCGGAAAACTTCATCTTTGAGGATCCCAGTGCAGTAGCGCCGTCATTGCCGCAAGGTATTTCTCGCTGGCTTCATCAGAGGAGATCGGCGGGAATTCGACGGTGATACAGTGCAAATTGATATCTGCACACCAGCTGCCAAACGATCCCGGCGTTTCGTAACCGACGCTGGTGACCAGCGGCAGGGAAAATTCATCCGCGAGCCATTTCCCAAGCGCGCTCTGGCGCGGATCTTCAACGCAGGCCAGCGGATCGTGGAATGTCACGACCCACGCCGGGTGAATGCGATGGATAAGCTGGCACAGCGCCTGCGTTTCCGGTTCTGAACCGGGCGCATCGCCTGTCAGCAAGACGACATCACGATCTTCAGCCGCACTGTTCCAGCGATACACCGTTTCACCGGGTTTCCAGTTGGCCGCCGGGAAATTACGGTTAAGATCAACCCCGTTCGCGTTTGCGCGCAGACCAAGCTGGCAACCATCCGGGTTGACCGCCAGCACCACGTGATGATGACGTAAATCTGTCTTAAGCGTGCGCAACGCGCAGGAGAGGGTCACCACGGACGAATTCTCGTCACCGTGCGTTCCGGCGATAATGAGCCCGCTTTCACGCGTGGCAATGGGGGCGGGAAACCAGATCAGCGGCGCGCCTAACAGCGAGCGACCAAACTCTTCACTGCCGGGGGCAAATGCGCCTCGTTGAGCACGCGGGCGTGTGGCTGGCATAGGCTTCCTTTTATTGTCGTTTATTTACAGCAAGTGTTGAGCATAAAGCGATGCGACGCAAATCATGCCATGAGGGTTAATTTGGCGTCCAGCCTCAATTTTCCGCTGTCCGCTGTTTGCATTCTCCCAAGTTAAAACAAATAATTACCTCATCTTTTGCCGGGAAGTTATACCAATGAGGGGATCCCATGAAGCATCGAATTTCAGCGCTGAGCTGCGCGTTCTGGCTGTGCGGTTTTTCTGTAAGTGCACTGGCGGCGGATGTGCCGCCGGGTACCCAACTCGCCGAGAAACAGGAAGTCGTTCGCCATGTTAAAGATGAACCTGCAACGTTAGATCCGGCGAAAGCCGTTGGCTTGCCGGAAATTCAGGTCATCCGCGATCTCTTTGAAGGGCTGGTGAATCAGAACGAGAAGGGCGAAATCGTTCCGGGCGTTGCCAGTAAATGGCAAAGCAGCGATAACCGCACCTGGGTATTTACGTTGCGGGACGATGCGCGCTGGTCCGATGGTTCGCCGGTGACGGCAGAGGATTTTGTCTATAGCTGGCAGCGACTCGTTGATCCGAAAACCACTTCACCCTTTGCCAGTTTTGCTGCGCTGGCGGGCATTGCGAATGCGAAAAGCATTACGGAGGGTAAAGAGGCGGTGGATAAACTCGGCGTTAGCGCCGTTGATGCGCGCACGTTGCGGGTGCAACTGGAGCGGCCATTGCCATGGTTCCCGAGTTTAGCCGCCAGTTTTGCCTTTTACCCGGTGCAAAAAGCCAATGTGCAAAGCGGTGCTGATTGGACGCGCCCTGGCAAACTGGTGGGCAATGGCGCTTATGTACTTGCCGATCGCGTAGTGAACGAAAAGCTGGTGCTCGAACGTAACAATCATTACTGGGACGATGCGAAAACGGTTATCCAGCAGGTCACGTTTGTACCGATCAATCAGGAGTCTGCGGCCACCAAACGCTATCTGGCGAACGATATCGACATTACGGAATCTTTCCCGAAAACCCTCTATCAAAAGTTACTTAAAGATATCCCCGGACAGGTCTATACACCGCCGCAGCTTGGCACCTATTACTATGCGTTTAACACCCAGAAAGGGCCGACTGCCGATGCGCGTGTGCGGCTTGCATTGAGCATGACCATTGATCGGCGGGTGATCGCGCAGAAAGTGCTGGGCACCGGTGAAAAACCAGCCTGGCGCTTCACGCCGGATGTTACCGCCGGATTTACGCCGCAGCCCTCGCAAATTGAACAGATGAGCCAGGACGAGTTGAACGCGCAGGCAAAAACGTTATTGCAGGCGGCAGGCTACGGCCCGCAACGTCCGCTGAAACTGACGCTGCTGTATAACTCTTCAGAAAACCATCAGAAAATCGCGATTGCGGTGGCGTCAATGTGGAAAAAGAGCCTTGGCGCGGACGTCAAATTGCAGAATCAGGAGTGGAAAACCTATATCGACAGCCGTAACAGCGGCAACTTTGATGTTATCCGCGCGTCGTGGGTCGGGGATTACAATGAACCTTCCACTTTCCTGTCGGTGCTGAACTCGACGAACAGCGGCAACATTCCACGTTTCAACGATGCGGCGTACGACAAAGTGCTGGCGCAAGCGGCGCTGGAAACCAACGCCCAGGCGCGAAACGCTGATTATAACGAGGCGGAACATATTCTGGCGGAAAAAGCGCCGATTGCGCCGATTTATCAGTACACCAACGGGCGTTTGATTAAACCATGGCTGAAAGGTTATCCGATCAATAACCCCGAAGATGTGGCTTATAGCCGTACGCTTTATATTCTGAAGCACTGATAAAAAAATCCCCTTACGTCACGGGAAGTAAGGGGAAACTCATTGATTACGGAATGGTTCCTGTCTGAGCAGGAGTGGTGCGAATTTTACTTAGGGAATGTGAAGGGACAATGGAGGAAATAAGGAGACGCATTTTTACGCTTTCCCCTGTCTTTTCAACAAATAAGCCCGTGTCGTTGAGCGGGCTAAAAAACTGGAAGTAATGTCGTACGCAATACATCTGCATCATTGACTCAACGATTCGTTATTAAGAAAGTTCATTTTACCATCTAAGTACGCAACCCATTTTTAAAAGGGGCTTTTAAAATTATCTTCCTCCGCGAAATGCCGCCTTTTTACGATTTTGGTCAAAAAACAGACAATGCAGTGTGCTATAGTGGTCAGGTTTTCACCACGAAAGAGGATGCTATGGAGACTGAATTAGACCCAACCCAACTGGCAATTGAATATCTGCGTCGCGACAAAACCACGCTGACACCGGCGGAATACTTAAAAAAACTCAAACAATTGCGCCTGGAGTTTGCGGATTTGCTGACGCTGTCGCACAGCGAGCTGAAAGAAGAGATTGATTTTGCCTGGCGTCTGGGTATCCACTAACTCAGCAACATCACTGCAATGCGCCCGTCAGACGGGCGCTTTTTTTTGCTTGTTATCATGCGGCCAGTACCCGGTTTCGCCCGTTATTCTTCGCCAGGTATAACGCCTCATCCACGCGTTTAAAGAGGGCATCCAGGTCTTCATCAGGCAGATGGTGCGCCACACCAATACTCACAGTAAAGCCAGGCAGATCCGCGATGTTGATACTGGCCACGGCCTGGCGTATCCGTTCCGCTACGTTTAGTGCCATATCCGTGGTGGTATGCGGCAGTAGTAACAGGAACTCTTCGCCGCCCCAGCGGAAAACATAATCGCCTGAGCGGCAGTTCGTCTCAAGCATTCGCGCCAGTTCAACCAGTACCTGGTCACCTTTTTGATGACCAAACTGATCATTGATACCTTTGAAATGATCGGCGTCGACCAGCAGCAAACTGAAATCAAGCCCCGTCGGCAGAATGTGTTCCGTCAGATGATAAAACTGGCGGCGGTTCAGCAGGCCGGTGAGCGCATCGCGATGCGCGGCGTATTCCAGTTCCTGCTCAAGGCGTTTTTGTTCGGTGATATCGTGAATAATGCACAACATTAAACGCTTGCCATAAATCTCAACCGGCCCGGCGTACGTTTGTACATGGCGTGTGGAACCATCCGCGAGTTGATGAATAAAATTTAATGGCTTATGCCCGCCAGGCAGATTCGACACTTCCTGCATCACCGGTAATACGCTGCGCCCAAGCGTATTGATCTCCCAGGTGTGTTTCTGGCACATCTCTTCGTGGTCATAACCATAAAAACGTAGCGCAGCGAGGTTGGCATCGACAATCAACCCATCACGAATGGGATCGATAAGCAGCATTGGCGCGGATGTTGTGTAAAAAAAGCGGGCGTAAAAACCTTGCTTGTGTGGGCGATACGTTGGCGAGTGGTGCGCTTTTAGCGCCGCCGCCGCGGCACCTGACACGCCTTCAAACAGCAGCACTTCACCGGCGTTTTCCAGCGTACGCAACACGACACGGCAACTGATGGTGGTCTCTTCACCATCCGGACAAACACTCCAGATTTCGACCACATCTTCATGATTTTGTAAGCTGGGCAGGTACATGGCCAGGCTGAGTTGCGCATAAGCAGAGTATTTTCCGTTTCGCATCTCAGTGAGTGAGCGTCCTGCCGCGATTTTCAGCGCTTGCGCATTCGCGAACAGTAACGCTTCTGTGTCAGGAGCAACCACCCAAACCGGGGTGGAGAGCACATTCAACGCATCCAGGTGATGTTTAAGCATGGCGACTCCCCTTAATCATGTATGTTGCAACGCGGTCACAAGTGACACATCAGCGGCAATTTAATGACTTTCTTGCAACATACCTGAAAATTAGGGGTTTATGCGGGCTTTTTTTGTGACGAATCTGAACATTCCAGCGATAAAGTGAATCTTTTTTGCTGGAGCAGCACCGCCACTTTCTCGACCGGTAAAGGACGGGCAAAAAGAAACCCTTGCAGATAAGCGCAGCCCATATTGGTCAGCAACGCCTGCTGCTCGGCCGTTTCGATACCTTCCGCGACGACATGCATGTTCATGGAATGTGCAATATCAATGATCGTGGAGACAATTTTAACGTTGCGGCTGTTATCGCGAATGTCCTTCACAAAACTTCTGTCGATTTTAAGCTCTGTTGCCGGTAACCGTTTCAGCATCAGCATATTGGAGTAGCCCGTGCCAAAATCATCAATGGCGACCGTGATACCCATTTGCGCGAACTGGTTAAGCAACTGCACACTGCGCTCGATGTTTTTCAGCGCAGTGTTCTCCGTGATTTCAAGCGTCAACTGCATGGGATCGATATGGTAGCGTTGCAGTGAATCGGTGATTTGGTCGTAAATATCATGCTGCTCAAACTGGCTGGGTGAGAGGTTGATAGCAAGCGTCAGATGACGAAAACCCAGGTTGTTCCAGTGATGTAACTGCCTGCATGCTGCATCAATTACCCAACGCCCGACAGAGATGATTAGCCCCGTTTTTTCCAGCATCGGTAAAAAGGTTGCGGGCAGCAAAACCCCTCGTGTCGGGTGACGCCAGCGCAGTAACGCTTCGAAACCTGCCAACGCATGCTCCGGCGCGTGGTACTGCGGTTGATACCAGAGTTCAAACTGATCGCGTGACAACGCCTGCGATAAATCCTGCAAAAACAGCGGATCGTCGACGGTTTTCTGCGCCATGCCGGCATGAAAAACAGCCCAGCTGTTTCGGCCTTCCTGTTTTACGCTGTACATTGCCGTGTCGGCTTTCAGTTTCAGCTCGTGGGCGGTATCGCCATGCTGCGGGTAGTAACTGATCCCGGCGCTAAGTGAAACATTAATGACATGATTCAGCTCGCAGAAGGGCTGTTGAATGGTGGCTACAAGGTGTTTTACCAGCGCCTCAACTTCGTCTTCGTGGGTGTCCGGCACCAGCAGGGTAAATTCATCCCCGCCCAGACGTGCCAGCGACATTTTTTCGCTGATACAGGCGGATAATCGCCCGGCAACCGCCACCAGCAGTTGGTCACCTATGTGATGTCCCCAGGCATCATTGACCAGTTTAAAGCGATCTAAGTCCATATAAATCAGTGCGAAAGTGCTGCGTGTCTCCGATGCCTTGCTAAGGCAAGCATCAAGAAGATTGTCGAGCTGGGAGCGGTTTGCCAGCCCCGTTAGTGGGTCATAATAGGCTTGTTTTTCAAGTTGTTGATTAAGCTGGCGCAGGCTGTCCGTCAAACGTGATGTACGCAGTTGGGAATCAATCATCGAAATGAACAGCATGATGCCGAAAATCACCAGTGTCGTCGTGGCAACCCACAATGACAGCCCCAATTCGCCGACGTCATGGCTCATCAGCGTTGTTGCATGGCCGCGGATCACAATGCCTGTGCCATCGTTGCTGAATGTGGCGGCACTCATGGCGGTATAATGCATCGCACTGATAGAAGCACCCATTATCAGGGCTGCAAAGACGCGATTAATAAAGACGCCATGGGTATTTTGCCGCAGGCTAAAGGCCAGCCAAAGGGCAACCCAGGCACTGAAAAATGCAATGGCTACCGAAAGCGCAATCAGCGCAACGTTCCAGTAAATAGTAAGGAAACCCATCATCGACGCCATACCCAGATAATGCATGGATACAACGCCGGTACCGAGCAGTAAGGAAGCGAACAGTAGACGTTTTGTCGGCAGTGTTTTACCCGCTACGGCAATATTGATAGCAAGTATGGATGTCAACATCGCGATAATAAATGAGAGGAGGGTAAGTTCTAAATCGTAATGCATCATCACCGGCATTTTCATTGCCAGCATGCCGACATAATGCATCGACCAGATACCGATCCCCAGGGTGGCGCCACCCGAAAAACGCCAGAATATTGCGCTGCGAGGTTCAGACGTCGCAACTTTGCCTGCGCTATCCAGTGCGACAAATGAAGCAATGAAAGCGACCAGAAAAGAGATGCCAATCAGAATGGGGTCCCACGAAACGTAGAGCATCATGCAATCCACACAGGCAAAAAAAGATGATATGTAATCCTGGCACTAATTTTAGCAGCTAACCTAATGAATTTAATGGCTACGCTAATTTTATTATTGCAGGGGCGAATAAACTAATAATAGCTCTTTATTTATTCATCGGCTGTTATGACAATAACTTAAATAAAGTGAATGATTTAACATATGATAAAATTATCTTAAGTCGCGAATATTATTTCTCATTAGTATGGGGTGCATCATTTCTTATATGATATATGTTAACGAGCAATTCTGCTTGCTCAATATATTGTTATATCAGTATCTGCTGAGTGGAAGTTAAACTTCTCATTTAAATCGACTTAAGTGAAATTGAAATTATTTAAAGGTGAACATTATTTGGCATCAATTTCGCCGTGTAAAAGTACATTGCGGATGCTATAAGGATCTTACCGTCCCCGGTGTTCAGGTGGGTTTCCCTATGTTGCGAAATATTAGCGTAAGAACATTTATTATTTTATATCTTCTGGTCTCTTTTTTTATTCTTGATGTATTAGTGATCGTTGTCTCAAAAAATATCGTTCTATTTGCCATGACAAGTGTTGTTTCCCTCACATCATTGACGCTTCTCTGGTTTTATATGACGCAATATTTGGTGACGCCGATAAACACGGTAAAAAAAAGCATAGAAGAAGTCACATCGGGAAACCTTTCTATCGTTATTCCTGAGTTTGGTAATAATTGCGCGGGTCGGTTAATTCCGGGCATTAACAGCCTTTCTGCCAGTATCGCGAGCCTGGTGAAAGAAATTCGCGCCTCTTCCGATACCGCGCTGGAGCTTTCGGCGCAACTGGCCTCACGCAGCGCCGATCTGTCTGTTAAAACGGAAGAGCAATCTGCCGCGCTGGTGCAAACGGCGTCCAGTATGGAGCAGATGGCTTCCAGCACGAAGAACAACGCTGACAATACCCGCCTCGCAAGTACCCGGGCAAAAGATGCCACAACCTGCGCGCAAAAAGGGGGCAAGCTAATGGGGCAGGTGGCGAAAAATATGCAATCGATAACCGATTGTGCCGGTCAGATGACCGAAATTATCTCCATCATTGATGGTATTGCTTTTCAGACAAATATTCTGGCGCTGAACGCGGCAGTAGAAGCGGCACGCGCCGGGGATCATGGCAAAGGTTTTTCCGTCGTGGCGGGCGAAGTGCGCAGTCTCGCGCATCGCAGCGCGGAAGCGGCGAAAAACATTAAATCGCTGATTGCTGTTACCACCGATAACGTTAACCAGGGCGCGACCGTCGTTGGTGAAGCCGAGCAGAACATGCACGAGATTGTCTCTGGTGCGAGCGTGGTGAGTAAATTAATGGATGAAATCGCCGTCACGACGCTGCAGCAGGAAAAGGGGATCTCGCAGATCACACTGGCGCTGGCGGAGCTGGAAAAAGTGACGCAAAGCAACGTCACCATGGTGGATGAACTGGCGGGCTCGTCGGATGTTTTACAACACCAGGTGGAGGGCTTACTGCAACGTATTGGTAAATTCCGCCTGGCGGCGGTAAAAGCACAGGATGCGGTACTGCCAGCAAAAGTCTCCCCTCCACGCGTCAGTGCTCCGCTGCTGGGTAAGCAGGAAAATTACTGGCACTCGTTCTGATTGCGGTGATAGCCGTAAAGGCCCGGGAAACCGGGCCTTCTTTTTTGCATTGTTTGTTAATTTGTTAATAAATTCAGCGTGATGATTGCTTAACGTTGCCATATGGCTAGACTTGCCAAAACACCATGCGGATTGTGGAGGTCCTGTGGAAGCAATTAAAGGAACTGATGTGAACGTTCCGGATGCGGTATTTGCCTGGCTGTTGGACGGAAAAGGCGGCGTGAAACCGCTGGAAGATAATGATGTTATTACCGCAAGCACACCGTGCTGGGTGCATCTGAATTATACCAACCCGGAGAGCGCCCAGTGGCTGGAAACCACACCGGTGTTGCCGAACAGCGTACGCACGGCGCTTTCCGGGGAGAGCATGCGCCCCCGGGTAAGCCGCATGGGCGAGGGGACGTTAATTACCTTGCGCTGCATAAATGGCAGCACGGACGAGCGGCCGGATCAACTGGTAGCGGTGCGCGTTTATATGGATGAGCGCATGATTGTGTCAACACGTCAGCGCAAAGTGCTGGCGCTGGACGATGTGGTCAGCGATCTGGAGGAGGGAACCGGCCCGACGGATTGTGGCGGCTGGCTGGTGGATGTGTGCGATGCGCTGACCGATCACGCCAGCGAGTTTATCGAATCGCTACACGATAGGATTATCGACCTTGAAGATAACCTGCTCGATCAGCAAATTCCGCCGCGCGGCATCCTGGCGTTGCTGCGTAAGCAATTGATTGTGATGCGCCGCTATATGGCGCCGCAGCGCGATGTGTTTGCCCGGCTGGCCAGCGAACGTTTGCCGTGGATGAGTGACGATCAGCGCCGACGGATGCAGGATATTGCCGATCGCCTTGGTCGCGGGCTCGATGAGATTGATGCCTGTATCGCCCGTACCGGCGTGATGACCGATGAAATTACCCAAGTCATGCAGGAATCACTGGCGCGACGCACTTATACGATGTCTTTGATGGCAATGGTTTTTCTGCCGAGCACATTTTTAACCGGGTTGTTTGGCGTCAACCTTGGCGGTATCCCCGGCGGTGGCTGGCATTTTGGCTTTGCGCTTTTTTGCATGATGTTGGTGGTGCTGATCGGTGGTGTTACCTGGTGGTTGCATCGTAGTAACTGGCTGTAAAATTTCACTTTTTTAACAAAAATTGAACATAAAAACGCCGCATTAATTGAGCGAGGTCAATAAACGAAACACCTGTTCAGGGCAATATTCATCTCGCAGGTGAATGCAACGTCAAGCGATGGGCGTTGCGCTCCATATTGTCTTACTTCCTTTTTTGAATTACTGCATAGCACAATTGATTCGTACGACGCCGACTTAATAGTCGGCTTTTTTTTGCCTCCGTGTTCTCGCCGTCTACCCTTAACGAGAAGCCCACAAAAAGGAGGCAATGATGAACGCACTCTATTTTTCTTCCCCACAGTTGAGCGATCCGGTGCCAACCGATCCGGTTCCAATCCCCGACCCGATCCCACGCCCGCAACCAATGCCGGATCCGCCGCCGGATGAAGAGCCGATTAAAATGTCGCGTTATAAAGGCAGATCTGAGAGGATACGCGCCTGCTAAACGTAAGCCTTTTTATCGCGAGAAAACATTGTGACCGCTTTTTCAACCCTGAATACTTTGCCCGCAGCCCAGATCGAAAACCTCAACGAACTGGGCTATCTCACCATGACACCCGTCCAGGCGGCGGCGCTGCCCGCTATTCTTGCGGGTAAGGATGTCCGGGTACAGGCGAAAACCGGCAGCGGTAAAACAGCGGCGTTTGGCTTAGGGGTGTTGCAGCACATTGATGCCAGCCGTTTTCAAACGCAGTCCCTCATTTTATGCCCCACGCGTGAGCTGGCGGATCAGGTGGCAAACGAGCTGCGTCGCCTGGCGCGTTATATGCCGAACATCAAAATATTGACCTTGTGCGGTGGGCAGCCTTTCGGGGCGCAGCGCGACTCGTTACAGCACGCGCCGCATATTATTGTTGCCACGCCGGGCCGCCTGCTGGATCACCTGCAAAAAAGCACCGTTGCTCTCGATAACCTGCAAACGCTGGTGATGGATGAAGCGGATCGTATGCTGGATATGGGGTTTAGCGACGCCATCAATGAGATTATCGCTTTTGCCCCGGCTTCGCGCCAGACGCTGCTGTTTTCTGCGACCTGGCCGGAAGCCATTGCCGCCATTAGCGGTCGTGTGCAGCGCAATCCGGAAACAATTGAAATCGACACCGTTGACGCACTGCCAGCAGTAGAACAGCAATTTTTCGAAGTTTCCCGCAGTGGCAAAGCCAGTTTGCTGCAAAAGCTGCTCAGCGAACACCGCCCGGCATCCTGTGTGGTGTTCTGCAACACCAAAAAAGATTGCCAGGAAGTGTGTGATGCACTGAACGCCGCCGGGCAGGATGCCCTGGCGCTGCATGGCGATCTGGAGCAGCGCGATCGCGATCAGACGCTGGTGCGTTTCGCCAATGGCAGCGCCCGTGTGCTGGTCGCCACCGATGTTGCCGCGCGTGGGCTGGATATCAAATCACTGGAGCTGGTAGTGAACTACGAGCTGGCGTGGGACCCGGAAGTTCACGTACACCGCATCGGGCGTACCGCGCGTGCGGGTAACAGCGGTCTGGCCATCAGTTTCTGTGCGCCGGAAGAAGCACAGCGCGCGAATATTCTGGCCGAGATGCTGCAACTGAAGCTGAACTGGCTCAATCCACCGGCTAACGTCAAAGTCGTTCCGCTGGAAGCCGAAATGGCAACGTTGTGCATTGATGGGGGCAAGAAAGCCAAAATGCGCGCCGGTGATGTGCTCGGGGCGTTAACGGGAGAAATGGGGCTGGATGGCGCGGATATCGGCAAAATCACCCTCCACCCGGCACACGTTTATGTCGCTGTGCGTCAAAGCGTGGCGCGTCAGGCGTGGAAGCAATTGCAGAACGGGAAAATTAAGGGCAAGACCTGCCGTGTGCGGTTGCTGAAATAAAGCAAAAAGCCTCTCTGGCGCACCAGAGAGGCACAACGTTATTTCACTTCAATGACGTTGAGGCGTAGCTCATCGAGTTGCGAATCATCCTCTTCCGGCTGCCAGCCCGCCGGTTGCAGCGGGATCTCTTCCCGATCAAAGGCCAGATCGCCGCCGTTCACCACTTCAGAGCCGTGGGTGATGCCTTTAAAGTCGAACAAATTAATATCGCTCAGGTGCGAAGGCACCACGTTTTGCATCGCGCTGAACATGGTTTCGATGCGTCCAGGATAGCGTTTGTCCCAGTCACGCAGCATATCGGCAATCACCTGGCGTTGCAGGTTCGGCTGGGAGCCACACAAGTTGCACGGAATAATGGGGAACCCTTTGGCTTCCGAGAAGCGCTCAATATCTTTTTCGCGGCAGTACGCCAGCGGGCGAATCACGATGTGTTTACCATCATCGCTCATCAGTTTTGGCGGCATTCCTTTCATTTTTCCGCCGTAGAACATGTTCAAAAACAGCGTTTGCAGGATGTCATCGCGGTGGTGACCAAGGGCGATTTTTGTCGCACCCAGTTCCGTCGCTGTGCGGTAAAGAATGCCGCGACGTAAGCGTGAGCAGAGCGAACAGGTGGTTTTGCCTTCCGGGATCTTCTCTTTAACGATACCGTACGTGTTTTCTTCCACAATTTTGTATTCCACGCCCAGCGTATCCAGATACTGCGGCAGAATATGTTCCGGGAAACCCGGCTGTTTCTGGTCGAGGTTAACGGCCACCAGCGAAAAGTTGACCGGCGCGCTCTGTTGCAGGTTGCGCAAAATTTCCAGCATGGTGTAACTGTCTTTGCCGCCGGAAAGGCAAACCATAATGCGATCGCCTTCTTCAATCATGTTGAAGTCGGCAATGGCCTCGCCCACGTTACGGCGCAGACGCTTTTGCAGTTTGTTAAGGTTGTACTGTTCTTTCTTTGTAATCTCTTGCTTTTCAATCATTATTTTGTCTCTGGAAGCGTCAGGGGCACCGCAGGGGCAAACCACATCATGATAGGGCTGCTGCTGATGAGCATGCCTTTCTGATCCTGGTTCATTTCCTCTCGCCATGCACCGTAAATTTCGTAAACCCTTTGCCCTTTTCATGCACATTAACTGGCGATGAAAATGGGCTTGTGCTGGCAGTCAAGCACCAGCAGGCAAAAGTATGTCGCGTATGGTACGGATTCCGGCGGCGAATACCAGCACGTTTTACGGCTGGTACCAGGCGCAGGCAATAAATGAAAGGGGCATCGCTCATCTTTTTTCAGGTGCGGTATAAAACCTATTCATCAATAGAGGAGTAAAATCATTTTCGCCAGGATGTGTAATCAGCTTGTGAAGAAACAAGCCGTTATCTAATCATCGAAGGGAGGTAAAAGTGATAAGAGCAATGATTGTTCGCGCAGGAGTGTTACTCCTTTTCTTTTTTTCATTTCAATTACAGGCAAAAGAAGACCCCGGAATGACGCTGGAGCGCGTCGTGATCGTTAGTCGTCACGGGGTGCGCGCGCCAACCAAGTTCACGCCACAAATGCGCGAAGTGACACCCTTTCAGTGGCCCCAGTGGGATGTGCCGCTGGGATGGCTCACACCGCGCGGAGGACAACTTATAGCGGCACTGGGGCATTATCAGCGTCTGCGGCTGGCAGATACGGGGTTACTGACAGATAAAACCTGCCCGGATGAGAGGCATGTGGCAGTGATTGCCGATACCGATCAACGAACCCGCAAAACAGGTGAAGCATTCCTGACGGGGCTGGCGCCTGAATGTCCTGTTCCTGTGCATTATCAGCAAGACAAATCGAAGACAGACCCGCTTTTTAACCCGATAAAAACGGGTAAATGTTCATTTAACACATCGGCGGTGAATGAGGCGATTTTAACGAAAGCGGGAGGAAGTATTGAGCAATTCACGCAGAAATATCAGCCAGCTTTTCAGACTCTGGAGCACGTTTTAAATTTCCCTGCCTCAGAGAAATGCAAAACCGCCGGGGATAGCCGTGCGTGTTCATTCACCAAAAATATCCCCACCAGACTCAACATCAAGCCTGATAACGTCTCCTTACCTGGCGCGTGGGGGCTTTCTTCAACACTTACGGAAATCTTCCTCCTGCAGCAAGCCCAGGGGATGGCGGACGTGGCGTGGGGAAGGATCGCAGGAGAAAAAGAATGGCAATCGCTATTAAGCCTGCATAATGCCCAGTTTGATCTGTTACAAAGAACACCTGAAGTGGCGCGGAGCCGGGCGACCCCCTTACTTGATTTAATACGCACGGCATTGACCACCAACGGCGCTGATCAGCATCACTACGGCATCACATTTCCTGTTTCTGTGTTGTTTATTGCCGGACATGATACCAATCTCGCCAATCTCAGCGGTGCGTTAGATCTTAACTGGTCGCTGCCGTCGCAACCCGATAATACCCCGCCGGGCGGAGAGTTGGTTTTCGAACGCTGGAAACGGGTAAGCGACAACACGGACTGGGTTCAGGTGTCGTTCGTTTATCAGACCCTGCAGGAGATGAGAGAGAGGCGCGCTTTCTCGCTGGATAACCCGCCGGGGCGGGTGGATCTTGCGCTCAAGGCGTGCAGTGAGAAGAATGCGCAGGGCATGTGTTCCTTAAACAGTTTTGCAAAGCTGATTGAATCGGTGCGCGTTGCTGATTGTGGCTTATAAAAAAACACGGCTTTCGCCAGAAAACTGAATCTTACGACCCGCTGTAAAATCCTGTGCCCCGAACATTGCTAAAGAAACGGGGCGCAGGCTATTCGCGCTTAATATGCCATTGAGCCTGTTTGTTTTAGCGAAAAACGGAAGGTTCTGCGCCGTAGCGTTTACTGAACTGACGGCTGAAACTGGCGACCGACGCGTAGCCAACACGCGCGGCAACTGTTTTTATCGGTATGCGGGTTGTCATCAGTAACTGAAGCGCACCGGCAATCCGTGCATCGGTGATCACCGCGCTGAGCGTAGTATTTTCAGCCGCAAGACGGCGGCGAAGCGTGGCGCCGCTAATATTGAGCCGCTCTTCAATCTCACCGGTAGACCAGTGATACGCCGGATCACTGCTTACCATGTTGCGTATCATCATGGCGATCCCCGGCGGCTGAAGACGCAACAAACCGTGATGTCCCATCTCAAACAATCTGATCACAATCTCAAGCATTGCATGTATTGATAGTGCCCGGTTTCCGGCCCGCAGCGCGGCGACCCAGCGGGTCATCGGGGCGATAAATTGTGCCAGCGGTTCAGCGCCGACGTTTCCGGGCGTTGCCGGGGGTAAAACGCGCAGTAACAGCCGGGCGGCCTCCAGTTGCTCCTCGGCCATTAACACTGTCAGCGCGAGAAACTCGCCGCTATCGGGATCGGGCGTACACTCAATATCAATGCTACGGGCGTTGGGGAACACCAGCATCTCGCCGGGCGGTACGCAGACCCACTGATCCTGCTCGCGGTAACGAAACGTGCCGCGCAGGGGGAAGGAGAAGGTCGCACCGTCGACCTGAAACTTATTAACCTGCCAGCTTTGCATGGCGCGCAGGCAACAGCAGGGGAAGGCGAGTTCGGAACAGGCCAGCTCCAGTAATTCATTGAGCAGGATTTCTGTTTCTCGTGCATCGGCGTGTAAAGCGGGGCTTATCATTTGTCTTCTCTGCAAGGCTGGTTCCGGCAGGTTTCCTGCCGGAGAAACTTACATTGCGTAATGCAACGCGTAGCTTTTACCGCTACGGCTGAGTTTTGCCGTGGTCGGGAGGTTAAAGTGCATACCGCAAACGGCAATATTATCTGTCGCGACGCGATCCAGCAGGGCGCTGCGCGTTTTTGCCGCCAGCGCCGGGTCGCGGTCATAAGCAATCGAGACATCAGGCCGGGCTATCTGAATGTGCGGGAAATGGACAATATCTCCCCAGATAAGCAAAGCGTCTTTCTCATTGCTAAGCAGAAAACCGCTGTGACCCGGGGTATGACCAAAAAGCGGCACCGCCTGAATACCGGGCAGAATATCCTCTTGCTTAAAGGTCACCAGCCGGTCGTCGTATGCGCTGAATGCATTCCTTGCGATGTCATATGAGCGCTTGAGCCCCTCCGGTGCGCTGGCATATAGCGTTTCATCCCGCCAGAAGGCGAGCTCTTTCTCATGCACGAACAGGCGCTGCACGTTACTGAACAGAGGAGTCTGCTGCGGGCCGGCAAGACCGCCAATGTGATCGCGGTGACCATGGGTTAACAGGACGGTATCGATACGGCGGGGATCAATGCCCGCTGCGGCAAGGGCAGCCGGTAACACGCCGCTTGCGCCGTCGGGCGTACCGGTTCCACTATCGATAAGAATGGTGTGTCCGGCGGTTTCGACCACGCAGGCATTAATATTCATGCGCGGCAGGGGCGAAACGCCACTGGCGGTCAGTAACGCTTCGGCCTGGTCGGTTTCAATACCGTTCAACAGCGCAAAAGTACCTTCAAGGTAACCGTCACTGAGTATCGTGACGGTGATGTCCTGCAATTGCTGGCGTTTGATTACGGGCGTTGGCTCAAGCGTCCGGGATGTCATCATAATCCTCGCTTTGTTTTCATCACATTCCGTTGAATGTCGAATACAGCGTAACGAAAAAGCGTGCGCTTATTTGTTCAATGCGGTGCGTTTTGCGCTCATTATGCGTGGTGCACGAGCACACTGTTACTGGTCCTGCGCCTGAAAAGAATACTCTTTTTCCACCAGGCAGATGCGGGTCGTGAACGAGCGATACCACTTTTCACGCCCGGTTTTCTGCGCAATCAGATGCCCGGCGTTCATCTTCCAGTTTTTGATAGCGTCAAGCGATGTCCAGTAAGAGACGGTAATACCAACCTCTTCACGGGCGGAATCCACGCCCAGGAAGCCGGGTTGAGTCACCGCCAGTTCCATCATGCGATCGGACATGGCGCCGTAGCCATCATCAACGTCGGTGCGCACGGAGGTGAAAATCACTGCGTAATAGGGAGTGGGGTGGTTAAGTGCTGACATAGCGATTCCTGATGCGGGTTGTCTGCTCTCCATCCTGACAGGAAATTAATGCAGCGGTAGCTACCTGTTCAGGCGACTTTTCTTTCCGGATATTTGCCTTTTACCACGCCATCATAAAAACGGCCTTTGGACACCACGGTAAGAAACAGAGAAAAGATACGTTCCGGCACGCCCTGATACTGGTAAACACTTTTATCGTGAAAACAGATTTCCAGCGTGCGGGTGCGTTCGTCATAACCGACAGAAGCGATGCGTGATGAGGTGACTGAGTGATGATGCATAAATTCGCTCCTTGCCGTGCGGACTGAAATTGTGATTATCAGCGCGCTTCCTGCGGGTGTCATGCTAAATCGGTGCGTTAAAAAAGCCACCGGCGTTAACCGGTGGCTTTTTCAGCGGCTGGCTTACTCCGCTGCGTTTTTCTCCGCTTTCCCTGCCAACTGGGCCAGGAAGTCATAGCGTTTTTGCAGGTCTGCGGCGGCATCTTTCCATAATTGTTCCGCCACTTCCGGCTGCTGCGCATTGAGACGACGGAAACGCTGCTCATTAAGCAGGGTCTCCGCCAGCGCATCGGATGGCGGCCGCGAGTCCAGCGCCAGCGGAACTTTCCCTTCTTCCTCACGGCGCGGATCGTAGCGGTACAGCGGCCAGAAACCGGTCGCGGTGAGCTGGCGCATCTGATCGTGGCTCAGCGCCAAATCATAGCCGTGCTCTTCACAGGGGCTGTAAGCAATAATCAACGACGGGCCGGGGTAGGCTTCTGCTTCCTGAATGGCTTTCACCGTCTGGTTGAGCTGCGCGCCGAGCGAAATCTGCGCGACGTAAACGTGGCCGTACATCATCATGCTGACGCCCAAATCTTTGCGCGCCTTGCGTTTGCCATGCTCGCCAAATTTGGTCACCGCACCGAGCGGGGTGGCTTTTGAGGCCTGGCCGCCAGTGTTGGAGTAACACTGGGTATCCAGCACCAGAATATTGACGTTCTCGGTCAGGCTCAGCACATGATCGAGGCCGCCAAAGCCGATATCGTATGCCCAGCCGTCGCCGCCAATCAGCCAAATCGATTTTTCGACCAGCGCATCGGCATCGGTCAACAGCTGTTGCGCACCTTCCACAGACGCCAGCGCGGTGCGCAGCTCTGCCACCTGTGCGCGGCGCGCTTCCGGGGTCGCTTCCGTGTGCAATGCCGCGTTCAGTTCCGCCGGAATATGTTCAGCGAATTGATCAATTAATCGCATAACACGCTGGCGGTGCTGATCCACACTTAAGCGGAACCCAAGGCCGAACTCGGCGTTATCTTCAAACAGCGAGTTCGCCCACGCCGGCCCGCGCCCGTTTTCATCGGTGGTGTAAGGCGTCGAGGGCAGGTTACCGCCATAAATCGATGAACAACCGGTGGCATTGGCGATCATCATCCGGTCGCCATACAGTTGCGTCAGCAGTTTGATATACGGCGTTTCGCCACAGCCTGAGCACGCCCCGGAATACTCAAACAGCGGGGTAATCAACTGCGAGGTGCGAATGTCGATGCGCTCCAGTTTGCTGCGGTCGATCTCCGGCAGGTCGAGGAAGAAGTCGTAATTCACTTTCTCTTCTTCAACGTGTTCAAGGCGCGACATCATGTTGATGGCTTTGATGTCCGGGTTCTGGCGATCTTTTGCCGGGCAAACTTCCACACACAGGTTACAGCCGGTGCAATCTTCCGGCGCGACTTGCAGCACATATTTCTGCCCGCGCATATCGCGGGATTTTACATCCAGTGAATGCAGGCTCGACGGGGCGTTTTCCATCGCCTGCGGCGAGACCACTTTGGCGCGGATCGCCGAGTGCGGGCAGGCGGCAACGCAGTGGTTACACTGGGTGCAAAGCTCCTCTTTCCAGACTGGGATCTCTTCGGCGATATTGCGTTTCTCCCAGCGCGTGGTGCCCACCGGCCAGGTGCCGTCCGGCGGCAGCGCGGAGACCGGCAATGCATCGCCAAGACCGGCCAGCATGGCCGCCGTCACGGTTTTGACAAAATCGGGTGCCGAATCAGAGACCACCGGCGGGCGATGGGCACTTAGCGGATTAACCGCTTCCAGCGGCACTTCGAACAGCGATTCGCGGGCCATCGCCAGCGCCTGCCAGTTTCGCTCCACCAGCTCCTGACCTTTACTGCTGTAGCTTTTGGCAATCGCACCCTGCAATTCAGCCAGCGCGCTGTCGCCCGGCAGAATATTTGTGAGATGGAAGAACGCCATTTGCATGACGGTGTTAATGCGGGCGGCAAGTCCACATTCACGGGCGATTTTCGCGGCGTTAACCACATAGAGACGCGCTTTTTTCTGGTTGAGCACCGCCTGCACTTCCTGCGGCAAACGTGACCAGACTTCATCGGCGCTGTAAGGCGTGTTGAGCAGGAAAATACCGCCCGGTTTCAGGCGCTCGGCCATTGGGTACTTATCGATAAACTGCAACTGGTGGCAACCGACAAAATCCGCCTGCGACACCAGATAAGCCGAGTTGATCGGTTTTTCACTGACGCGCAGGTGCGAAACCGTCAGGCCGCCAGCCTTTTTCGAGTCATAGACAAAATAACCCTGCGCGTACCACGGCGTAGAGTTACCGATAATCTTGATATTGTTCTTGGTCGCCGACACGCTACCGTCACTGCCGAGCCCATAGAACAGCGCTTCTAATTTCGCATGCGACGGCAGGGTGTTTTCCGGTAGCGGCAGAGAAAGGTTGGTCACATCGTCGTAAATACCGACGGTAAAACGCGGTTTGGGCTTCGCCGCGCGCAGCTCGTTAAAAATGGCCAGCACGCATTCGGGGCCAAACTCTTTTGACGACAGACCGTAACGCCCGCCAATCACCCGCGGCAGGGTTTCCCGCTCGCCGTTATTAAACGCCTCTGCCAGCGCGGTCATCACATCCAGATACAGCGGCTCGGCCAGGGCGCCCGGCTCTTTGGTGCGATCCAGCACGGCCACGGTTTTCGCGCTTTCCGGCAACACGGACAACAGATGCGCGGCGCTGAACGGGCGATAGAGGCGCACTTTCAACACGCCGACTTTTTCCCCGCGCATCAGCAGCTCATCGACCACCTCTTCGCAGGTACCGATCGCCGAGCCCATCAGCACGATCACGCGATCGGCTTGCGGGTGACCATAATATTCAAAAGGTTTGTACTGCCGCCCGGTGGCGGTAGCGAAATCGTCCATCGCCTGCGCAACGTGCGCGTACACCGCGTTGTACCACGGGTTGGTCGCTTCGCGAGACTGGAAATAGGTGTCCGGGTTGGCAGAAGTACCACGGATCACCGGATGTTCCGGGTTGAGCGCGCGGGCACGATGCGCATCAATTTCCGCCTGAGGAAGCAGGTTGCGAATGGTGTCATCCGCCAGCGGCACGATTTTGTTAATTTCGTGCGAGGTGCGAAAACCATCAAAGAAATGAATGAATGGCACCCGGCTTTTCAGTGTCGCCATGTGCGAAATGAGCGCGAAATCTTGTGCTTCCTGCACGCTACCGGCAGCGAGCATCGCACAACCGGTCTGGCGAACCGCCATCACGTCGGAATGATCGCCAAAAATAGAGAGTGCGTGGGTGGCAACGGTACGCGCGGCGACGTGCAGAACAAATGGCATTAACTGGCCCGCCAGCTTGTAAAGCGTGGGGATCATCAGCAGCAAACCCTGCGATGAGGTAAACGAGGTGGAGAGCGCACCGGTCTGCAAAGCTCCGTGTACGGCGGCAATCGCCCCCGCTTCCGACTGCATTTCCACGACGCGCGGCGTGTCGCCCCAGATATTTTTCAGGCCGTTTCCGGCCCAGGCATCGGCCTGTTCAGCCATCGTCGAGCTGGGAGTAATGGGGTATATGGCGATAACTTCACTGGTGCGGAAAGCGACTGACGCGACCGCGCCATTACCGTCAATAGTAATCATATGGCACCCTTGCATTGCTCAATAGAAAGGGGCTTGTGAAACGGCGGCAAGCCCTGTAGTTATTCTGTTATTTTAGCAAACCACTGCGCGCGCAATTTTCGCTTTTGTGTCCTGAGGTATAACGGGAATCAATGAATTGCGATTTAATGGCAGGTGATGGCGAGACCTGGTGACATGTGTGCAGGCGTTGCCTGTTACTCTCGCGCCGGAATGCATTTAATGAGGGAGAAAATCAATGACAAGACAGCTTTTGCGCTGCCCTTGCTGCGGTGGCGAAACGCTTACAGAAAGTGGTGCGTGGGAGATCTGTCCTGTTTGCCACTGGGAGGATGATCCGCTGCAGGCAGACAACCCTGATTTGGCGGGTGGGGCGAATGCGCAGAGTCTTAATGACGCTAAAAAAGCGTATCGTCGACAATTTCCCGCATAAATTGGCCGTGTAAAGCAGCAACGATCGTCGCGCTGCACGATAATAGAACGTGGAATCATCGCAATAACCATGTACGGTAAATGATGGCGGTGGGTAATCGCGCCTTGTTTAAAAAAAAGATAGTCATCTGTTCTTAACAAACAAGGATTTGCAATCCTGCTATTATCGGCCGTTGCGTTTGAGTACAGTAAATAACTTAATGAATTAAATGCTCTCAAACCTTTAGATGTGTGTTTTTGATACTTAAGATTTACAGTTACAGTCGTGCTTGTGAAGGAGTCGTAGCGGGTAAAAATAAGATGAAAAAAGAGATCTTTTTTGCGGCAAGTTTCATTACTGTTGTCTTTTTCGCGATATCCATCACGCTGATTGTTCAGATCCTGAGTACCAAAAACCATACGCGTAATGAACTTAATACGAATATATCCAACCTGAGCCATACCCTCGATACCTATTCAGAGGGAATTATCCGGCAAAGCGAGATGTTGATAAAAAATATTTCTGACATAACGGAAATATATGGCATGGATCCCGCGCAGTTAGTGAATATTAAGAAAATACTCGCCGACCAGAACCTGCTTCTCACCCAGATGAATAACATTATTATTTATGATGATAAAGGAAATAAAGTTATCGCTTTGCAGGAGAATTTTTTGGGCAGGAGTAATAGCGCCGACCGCTTTTTCTTCATCCACCACCGGGATAATAATTCAAAGGAGATCTTTATCGGCCCGCCTGTGGTGAGCAGAACAAATGGCCAGTGGGTGATCACCGTGAGTCGACGGCTGGAGGATAACGAAGGGAATTTTAAAGGGGTTACTGTATTGACGCTGAACATCGCCAATTTTTTGCAAACCTATGGAAAGCTGGACATTGGAAAGCAGGGCGCGATTGCGTTAACCAGCGACGCGGGGATCGTGCTTTTACGTTATCCTTTTGATGATAAATATATGGGTAAGGAAATTTCGGACTCGCCATTATTTACGGAATATTTAAAAAGAGGGAATTCCGGGATCGCAACGTCAGTGTCGCGTTTCGATAAAATAGAGCGCATTTATTCATTTCAAAAAAATAAACGCTATGGTTTGGTGACAACCGTTGCCGTTAGCATCGATGAAGCCATGGCTTCATGGCGTCGTCAGTCTGAAATTCTTGCTGCTATCATCCTGTTTCTTATCGGCTGCGTCAGTTTCTCCAGCTATTACCTTATTCAGGATGTTCGCAACCGTATCCGCATCGGTAAAGAGCTGTCGGCAGCAAAAGAGTCTCTGGCGTCTGAGAATGCCGAGTTGCAAGTGATGGCCACGGAAGATGGCTTAACCGGGCTGGCGAATCGGCGCAAATTCGATGAGGCTTTAGTGAACGAAGTGGCAAAATGTGCCAGCAACAAACAGCAGATTGCACTGCTATTAATTGATGTCGATTACTTTAAAAAATATAACGACAATTACGGGCATATTGCCGGTGACGGCTGTTTACAGGCAGTCGCCGATAATTTGAAAAAGACCATTAGCGAAACTTCTTTTCTGGCCGCCCGATATGGCGGAGAAGAGTTTGTGGTCATTCTGCCTGAAACGGCTGCGAATTCCGCCGGAAATATTGCCAGAAAGATAGGCCATAATATTAAGCTTGCGAATATTCCCCACCAGCAAAGCCCGCTTGGCGTCGTGAGTGTGAGCATTGGTGTTGCCGCCGGATCTGCCGCCGCATTGAATGGGCACGAGGCGATGCTCATCGAATTCGCCGATGAGGCGCTTTACGCAGCGAAATCTTCAGGACGCGACCGTGTTGTTACCTCAAACCGCCAAATTGCGTGATGCGCCCAAAGCGTGCCATTCGTGGCGATGTAGCCTGCGGAACGCCTGCCACTGAACCTGAGTTGACGAACCCGCTGAATCGCGGTTTGCGACGAAATGTGTTCACCCGCCCAAAAAAACGCAAAAAAAAGTTTCCAGGTCGCATAAAGATGCTTTTCAGCTCTCGACGTATTGCGTCTTGCTGCCTATGATGCTTGGGTTTCGCTTTTTTTAATTATCCTGAGGACACAGGGGCAGGGGGAGAGAAATGCGCGCAGCGTTTTTAGTAGGATGTGCCGCTTTATTATTATCGGCATGCAGCAGTGAACCCGTTCAGCAAGCGACCGCAGCACACGTAGCGCCGGGGCTTAAAGCCGCAATGTCAAATGGTGGTCAGGCGAACTGTGCGATGATTGGTGGTTCGTTGTCTGTTGCCCGGCAACTCGATGGTTCAATGGTGGGAATGTGCGCCTTACCAAATGGCAAACGCTGCAGTGAACAGTCGCTTGCCACCGGAAGCTGCGGCAGTTACTGAGCCTTCGCCGCGCGCGTGTAAATCAGGGTTTGCGTCGCCGTCGCCAGCGTCAGCTGGTTGTCAGTAAGATCAACCTGCGCGCCTTCGCTGAGCATCGCATTAATGGTGTGGTCCAGTTCATTACGCTGCTGGTCAGGGCAGAGCATCATGGTCATGCCCATCTGTTTGACGGTCAATTTGCCTTCAGAGAGTTTTCCCTGGCCCATAAAGCCGTTGCACATTTTGCCGGACACGCGCAGGTCTTTATCAAAACGGATTTCCGGGGCCGGGCCATTACCCTGCACGGCCTGGCCGTTCACGGTGGTCAGCACAAAACGCTGATCTGCCAGTTGCTGTGGTTTCAATGTGTCGGTGCGGGAACTCACACAGCCAGAAAGCACTACGCTCAACGCAACCAAAGTCATAATTTTCTTCATCTCGTCCTCTAAGGGGTTATCCATCACGTGGGGGATTCTAACAGGCTAAGCCTGGGCGTCATCGGGGTTTGTCCGAAAGGGTTCCCGTGCAGGCAGGGGAACCCCGGACAATCAGGCCAGCACGTTCGGGCAGGCTTCGCCGTCGCGTAACTGGCGCAGGTTTTCCAGCGTTGTTTCGGAAATGCTAATCAACGCCTCGGCCGTCAGGAATGCCTGGTGACCGGTAAACAGCACGTTGTGACAAGCTGATAAGCGACGGAACACGTCGTCCTGAATAACATCGTTGGATTTATCTTCAAAGAACAGATCGCGTTCGTTTTCATACACATCCATTCCCAGCGCGCCGATTTTTTGCGTTTTCAGCGCTTCTATCGCCGCTTGCGAATCCACTAATCCACCGCGGCTGGTATTGATGATCATTACGCCATCTTTCATCTGAGCAAAGGCGTCGCGGTTAAGCAGGTGGAAGTTTTCTGGGGTGAGCGGGCAGTGCAGGGAGATAACATCCGCCTGCGAAAACAGCGTCGGCAGATCAACATACTCCACGCCAAGCTCCAGCGCCGCTGCGCTCGGGTACGGGTCGAACGCCAGCAGGCGCATACCAAACCCTTTCAGAATGCGCAGGGCGGCAACGCCAATTTTACCGGTGCCGATAACACCCGCCGTTTTACCGTACATGGTGAAACCGGTCAGCCCTTCCAGGGAGAAGTTAGCATCGCGGGTACGCTGATACGCGCGGTGAATGCGACGGTTCAGGGTCATCATCATGCCAATGGCATGCTCTGCTACCGCTTCCGGTGAGTAAGCCGGAACACGCACGACCTGCAACCCCAGCTCTTTTGCCGCGTCAAGATCAACGTTGTTGAACCCGGCACAGCGCAGGGCGATAAACTTCACACCGAGCTTTTTCAGCTCTTCCAGCACCGGGCGGCTGCCATCGTCGTTAACAAAAATACAGACCCCATCACAGCCGTTCGCGGTTTTGGCAGTCTTTTCGGTTAACAGAAAGTCGAAAAATTCAAGATCGTAGCCATATTTCTCGTTTACCTGCTGCAAATACTTTTTATCGTATTGCTTTGTGCTGTATATCGCGAGTTTCATAAGACTTTCTCCAATGGTTTTCTACCCACATTATCACGTTTTAAAATTATTATGTAAACGTTCAAATTTTATTGACAACCATGGGCGCGGTGAATGTGTCCAGTTTCAGTATATCCGCTGTGACACGCCTGCTAGCGCAATTGTTTTAATGCGCTGCGTGCGCTCCAGCTAATAGCTGTCGCTGCAATAACCCCGATAAGCCATGGAATTTTGGAGTCGTGAAAGTAGTTAGCACTGAGATAATCGCTGAAGGTAAAGCAGGTGAAAACGGTGGTGCCACTAAACCAGCCGCGAATTAAAGAGCCTTTCGTGAACATACGCTGAATCCATAAGTAAATGATATTAAAACACTATTTTCTGTAACTACTGAAAATGCACTCGCCAGACTATGATTAAAACGGCTCGCGCCTTCAAAGGGGCGGTCAAACATGCCACAATAACCGCCAGAATCGGCTTAATCATATGCAAAATCAGGATATTAGCTACCCATGAAGGGTAAATACAAAGCCGCCATCGCACTGGTGTTACTGTTCCTTCTGTTGCCGCTTACGCTGCTGCTGACGCTTGCGCAATGGGTGCCGACGCTGGTCGGGATCTGGTTGCCAGCCGGTACGCGTATCGCGATGGAGGAGAGCCCGCGATTCACCCGACACGCGTTAAACATCCCCGATCTGCGCTATCTGGTCGGTGATTGTCAACTGGCATCATTACAGAACGCCGAACTCACACACCCCAGCCGCTGGCAGCTTCATATTGGCGCGCTGGATATTAACACCGCCTGCCTGAATAAACTGCCACAAAGTGAAACTGTTTCTGCCGCGCCGCGTACGCTGGCCGAATGGCAAGCCATGCTGCCTTATAGCTGGCTGACGGTGGAGCGTTTTACCGTTTCGCCGTGGAAAACGTGGGCAGGTAAATTATCCGCGTCGTTGACACCGGATGTGCAGCAACTTACTTATTCTGGCGAGCGCGTTGATCTCCATGCCCGTTTGCGCGGGCAGACGCTGACGGTTAGCCGCATGGCGCTGCGTCTTGTCGATGATCAGCCGCCGTTTACGCTCGGTGGCGAATTTACCCTGCCGGATGTTCCAGACAGCGTACCCGTTAACGGACATATGGAAAGCACCTTAACCCTGTCGCAGCAGCCGGGCGTGGTGGATGTCGATCTCGACTGGCGCGATAACGAAGGGCAACTGGTGGTTATGGCGCGCGATCAGGGCGATCCGCTACTCGATCTGCCGTGGCAGCTTACGCCCGAACAATTGACCATCAGCGATGGACGCTGGAGCTGGCCCTATCAGGGTTTTCCGCTTAGCGGTCGGGTCGGCTTAAAAGTGGATAACTGGCAGCAGGGGCTGGAAAAGGCGCAGTTCAGTGGCCGGTTAAACGTGCTGACGCAGGGCGACGCCGGGAAAGGTAACGCGGTACTGACAATTGGCCCTGGCCGTCTTGGTAGCGACAATAACGATATGCCGCTGCAGCTGACCGGAGAAGCAAAGCAGGGCGATCTGGTGTTTTATGCGGTGCTTCCCGCCCATCTGAGCGGCAGTATTGACGATCCGCAACTGGCTTTTACGCCTGGCGCGCTGCTGCGCTCGCGCGGACGGGTGATTGATTCGTTAAATATTGATGAAGTGCGCTGGCCGCTGGCGGGCGTCAAACTCACTCAGCATGGT
Source organism: Kosakonia sp. AG348 (assembly GCF_003337365.1). Classification (NCBI taxonomy): domain Bacteria; kingdom Pseudomonadati; phylum Pseudomonadota; class Gammaproteobacteria; order Enterobacterales; family Enterobacteriaceae; genus Kosakonia; species Kosakonia sp. AG348. The sequence continues at coordinate 142,905 of NZ_QPJR01000002.1, forward strand.
ATTGACGGGCGTTTGCAGGCCATCCTTCGCGCGCATGAAAATGCGATGGGGGATTTCCGTCTGCATCTTGATGGTCAGGCGCAGGATTTTCTGCCGGATAACGGCCTGTGGCGCTGGCGCTACTGGGGCGACGGCAATTTCACGCCGATGAACGCACGCTGGGATGTCGCCGGTCGCGGCGAATGGAATAACAACACGATCACACTTAACGATCTTTCAACCGGCTTTGACCAGTTGCAATATGGCGCGATGCACATGGCTGCGCCCCGGTTAGTGCTGGATGCACCAGTAAAGTGGGTGCGTGACGCGGCAAATCCGCAATTCACCGGCGCACTGACGCTGGATGCCGGGCAAACCAGCTTCAGCGCGGGAAGTGTCTTACCGCCTTCGACCTTGACATTCAGCATCGAAGGCAACGATCCAACCATGTTCCAGTTTAAGGGGGCGTTGCAGGCCGACACGATTGGCCCGGTGCAGGTTAATGGCCGCTGGGACGGTGAGCGTTTACGCGGGCAGGCATGGTGGCCGCGCCAGGCGCTCTCTGTATTCCAGCCGCTTATTCCCCCGGACTGGAAAATGAAGCTGCTCAATGGCGCACTGTATGCGCAGGTCGCCTTTTCCGCCGCAGCGGACCAGGGTTTTGAAGCGGGCGGTCACGGTGTGCTAAAAAGCGGCAGTGTCTGGACGCCGGACAACCAAATCAGCGGCGTCGATTTTGTGCTGCCATTCCGCTACCGCGAAGGGCGCTGGCAACTGGGAACCCGCAGACCGGTTTCATTGCGCATCGGTGAGATAACAAACCAGGTGACGGCGAAAAACATCACCGCTGATTTGCAGGGCGCGTGGCCGTGGAGCGAGGATAATCCGCTCGTTTTAAGCGATGTCAGCGTCGATGTGCTGGGCGGAAAAGTGACCATGCAGCAGCTACGTATGCCGCAGCACGACCCGGCACTGCTGCGTCTGAAGCACATTTCCGCCAGTGAGTTGATAAGCGCAGTGAATCCGAAGCAGTTCGCGCTTTCCGGGCCGTTTGACGGCGCGCTGCCGCTGTGGCTGGATAACCCGCAATGGATCATTAAAGATGGCTGGTTGCATAACCCCGGCCCGATGACGCTGCGGATCGATAAAGATACCGCTGACGCGGTGGTGAAGGACAACATGGCGGCGGGCGCGGCGATTAACTGGCTGCGCTATATGGAAATTTCCCGCTCATGGACGAAGATCAATCTGGATAATTTGGGGTTGCTGACGCTGCAGGCCACCCTGCGCGGCACCAGTTTTGTCGATGGCAAAAGCAGTACCGTGAATTTGAACTATACCCATGAGGAGAATGTATTCACCTTATGGCGCAGTTTACGTTTTGGCGACAATTTGCAGTCATGGCTTGAGCAACACGCGGCGCTACCGCAAGCCCGCTGCGCGAAGGGCGAAGAGTGTGAGGATAAAAAATGAGAACCCTGAAAGCCGTGCCCGTAGTGATGGCGACAATGCTGCTGGCCGCCTGCACGCCGCGGATTGAGGTGGCGGCGCCAAAGGAGCCGATCACCATCAATATGAACGTGAAGATCGAGCATGAAATTCACATCAAAGTGGATAAAGACGTTGAAACCCTGCTGAAAACCCGCAGCGACTTGTTCTGAGGCGATGATGAAAAAACGTGTCATAAGCGCGCTGCTGGCCGTTGGCCTTTTCAGCGCAACCGCTCAGGCGCTGACGCTTGATGAGGCCCGCACCCAGGGGCGCGTCGGTGAAACACTCAATGGATATGTCGCGCCGATAAGCCAGGATAAAGAGACGCTGGCGCTGGTGGAACGCATTAACAAAGCGCGCACTGAGAGCTACCAGCAACTGGCCGATCGCAACAACATCGCGGTGGATGACGTGGCCAGAATGGCCGGACAGAAACTGGTGGAACGCGCGAAGCCCGGCGACTACGTGCAGGGCATTAACGGTAAATGGATGAAGAAACCGTAAGCGGCGCGTTACCTTCCTGAGCAAGGTGCTGGGGCAACCTGCCAGCGCTTTCGCACTCCGGTGAATCAGCCACCGCGTCATGGGTTTGATAAAAAAGCGGGATGTGTCGTAACCACAGGCGGCGCGGGTAAGCATCCAGCCGATAATATTGCGGAAGGTGAATAGCCGGAAAAGCGGGGAAAAGCACCCTCCCACCAGGAGGTGAGAGGGGGAAATCTTAGGCAGCCACCAGGCTGTCGATTGCGGCTTTGGCGTCGGTCTGCGCTTTGGTCGCCACTTCCGGACCGTAAGCAATACCTTCTGCGAAGACAAAGTTCACATCGGTAATGCCGATAAAGCCGAGGAACAATTTCAGGTACGGCGCAACCAGATCGGACGGAGTGTCTTTATGGATACCGCCACGGCTGGAAACCACGATGACGCGTTTACCTTTCACCAGCCCTTCCGGACCTGCTTCGGTATAACGGAACGTTACGCCAGCACGTGCCACCAGGTCGAAGTAGTTTTTCAGCTGCGTCGGGATGTTGAAGTTGTACATCGGGGCGTTAATGACAATCACGTCATGCGCTTGCAGCTCAGCAATCAGCTCGTCGGAGAGTGCCAGTGCTTCCTGCTGACGCGGTGTCAGCGGGGCATCGCTTGGGCGCAGCGCGCCAACCAGTTCGCCATCCAGCACCGGGATCGGATTAGCGGCCAGGTCACGCACGGTAATGTGATCCGCCGCGTGTTTTTCACGCCACTGTTCAACGAAATAATCGGCTAACTGACCAGACTGTGAGTACCCTGCCAGAATACTGGATTTAAGAACTAAAACTTTGCTCATTGGGTGTTTCCTTTATTGTATTTGCAATGGGTTGCCCCGTGACGTCATGACACTCTATTCACAAAATCTCTACATGAATAGCGCAATATATCGAATCCTATGTTCGAATTTCTTGAACAAGAAAAGGGTTGCGGCGATGTGCTATCCTACTGCGATTGCGAACTTAAGATGTTTCCCGGCAGTGCTCTGCCCAATAACGCTATGACAGAACAACAGAAATTGACGATTACCGATCTCAGCGCGCAGCTCAGCACCCTGATGCTACGCGACCAGCAGCGCTTCGCCCGCCGCCTGCATGGCAGCAAGAAAGTTAAAAATCCTGAATCTCAGCAAGCACTGCTGCAGACGCTGGCGCAAGAGATAAACGAAGCCGCCGGAAAAGTGGCGCAGCGCGAAGCCGCGCGCCCGACCATTGATTACCCGGACAACCTGCCGGTCAGCCAGAAAAAACAGGCGATCCTCGAAGCTATCCGCGATAACCCGGTGGTGATTGTGGCCGGTGAAACCGGCTCCGGTAAAACCACGCAATTACCGAAAATTTGCATGGAGCTGGGGCGCGGCATTAAAGGGTTGATTGGTCATACTCAGCCGCGTCGTCTGGCGGCGCGCACCGTTGCCAACCGTATTGCCGAAGAGCTGAAAACCGAGCCGGGCGGTTGCATTGGCTATAAAGTGCGTTTCAGCGATCACGTTAGCGACAACACCATGGTCAAGCTGATGACCGACGGTATTCTGCTGGCGGAAATCCAGCAGGATCGCTTGCTGATGCAGTACGACACCATCATTATCGATGAGGCGCACGAACGCAGCCTGAACATCGATTTTCTGCTGGGTTATCTGCGTGAATTACTGCCGCGCCGCCCGGATCTGAAAATTATCATCACCTCCGCCACCATCGATCCGCAACGTTTCTCGCGCCATTTCAATAACGCGCCGATTATCGAAGTGTCCGGGCGCACTTACCCGGTGGAAGTGCGCTACCGGCCGATTGTCGAAGAAGCGGATGACACGGAACGCGACCAGCTTCAGGCGATATTCGATGCGGTGGATGAGCTTGGGCGCGAAAGTGCAGGCGATATTCTGATCTTTATGAGCGGCGAGCGGGAAATCCGCGATACCGCTGATGCCCTGAGCAAGCGCGATCTGCGCCACACGGAGATCCTGCCGCTGTATGCGCGTTTATCAAACAGTGAGCAGAACCGTGTATTCCAGCCGCACAGCGGGCGGCGCATCGTGCTGGCGACCAACGTGGCGGAAACGTCGCTGACCGTACCGGGCATCAAATATGTCATTGATCCGGGTACGGCGCGCATCAGCCGCTACAGCTATCGCACCAAAGTGCAGCGTTTGCCGATTGAGCCGATTTCACAGGCTTCTGCCAACCAGCGTAAAGGGCGCTGCGGCCGCGTGTCGGAAGGGATCTGTATTCGTCTCTATTCAGAAGATGATTTCCTGTCACGCCCGGAATTTACCGATCCGGAAATTCTGCGCACCAACCTGGCGTCGGTCATTTTGCAAATGACGGCTTTAGGGCTCGGTGATATCGCCGCCTTCCCGTTTGTTGAAGCGCCGGATAAACGCAATATTCAGGATGGTGTTCGCCTGCTGGAAGAGTTAGGCGCGATCACCACCGACGAGCAGCAGACCGCCTACAAACTGACGCCGCTGGGCCGCCAGCTATCGCAACTGCCGGTCGATCCGCGCTTAGCGCGTATGGTACTGGAAGCGCAAAAACATGGCTGCGTGCGCGAAGCAATGATCATTACCTCGGCGCTGTCGATTCAGGATCCGCGCGAAAGACCGCTGGATAAAAAGCAGGCTTCAGACGAGAAGCACCAGCGCTTTCATGATAAAGAGTCTGATTTCCTCGCTTTTGTGAACCTGTGGAATTACCTGGGCGAGCAGCAAAAAGCGCTCTCGTCAAACCAGTTCCGTCGTCAGTGCCGGGTGGATTACCTGAACTATCTGCGCGTGCGCGAATGGCAGGATATCTACACCCAACTGCGCCAGGTGGTGAAAGAGTTAGGGATCCCGGTCAACAGCGAGCCTGCGGAATATCGCGAAATTCATATCGCGCTGTTAACCGGTTTGCTGTCGCATATAGGTATGAAAGATGCCGACAAACAGGAATTTACCGGCGCGCGGAATGCCCGTTTTTCCATCTTCCCGGGCTCGGGTTTATTCAAAAAACCGCCGAAGTGGACAATGGTTGCGGAACTGGTGGAAACCAGCCGTTTGTGGGGGCGCATCGCCGCGCGCATCGATCCGGAATGGGTTGAACCGGTAGCGCAGCACCTGATTAAACGTTCGTACAGTGAACCGCACTGGGAGCGGGCGCAGGGCGCGGTAATGGCAACGGAAAAAGTGACGGTTTATGGTCTGCCAATCGTTGCGGCGCGCAAAGTGAACTACAGCCAGATTGACCCGATGCTGTGTCGTGAGCTCTTTATTCGCCACGCGCTGGTCGAGGGTGACTGGCAAACCCGGCATGCTTTCTTTCGCGACAACCTGAAACTGCGCGCGGAAGTGGAAGAACTGGAGCACAAATCACGCCGTCGCGACATTCTGGTGGACGACGAAACGCTGTTTGAGTTTTATGACCAGCGCATCAGCCACGAGGTGATTTCCGCCCGCCATTTCGATAGCTGGTGGAAAAAGGCCAGCCGTGAAGCCCCCGATCTGCTCAACTTCGAAAAGAGCATGCTGATTAAAGAGGGCGCAGAGGGTGTCAGTAAGCTCGATTACCCCAACTTCTGGCATCAGGGCAACCTGAAGCTGCGTCTGAGTTATCAGTTTGAACCGGGCGCGGATGCCGACGGCGTCACGGTACATATCCCGCTGCCGTTATTAAACCAGGTCGAAGAGAGCGGGTTTGAGTGGCAAATTCCCGGCCTGCGCCGCGAACTGGTGATTGCGCTGATCAAATCACTGCCGAAACCGACGCGGCGCAACTTCGTTCCCGCGCCAAACTACGCCGAAGCGTTTCTGGGGCGCGTTACACCGCTGGAACTGCCATTGCTGGATGCGCTGGAGCGCGAACTACGTCGGATGACGGGGGTTACCGTCGACCGCGACGACTGGCACTGGGATCAGGTGCCCGATCACCTGAAAATCAGCTTCCGCGTAGTGGATGACAAGAACAAGAAGCTGCTGGAAGGGCGCTCGCTGGCCGAACTGAAAGAGCGCCTGAAAGGCAAAGTGCAGGAAACTCTTTCTGCGGTGGCCGATGACGGCATCGAGCAGAGCGGTTTGCATATCTGGAGTTTCGGCCAGTTGCCGGAAAGCTACGAGCAAAAACGCGGTAACTACAAGGTAAAAGCCTGGCCTGCGCTGGTCGATGAACGTGACAGTGTCGCGATCAAGCTGTTCGATAACCCGCAGGCGCAGCAACAGGCGATGTGGCGCGGTATCCGCCGCCTGCTGCTGCTAAATATTCCGTCGCCGATTAAATACCTGCACGAAAAATTGCCAAACAAAGCCAAGCTGGGGCTCTATTTCAACCCGTACGGCAAAGTGCTGGATTTGATTGATGACTGCATTTCCTGCGGCGTGGACAAACTGATTGATGACGCGGGCGGCCCGGTGTGGACGGAAGAGAGCTTCGCCGCGCTGCATGAAAAAGTGCGCGCCGAACTGAACGAAACGGTGGTGGAGATCGCCAAACAGGTCGAACAGATCCTGACGGCGGTGTTCAATATCAACAAGCGGCTGAAAGGGCGCGTGGATATGACCATGGCGCTCGGGCTGTCGGATATCAAAACGCAAATGAGCGGGCTGGTGTATCGCGGGTTTGTTACCGGCAACGGTTTCCGCCGTCTGGGCGACACGTTGCGTTACCTGCAAGCCATCGAGAAGCGGCTGGAAAAACTGGCCGTCGATCCACACCGCGACCGCGCGCAGATGCTGAAAGTGGAGCAGACGCAGCAAGCCTGGCAGCAGTGGCTGAATAAACTGCCGCCGGCACGCCGGGAAGATGAGGATGTCAAAGCGATCCGCTGGATGATCGAAGAGCTGCGCGTCAGCTACTTTGCGCAGCAACTGGGGACACCGTATCCCATCTCCGATAAGCGTATCCTGCAGGCAATGGAGCAGATTAGCGCCTGAACAGAGAACCGATAGTCGCCCGGTTGCGATGCCTACCGGGCTACTATCATCGCTTTCGCGCGTTGCCAGCTAAGCGAGTTTCCCATCCGGCAATGATTTGCACCGGTAACCTTACGCATTCACCCAGGCAAGCGTAAAGCCGTCCCATCCCTTGACGCCGACCGTTTGCATGGCAGTGGCCGTCAGGCGCGGGTCGGCGCCAATCATCTCAATGAATTTACGCACGCCCTGCACACTGGCATCGGTGGTCGTCGGGTTAGTCACTGCGCCGTCGCGCACCACATTATCGCCAATAATCAGCGTACCTGGACGGGCATAGTGCATCGCCCATTTCAGGTAGTTCGGGTTATTGGGTTTGTCGGCATCGATAAAAATCAGATCGAACGGCGGGCGTTCGCCGAGGTTTTCCAGCGTCTGCAGCGCCGGGCCTTCGGCAACGGTGACCTGATGCGCCACCCCGGCAAGCTGCAGGTTTTCACGCGCTATCGCCGCGTGTAGCGGATCGGCTTCCAGCGTCAGCAGTTCGCCGCCGGTTGGCAGCTCGCGCGCCATCCACACCGTGCTGTAACCGCCGAGCGTACCGATTTCAAGAATGCGCTTCGCCCGCACCATGCGCACAAACAGCGCCAGTAATTGCCCCTGAGCGGGCGAAACATCAATGGCCGGAAGCCCTGCGCGCTGGTTATTTGCCAGCACCTGCGTCAGGATTTCATCTTCCGGAATCAGCTGTTTTACTAAGTATTCGTCAACCGCGGACCACTTCTGCTGCATAGCATTACTCCTGGTTTATTAGAAACTTAATTCAGCCCGGACCAGCCACCTCCCAGTGCGCGATAGAGATCCACCTGCGCCAGTAACAGATTGTTTTTAACCTGCACCGCGCTCAGTTGAGCGGAAAACAACGTGCGCTGGGCGTCCAGCACGTCCAGATAAGAGGAATAACCGTTGTGATAACGGTTTTGCGCAATGCGTAACGTCTCCTGCGCGACATCGACCTGCCCGGCAAGCTCGGTGAGCTGCTCGCCCAGACGGGTGATGGCATCAAGGCTATCGTTCACCTCTTTGAACGCGTTGCGCACGGTTTTTTCATAGGTGTAAAGCGCCTGATTACGCTGCGACATCGAGACATCGACCTGCGCATTCAGCGCCTGGCGGTTGAGCAACGGGGCAAGAATGCTGCCGCCAATGCTCCACAACCGTAGCGGATTATCCAGCAAACCGGGCAGCGTATTGTCCTGCATACTACCGGTTGCCGTCAGGTTAACCGACGGCAGTAATTTCGCCTGCGACGCGGCGAGTGTCGCATCGGCGGCAACCAACTGGCGCTGTGCCTGCACAATATCCGGCCGCCGGTTGAGCAAACTTGACGGTAACTGCGAGGGCAATGTCAGCGGTGTTAACGCCGCAAATTCGCCACGATTCACCGCACCCGGATTATTACCCAGCAGCACACTCAATGCATTTTCCTGCTGGCTTATCTGATGTTGCAGCACCGGGATCTGCGCGCGCGTGCTGCGCAACTCGGAATCCGCTTGCATCAGCTCCAGCCGGGAAGTATAGCCGGTCTCATACTGTCGCCGGGCAAGTTTGAGCGCATCTTCCCGCGCTGCCAGCGTGGATTGCGTGACCTGTAATTGTGCATCCAGCGACAGCAGCGTGAGATAACCGGAAGCGACATTGGTCGCCACCGTCAAATCGGCCGCCGCTGCCGCTGCTTTCTGGGCTTCCAGCGAGGCGTCTGCCGCGCGAGACGCGCTGCGGCTGGCTCCCCAGATATCGACGTTGTAACTGGCCGTCAGATTGCCTTTGTACAAGGTGCTGTAAACGGGTAAACCCGTGGCGGCAGATTGCGACCGGGCGCGGGTGCCGGAAATTCCGGCGTCCAGTTCGGGGAACAGGGCGCTGTCGGCGGCGTAAACCCGCGCCTGATATTCATTGACCCGCTCGCGGGCGATCAGCACGTCGCTGTTGTGGCGTAGTGCCTGGTCGACATAGCGGTTTAGCTGGCTGTCGTGAAAGTTACGCCACCAGACGCTATCCGTCTTGCTGACCGGACCCGCCTCGCTGCGCCAGGCCGCCGGGATCTGCAGCGACGGTTGGGCTTGCTGAACATCGGCAGACTGGCAAGCGGCAAGGGTGAGACTCAACGCGACAACGGTGAGACGCCGCTTCATTGCTCTGCCTCCCGCGTATCAATATGTACCTGCACCGACATTCCAGGGCGCAGCCTTGCCAGTTCGTCAGGTTTCGCCTCCACCTGGATACGCACCGGAATGCGCTGGGCGATTTTGACAAAATTACCGGTGGCGTTATCCGGGCTGATAGCGCTAAATTCCACGCCGGTAGCCGGTGAGATGCTCTCCACGCGCCCGTGGTAGCTGCGCCCATCCAGCGCATCGACGGTAAAGCGCACTGGCTGCCCGACAACCACATTTGCCAGTTGCGTCTCCTTCAGGTTGGCGATCACCCAGCGTTGCGACGGCACCAGCGAGGTCAGGTGCGTTCCGGCGGTGACATACGCGCCAAGGCGCACGCTGATTTGCCCCAGTTGCCCGTCGCGAGGGGCGACGATACGGGTGTTTTGCAGATCGATTTGCGCCAGTTCAAGCGCCGCTTTGGCGTTTTCCACATCTGCCTGTAGCGACCCGCGATTAACGATGGTGGTTTGCAGATCCTGGCGCGACATCTCAAGCGTCGCTTGTGCCTGGGCAATACTGGCGGTGTTCTGCGCGGCGGTGGCGAGGGCGGCGTCGCGTTCACGAATGGAGAGCGAGCCGTCTGCGGTCAGTGCTTTCACGCGTTTTAAATCTGCCTGGGATTTCAAATCCTGCGCTTTGGCGCTGGCAAGCGCGGCTTCGTTGCGGGCAATGACGGCCTGCGCACTTTTTCGCTGCTGGAGGTTGTTATCCAGCGCAGCCAGCTTCATCGCCAGCGTGGCTTTCGCCTGATCGACGCGCTGGCGGTAGATTCGGTCATCGATCTGCATAATCAGATCGCCTTTTTTCACGACGGCGAAATCCTGTACCGGCACGTCGGTGATGTAGCCGTTCACCTGCGGGCTGATAAATGTTGTCTGGCCACGTACATAGGCGTTATCAGTAAACTGGGTATGGCGCGTAAACGGCGGCAACTGCCAGGCGTAAAGGATCACCAGTACACCCACCAGGCCAATCGCGGCGGCGGAAAAAAGAGAAACCACACGTAAGTTGCTGCGGGTATTGGCCCGCTCTTTGGCGGCATCCTGCTGGCTCATAGACACTCCAGTAACATTATTATTTGCTCCCAGTGGCCCGCTTCAACACAAGGCGGGCAGTAATACGCAGGCGCAACAAGCGCCATAAAATCCAAATCAGCGTGGCGGCGGCAATGCTGGCCGTCAGCAGATAAGTATCGTTGTAAGCCAGAATATTCGCTTCCAGCGTCGACACCGTTTGCAGCTGCGTCACCGCCTGCGCGCTAAGCAATGTGCTGTCGCCAAGCTGGCTTTGAAACATCTGGCTGTAATATTGCAAACGCTCATTGACCAGTGGGTTTAAGGTGGTGAGCTGGTCCGCTAACAGGCTGGAGTGATACTTTTCCCGCCATGTCTGAAACGTGCCGAGGATCGCCGAACCCAGCAGCCCGCCGATATTCTGGCTCATGCCAAACAGCACCGAGAAACTGACCAGGTTGCGCGGCTCCGCCACCACGCCGCCAATCCCTGCCAGCATCGCTGGTGCGATAAAAAACGCACTGGCAAAACCGAGTAAAAACTGGCTTACCATCAACTGATTGGGGCGCGTCAAACTGGTGGACTGGCTATCAAGCAGCGAGGCGATAATCATCAATGCCAGCGAGGTGACAATCGGCCATGCCAGTCGCTGGGGTTTAATCGTCAGGCAACTGGCGGTAATACCGCAGATGATACCTGCCAGGATCGACCACGCCAGGCTGGTCATTTGCTCGTTTTGCAGGCCAACATATTGCAGCCAGCCAAACACGCCGGTGTTCTGCTCGGCGAGCACAATGCGGATCAGCAGCATAATCAGCCCAAGACGCACAATGCTGCCGCTGGAGAGCCAGCGGGTGTTGAGCAGCGGGTTACTGCGGTTGTGTTCAAAGGCTATCGCCGAGACGATCAGCACCACGGCGCCTGCCAGCGCCCAGCCGATCCAGGGCGCTTCAAACCACCAGTCCAGCCGACCCAGCGACAGCACTGCGCACAGCAGCGCCATGCCTGGTGCGAGCAGAAAGAAAGTGATGAAATCTTTCTTTTCAAACACTTTTTTACGATCGCCCGGCGGCAATTTTAAGGCGATCACACAGCCAAGCGAGAGCAGCGCCAGCCCAAGTTCGAACAGGTACAGCCCGCGCCATTCATCCAGTTGCAGCAGCTCGGTAGAAAAGAGGCGGGCAATCGGAATCGCCAGCGTCGAACCGGTAATACCAATGGTCAGCGCTTTTAAGCGATGTTTCGCCGGCCAGGCCTGAATCTGATAGTAAATGCCGAGCGAACTGAGTGCCGCCGCCACCATGCCGTGCGCGGCGCGGACAAACAGGGCAGAACTGAGATCGTTGATAAACAGGTGGAAGAAGGTCACCAGTACATACAGCACCAGAAACCCTTCGGTAAACGCGCGCAAACCGTATTGCTGGCGAAACTTTACCAGCAGCAGGTTAATTGACACATTGGTCATCACATACACGGCGGGCAGCCAGGCGATCTCCGTCGACCAGGCGGCAAACGTGCCTTGCAGGTTTTGCAAATTAGCTGTCACCATCGCGTTGCCGAGCGCGCCGGTCATGCAAACCAGCAGGCCAACGACACCATAGGCGATACGGCGCGGAGTGCTGTGATAAGGGGTGGAAGGCGAACCCAGCAGCATCGGTTTTTCATGCGGCTGCCATTCGCGTGGGCTATACGGGTCGCTTTTCGGCAAACGCATTACATTTTCCTGACCGGGCTAAGGGTGATCGTTCGCGACGGTAAGTTGTGCGCGCATGAAGATGTCGGGGACAGCTGTAATCCATATAGAAACAAAGGTTGTTAATGTGAATGGTTAGCGGGCTAATGATTCTACTTGTGCCGTCAAAGGCAATGCAAGCGCATAAGAAAAATATAGGTTACTGACGTTAAGTGATCTGCTTTATTGATAAAAATAAACAACTATAGGTGACAACGTCACAATGAGTACACTAACCATTACGCTTACCGGGGCAAGCGATCCTGCATGCCTGCAACTTCAGGACGCGCTTTCCGATTACCTGCAACACCTCACAGGCAGCAGCGGCAGAGCCTCGTTTGACGCCGCAGCCTTAGGTGAGCGGGGCTTCTTTTTGCTGGCACAAGAAAACGCGGTGGCGGTGGGCTGCGTTGCGGTTCGTGAATTGTCCGCCGGGATCGGTGAAATCAAGCGCATGTATGCGCGCCCCGGCACGCGCGGCGTAGGCGCTCGGTTGCTCCGCACGCTTGAGCAGCATGCGCGGGAGCGCGGTTTTCATGCGTTGTGGCTGGAGACGCGCAAAATCAACCAGCGTGCCATTGATTTCTATCAGCGCAACGGCTTTCGGATCCGTGAAAACTTCGGCACCTATATTGGCAGGCCGGAAGCGGTATGTTTCGAAAAAGCGTTGTGACCGGTAGGTGCGGTTTCGTTAGTGCGCGAATGTGCGCAACATAAAACGTATGCCGTTTTGCCTGCTTAACGCCAGGTTACAGGCGCTGTCTTCAATGGGGCAGATACAGCGGTAATCCCTGCATCGCGGGTTATTGCACATGTTTCAAAAAGGCTACAGAAACTTACCTGAACCGCTGCGAACAGGATTCGGAGTGATCCCCTGTTCTGCGGGTGTTGACGCGGTAGGCTGTAAGTTAACGCGAAGGAGGTTCTATGCTGATGACGACTTTTCCTGCCGTATCAGAGCGCACGCTGGCGGCGGCAAATACGCTGGGCGCATGGCTGGCGCAAAATGATTTTGTCGGTAAGCCCACGCCCGTGCGGGCTGATGTGGTGATCCTCGCGGGTAATGCTGTCATTCCTGCGATCGATGCCGCCTGCGCACTGGCGGCGGCGCAGCAAACGCCGCTTCTGATAAGCGGTGGCGTCGGGCACTCCACCACCTTTCTTTATTCGGCTGTCGCCCGGCATCCACGCTATAACGTCGTGCGTACCACCGGGCGCGGTGAAGCGGCAATTCTGGCCGATATCGCGCACCGGTTCTGGCAGATTGATGCGAAACAGATCCTGATTGAGGACAAATCCACCAACTGCGGCGAGAACGCCAGGTTCAGCATCGATATGCTGATGTCGCAGGGAGTAAAACCGAAAACCGTGATGGTGGTGCAGGATCCCACCATGCAGCGCCGCACAATGGCGACGTTTGCCCGCGTCAGCCAGCAGTGTCACGATGCGCCGCACTGGCTGAGCTGGCCCGGCTTTACTCCGCAGTTAACCAACACGGCTGAGGGGCTGGCATTCCAGCCGCAGCAGCGAGGCTTATGGTCGGTTGAGCGTTATTTGTCGTTGCTGCTGGGGGAAGTGCCGCGTCTGCGCGATGATGCTAATGGCTACGGGCCAAACGGCCGTGATTTTATCGTTCATGTTGATTTCCCGGAGGAAGTCGACGCTGCCTGGCAGGTTTTAATGGCCGATACCACGCTTACTGCGGCGCTCGGCAGCCGCGCTTTGTAACCCCAATGCCCGTTTGCGCAGACGTTGCCGCAAACGGGCATTTCCTCCGCTGTACTTGTCACGGTTTTGTTGCTTTTTAGCGCCCCTTTTATGCGTTCTCTCACAAAAGTTGCCCCTGGCTGTAGGAAAAATGTCGTGCGCGAATAGATTTTTAACAACGAATTCACTTGTTAAAAACAATGTCATTACAGGAGCGAGGCATGACAGCACCGGTACAGCACCCTATGTTTATCGATGGTCAATTCGTGAGCTGGCAAGGCGATACGTGGTTGGATGTTATCAACCCGGCAACCGAAGCGATCCTGGCGCGTATTCCCGATGGCACCGCCGAAGACGCGCGTAAGGCCATTGACGCTGCCGAACGGGCGCAGCCAGGCTGGGAAGCGCTGCCCGCTATTGAGCGCGCGGGCTGGTTACGCAAAATCGCGGCGGGTATTCGTGAAAAAGCGTCTGAGATCAGTGCGCTGATTGTCGCCGAAGGGGGAAAAATCCAGCAACTTGCGGAGGTGGAAGTCTCCTTTACCGCCGATTACATCGACTATATGGCCGAGTGGGCGCGGCGCTATGAAGGCGAAATTCTGCAAAGCGACCGTCCGGGCGAAAATATCTTCGTGTTTAAACGCCCGTTGGGTGTCACCACTGGCATTTTGCCGTGGAATTTCCCGTTCTTCCTGATTGCCCGCAAAATGGCGCCCGCGCTAATTACCGGCAACACCATCGTGATTAAACCGAGCGAATTCACACCGAACAACGCGATCGCCTTCGCGAAAATCGTCCATGATGTCGGCTTACCAAAAGGCGTTTTTAACCTGGTGCTCGGGCGCGGGGAAACCGTTGGGCAGGAGCTGGCGGGGAATCCGAAAGTGGCGATGGTCAGCATGACCGGCAGCGTTGGCGCGGGTGAGAAAATCATGGCGGCAGCGGCGAAAAACATCACCAAAGTGTGTCTTGAACTGGGCGGCAAAGCACCGGCAATTGTTTTTGATGATGCCGATCTTGAGCTGGCCGTGAAAGCGATTGTTGATTCCCGCGTCATCAATACCGGGCAGGTGTGTAACTGCGCCGAACGCGTGTATGTGCAAAAAGGAATTTATGACCGCTTTGTCAATCGACTTGGCGAAGCCATGAAAGCGGTACAGTTTGGCGATCCGGCGCAGCGCAACGATATAGCGATGGGGCCGCTTATCAATGCGGCGGCACTGCAACGCGTTGCAGAGAAGGTCGAGCGCGCCGTGTCTGAAGGCGCGCGCGTGGTACTCGGCGGCAAGGCGGTCGCCGGCAAAGGCTATTTTTACCCGCCGACATTGCTGCTCGATGTGCGCCAGGAGATGGCCATCATGCATGAAGAGACGTTTGGCCCGGTGCTGCCGGTGGTTGCGTTCGACACGCTGGAAGAGGCGCTGGCGATGGCCAACGACAGCGATTATGGCCTCACGTCGTCGGTATATACCCGCGATCTGACGACAGCAATGAAAGCCGTGCGGGGGCTGAAGTTTGGTGAAACCTACATTAACCGCGAGAATTTCGAATCGATGCAGGGTTTCCATGCTGGCTGGCGCAAATCGGGCATTGGTGGGGCGGATGGACGCCACGGCCTGAACGAGTATCTGCAAACGCAAATGGTCTATCTGCAGTCCTGATATACGCAGCCCCCGCGCATGACGGGGGCTCGTTTCATACTTTGGTTGCTATCCACGCCATCATCAGTTCCGGCCATATTGCCACCGGTAAGCCCAGCGCATCGCGAATGCCAAAACCGTGTTTCCCCTGTTCGAACAGATGCATCTCAACCGGCACGCCAAGGCGGCGCAGGGCGCTGAACATAACCACGCTGTTTTCCACTTTCACTGCCGGGTCATCGACCGCGTGCAACAGAAAGGTCGGCGGCGTGTTTTCATCGGCCATTTGCTCTGCGGAGTAGCGACGGATCTGTTCGTCGCCCAGCGTATCGCCAATCAACTGCTGGCGCGACATCGGGTGGTCAATCTCCTGGTGCATGGTAATAACCGGATAGACCAGCGCCATAAACGCCGGGCGGGCGTGTTGCTTATCCATCTCATCAACGGGGTGATAGACGTTTTCGTTGTAGCGTGTGCCAAGGCTGGCTGCGGCGTGGCCGCCGGCGGAAAAACCCATAATGCCAATACGTTCAGGATCGAGTCGCCACTCCTGCGCACGGGCGCGAATGACGCGTATCGCGCGTTGCACATCGGCCAGCGGCGCGTCCGCACCTTCCTCATGCCCGTCGCCGGGCAGGCGGTAGGTCATGACAAACAGGGTGTAACCTTTGGCATTAAAGCAGGGGGCCAGCGCGCTGCCTTCTTTATCCAGCACCACGCGGCGATAAGAACCGCCAGGCGTGACCAGAATACCGACACCGTTCGGGTTTTGTGGCGCGTAGACAGTAATGTGCGGAGCGCGTACGCCGGTGACTGATCGGTCAAAAGGCGAGGGGCCGGTATGATGCTCTTCAAGCTGAAACTTCACTGGGCTTACCGCGGCACCCGGAGCTTCGCCGGTTGGCCAGACGGGGAACGTCGTGGCGTGTTGTACCGCTACTTTTATCAGGGTGAGTAAATCTTCCGGGCTGATATTTCTCATGTGCTGCCTGGTTTGAATACGCCGGGTTATTACCCGGCGTGGATGGAGAGATTACAGTGCGCGATATTTTTCCAGTACGCGAACCAGCTGAGTGACAAAACCGTATTCGTTGTCGTACCAGGAGACGGTTTTGACCAGTTGTACACCGCCAGCTTCGGTGATCTCGGTTTGCGTGGCGTCAAAAACGGAACCAAAATGGCTGCCGATAACATCAGAAGAGACGATCTCATCGTCGGTATAGCCGAAAGATTCATTATTTTCGGTGGCTTTTTTCAGCGCCTGATGGATCTCATCGACCGTCACTTTCTTCTCTAATATGGATACCAGTTCGGTAACGGAGCCGGTTTTCACCGGTACGCGCTGCGCGTGGCCTTTCAGCTTGCCGCTCAATGCCGGGATCACCAGACCGATGGCTTTCGCCGCACCGGTAGTGTGCGGAATGATGTTTTCCGCGGCGGCGCGGGAGGCGCGCAGATCTTTCCCGCGCGGGCCATCGACCAGCGCCTGCGTACCGGTGTAGGCGTGGATGGTGGTCATGGTGCCGACTTTAATGCCGAAATTATCCTGCAATGCCTTGGCCATCGGCGCGAGACAGTTGGTGGTGCAGGAAGCCACAGAAATAATGGTGTCCTGCGCATTAATCGTGTCGTCGTTAACGTTGTAGACGATAGTTTTCATCTCGCCTGCCGGAGCGGAAATAAGCACTTTTTTGGCTCCGGCGTCGATGTGCGCCTGCGATTTTTCGCTCGATGTATAAAAACCGGTACACTCAACGATGATCTCAGCACCGGCGCTGCGCCACGGAATATTTTTCGCCTCTTTTTCTGCATATACCGTGATGGTTTTGCCGTTAACGATCAGCGCGTCTTCGGTAAAATCCACGCTCCAGCCGAACGGACCGTAGTTGGAGTCATGCTTTAACAAATAGGCCAGCACTTTGGGTGAGGTCAGATCGTTGATCGCCACCACCTCTGCGCCGCTGTTGGTTTCCAGCAGGCGACGTAACACCAGGCGCCCAATGCGCCCGAATCCATTAATGCCAATTTTGCTCATCGATCTTCTCCATCAGAATGTAATGAATCACCGTTTTGCACTTATTTAGTGATAACCTGGCGGGCGTTATTGGGCAAATGAATCCCATTCAGGCAGTGGTAAGTCCCTGAAAAATGATAAGGAAAAGTTAATGAATTTTTAAGGAAAGCCCGGTATGTTGAACGCCGGTTCGTTCGTTTTGGGGTTCCTTATGCGTAGCAAATATTCCGGATTACAAATCGCCATTCACTGGCTGGTGTTCCTGCTGGTTATTGGCGCTTATTGCGCCATGGAACTACGCGGATTCTTCCCGCGCAGCTATCGTCCTTATTTCAATCTGGTACACGTTTCATGCGGCATTTCAATTCTGGTGCTGATGCTGGCGCGTCTGCTGGTGCGGCTGAAAAGCCCGACGCCGCCGATTGAGCCGAAACCGTCAGCGATGATGACCGGGCTGGCGCACCTTGGGCATCTGGTCATTTATATGCTGTTTATTGCCTTGCCCGTTATTGGCCTGCTGATGATGTATAACCGCGGTGGTCCATGGATTGCTTTCGGTATTACGATGCCGTATGCCGCCGAAGCGAATTATGATTTGGTGGATACGCTTAAAGAGTTCCACGAGCTGTTGGCCAATGTTGGCTATTTTGTCATTGCGTTGCATGCCGGTGCGGCGCTGGCGCATCACTACTATTTTAAAGACAACACACTGCTGCGTATGATGCCAAAAAAACGCGGCTAACGCTTCCTCGCTGCTGGCCCCGCATCCTGCGGGGCTTTTTCATTTCTGCGCGTCTAAAATGTGATCCTGTCGGGTTTTCCACATTGAAAAGCAGGGCGGAAATCACATTTTACGCCATCCGTGCTGTGCGCAATTCGTACAAGCAGTGTAGATAGTATATCTATTATAGAAACACTATCGGGCGGAGGGGATATGACACAGCCAGTACAGGAGTCTCTTGATCGGATGGCAACACAAGAACACGCTGCCGGATCGCGCAAATTACGCAAAGTGCTGCTCGCCACCGGCATTGGTCACTTTGTCGAATGGTTTGACTTTGGCCTGTATGGCACGCTCGCCGCCATTATCGGCCTACAGTTTTTCCAGGCGGGCGATCCGAGCGTCGCACTGCTTTCGTCGTTCGCGGTCTTTGGCGCGGGTTTTATTATGCGCCCGCTTGGCGGGCTGTTTTTCGGTTCGTTGGGCGACAGAAAAGGGCGGCAAAAAGTGCTGGCAACGGTGATCCTGCTCACCTCCGGTGCCACCTTCGTAATGGGGCTGCTACCGACTTATCATCAGATTGGTATTACCGCGACGGTGCTGCTGGTGATAACGCGCCTGATTCAGGGCTTTGCCGCAGGGGGCGAAAGCTCGGGCGCGACAACCTACCTGGCGGAATATGCCCCCACGGAGCGCCGTGGCTACTTCACCTGCTGGATCGATAACTTTGGTTTTATGGCGTTTGTCGTCGGCTCCGGGCTGGTCTTTCTGCTGACGGCAACGCTCGGTGAAAGCACCATGAGCGACTGGGGCTGGCGCATTCCCTTTTTAATTGCCGGGCCGCTGGGCTGGGTCGGTCTGTATTTACGAAAACATCTGGAAGATTCGCCAGAATTTCTCGACGCCATGAAGAACGGGCAAACCGAATCCGCGCCGCTGCGTAAAGCGGTAACCACTGCGTGGGGCGCGTTGCTGTTCTGCGTCGGTTTTGTGGTGATCAAAGCGGTCGGGCACTGGACGCTGCAAACCTTTATGCCGAGCTATCTCTCCACCGAGTTGCACTTCTCGAAACTTAACGCTTACGCCATCACCACGATTGGTCTCTTTTCCGTGGCGGTGCTGGTGCCGTTTATGGGCTATCTGTCGGATAAATATGGCCGTAAACCGTTAATGCTGACCGGGTGCGCCGGGTTTATTCTGCTGAGTTACCCGGCCATGATGGTGATGGCGAACGGTGATGTGCTCTCTGCTGTGCTGGCAATGGTGATGCTGGGGGCGTTTATCGCCGCGTTTGATGGCGCCTGTACCGCCGCAATGGCGGAACTTTTCCCCACCAGCGTGCGCTATGGCGGCTTGTCTATCGCCTATAACTTTGCCGTCGCCTTCTTTGGCGGCATCACACCCTGGTTTTCCGCCTGGCTCATTACCAGCACCGGCGATAAATTTTCGCCCGCCTTCTATGTGATGGGCGCGGCGCTCATCACCTTCCTGACAGTGCTGCGCGCCCGCGAAACCGCAGGGCAGCCGTTAAAACGCTGACGTTTGCCCGGAGGAGCCCGCCGGGCTATCAGGTAAATCTTAAACAGGATATTGCGCGTATCCGTCACGGAGCAGGACGTGGCGGGTGCGCGCAATGGCCGATGATTTTCTTTCGCTTACATCTACAGGGGAATATTTATTTGTCCGTTCGGGGAATAAATATCAACGTGATATTAACCTAGGAAATCATTTTTATTCCATAGGGACAAAGTTCGAATAAACACGTCTGCTGCTTTTCACAATTCCGTAATGAAACGTTATCATTACCAGGACAATGACAACTGGTTTTTAAAGTCCGCCAGATAGCAGGGAAAAAGGGCATGGTATGAATAACGCGAAAATTCTGTGGTTTTCCATCAATGGATACCC
This sequence comes from Kosakonia sp. AG348, assembly GCF_003337365.1. Taxonomy (NCBI): domain Bacteria; kingdom Pseudomonadati; phylum Pseudomonadota; class Gammaproteobacteria; order Enterobacterales; family Enterobacteriaceae; genus Kosakonia; species Kosakonia sp. AG348. Next base: position 162,739 of record NZ_QPJR01000002.1, read on the forward strand.
GTGCGCCATCAGTATGTAAGTAGTTGTTTGGTCGTAAAAAATAGTTGCCGCGATACCAGACAATAACCGACAGATGCTCACTATTCCTGGCGACAGCAAACGCCGTGCCTGTCGTTGGGGAAAGCAGCATATCCGTAATATCCCAGCGCATAAGTTCTCCTTGCTAATAGCATAATGCCTCACTAAGAAAAATCTTATCAAATAATTCTCGCTAGTCCTAAGTTAAATTTTATATTTAATATTGTACTGATTAACCTACGATATATTTAATTAAATTTACTTAGGATTTTGATATCAGACAAAAATGGTGGGGTTTTGTACAATATATTTTAAGATTGTTATCCTTTCCCGGTGAATACATTATGTTTTCTCTCTGCTAGAGTCATCACGTCACTTTAGTCTCGCCTTGTCAGGAGGTTTCCCGTGCTGTTGTCCAGTCTGATTGCGATCGCCGCTGTGCTAATGATGGGGGTAATGAGCCCAGGTCCGAGTTTTATTTACGTTGCGCGTAATTCACTGGCGCATTCACGTGTGCATGGTTTAGTCACCTCGCTGGGAATGGGGGTTGGCGCGGCAACTTTTGCGCTGATGGCGATGCTGGGATTGCAAAGGGTGCTGAATGCGGTGCCGGAACTCTATATGGCGCTAAAGATAGCAGGGGGCGCGTATCTTATCTGGATGGCGGTGAAGATTTTTCGCGGCGCGTCACAACCATTGACGCTCTCTGTGAACCATAACGACGCACCCAAAGGGCTGTGGAAGACGTTTCGTGATGGGTTGTTTATTCAGTTAAGCAACCCGAAAACGGCTATCGTATTCGCGTCTATTTTCACCGCGCTGCTGCCAGCCACTATTCCAACGGTCTTCTATTATGTGATCCCGCTGATGAGCTTTGTGATTGATGCGGGCTGGTATTCGCTGGTGGCGCTGCTGCTTTCATCCGAGAAACCGCGCCGCGTGTATTTGCGCATCAAAACAGCGGTGGACAGAACCTCGGCCACGGTACTGAGTATTTTAGGGATCAAGCTGATTTATTCGTCGCTGGTGAAGTAAAACTGAGGCTGAGTACCGCAGGGGGTGGCAACCTGGGAACTATTGTCGGTCAAAACGCTGGCCGACAATAGTTGCTTGTATTAAGAACGCGAGTTAACTCTTCTTTGTGCGAAGAATTAATTTAACGATCACGAACATAATCGATGCATAAACACAAAGCATAATGACAAACGCAAAGAATGAGGTGGGATCGGCATCGGCTTCATAAGGCGTGGAAATCAACGGGCGAAAGGTTGCATAAGCCCAGTCTGAAACGCCAACGGTTAAGCTATTGAGCGGCATTCCATATATTGATAAACAAAATGCAGCCACGAAGCAGATAAAAAAGAGCCCCACGTTTTTAATGATTAAAATAACTCTCTCCCATAGCATCGATGCGATCATACGCTGAGAAGGGCATATTACCTTTGCGTACCTAATCATTTCTGCCTGACCAGTCGAAAGTCAGCAGGGCAGAAAAATGGAATTTATCCCTGGCTAATTCCTGAACCATTATCATTGCCGTCAGTAAGAGGGCAAATTTAGACGTATCGTTTTTTTAACTTGCGAATAGCAAGCATCGTGGTTTTATAAATGACGATTGCAAACAGAAATGAGCAGACAATCCAGGTAATAACCCACAAATCGTCGACATTCTCCTGGCTAACATTGCCATGCATCCATGAAGCAAAAACTTCTTGAAAGGAATAAATCATAGCTCTGCTGTAGATAAAAACAGCGATTGACAAGGTGAGACACTATACAACTCATCAAACTAGCAAAATTTCTCGTGATCTTGTTTTTAAGTAACCTTGTTCAATGCAGACTGTCCGGCCTGGCAGTGGGATATCTGCTCTTAATGGGGTGCTGGTGCAACCTACCAGTGTACATTTATCTTCATTGAAGACACTCTTTCAAACAAATTTGGGGCCACTCAATAGTCTTGTGTCTCGTAGTGTCAGTTGTACTGAAACGCCTAACCTTCTGATATCCATGCAAAACATATTGTTTACATCGTACTAAAATAAAAGTTACCATACCCCCCTATAGTATCAAGGAGGTCGTATGCCCCATTCACCAGAAGATAAAAAACGCGTGCTTACGCGGGTTCGTCGCATTCGTGGCCAGGTTGATGCATTAGAGCGCGCGCTGGAAAGCGGCGAGCCCTGCATCGCGATTTTGCAGCAAATCGCCGCCGTGCGCGGCGCAGCCAATGGTCTGATGGGCGAAATGGTTGAAATTCACCTCAAAGATGAGCTGGTCACCGGCGAAACCACTGCCGATCAACGCGCGGTGCGCATGGCGGAAGTCGGTCATCTTCTGCGCTCTTATCTAAAATAAGCAATAAGCCATATACAAAAAGGAAGCGACTTATGAAATCACGTGCAGCTGTGGCCTTTGGGCCGGGTCAACCGCTCAAAATCGTCGAGATAGACGTAGCGCCGCCAAAAAAGGGTGAAGTGCTGGTGCGCATCACACACACCGGCGTTTGCCACACCGATGCATTTACGCTTTCTGGCGACGATCCGGAAGGCGTGTTCCCGACGGTACTCGGCCATGAAGGCGGCGGCATCGTTGTGGAAGTCGGCGAAGGGGTGACCAGCCTGAAACCGGGCGACCACGTTATTCCGCTCTACACGGCGGAGTGCGGCGAGTGTAAGTTCTGTAAATCCGGGAAAACCAACCTCTGTCAGGCCGTTCGCGCCACACAGGGCAAAGGCCTGATGCCTGATGGTACAACCCGTTTCTCGTATAATGGCGAACCGATTTATCACTACATGGGCACCAGCACGTTCAGCGAATACACCGTTTGCGCGGAAATCTCGCTGGCGAAAGTTAACGAACAAGCGCCGCTGGATAAAGTCTGTCTGCTGGGCTGCGGTGTAACCACCGGCATTGGCGCGGTGCATAACACGGCGAAAGTCAAAGAGGGCGATACGGTCGCAATCTTTGGCCTCGGCGGCATCGGTCTGGCGGCTATCCAGGGCGCAGTTCAGGCGAAAGCGGGACGCATTCTGGCGATTGATACCAATCCGGACAAATTCCCTCTCGCCAAAGAGATGGGCGCAACCGACTTTATTAACCCGAAAGATCACGACCGGCCAATCCAGGACGTGATTGTCGAAATGACGGACGGCGGTGTGGACTTCAGTTTTGAGTGCATCGGCAATGTGAACGTCATGCGTGCCGCGCTTGAGTGCTGCCACAAAGGGTGGGGCGAGAGCGTCATCATCGGCGTGGCGGGCGCAGGGCAGGAGATCAGCACCCGTCCATTCCAGCTGGTGACGGGGCGTGTATGGCGCGGTTCCGCCTTCGGCGGTGTGAAAGGTCGTACACAGCTGCCAGGCATGGTAGAAGATGCGATGGCGGGCAAAATTCGCCTCGATCCCTTCATTACACATCGTATGCCACTGGAGCAGATCAACGATGCCTTTGAGCTGATGCATCAGGGGAAATCTATCCGCACCGTTATCCATTTCGGCGAAAAGTAACGCTCCCTCACGCCAGCGGTGTCACCGCTGGCGCAACCAAACTCCAAATCTGTGACCGCTGACGCGCTTTTCGCCATAAGAATAATCCAATTATTGCCGATGCCTATATATCATTCCTGTTGTACGTATCAGACATATATGAGAGTCGATAGCCATGGATAAAAAAGCAGCGATGCAAAGAACACAAGGCATTGGTTTTATGCACAATATTCGATTGGTTCCCCTGTTTTCTTCCATTCTCGGCGGCATCTTAGTGCTATTTGCATTAAGTTCCGGTCTGGCGGGTTACTTCCTGATGCAAGCGGATCGCGATCAGCAGGATGTCACACAGGAAATCCAGGTGCGCATGGGATTATCCAACAGTTCGAATAACTTACGCATAGCGCGTATCAGCCTGATCCACGCCGGCGCGGCCAGTCGCATCGCCGAAATGGAAGATATGAAAAACAACGTGGCTGAAGCAGAAAAACGCATGAAGCAGTCACAGGACGGTTTTAATCAATATATGGAACGCCCGGTCAAAACCCCGGCGGACCTTGCCCTGGATGGCGATCTCACCACCCGTTTTAATGCCTACATCGCGGGCATGCAGCCGATGCTGAAATATGCCAAAAACGGCATGTTTGAAGCGATCATTAACCACGAAAGTGAGCAGGCGCGCCAGCTGGATGCGTCTTACAACGAAGTGTTGTTAAAAGCCATTGATATCCGTACCGCGCGTGCGCAGCGCCTGACCGAAGAGGCTCACAGCCGCACCCAGCTTGGGCTGATGTTTATGGCTGCCGCCTTTGCGTTAGCGCTGGTGCTGACGGTTATCACCTTTACCGTATTGCGCAGCGTAGTGATTAACCCGCTGCAACGTGCGGCTCAGCGTATTTCTCGCATCGCGACCGGGGATTTAACGGTAGCCGATGAGCCTGCCGGGCGTAGCGAAATTGGTCGCCTGAGTAGCGATCTGCAAGCGATGCAGCATTCACTGGTCACCACGGTCGCGACGGTGCGTCAGGGCGCGGAAGAGATCTATCGCGGCACCAGCGAGATCTCCGCCGGTAATACCGATCTCTCTTCCCGTACTGAGCAACAGGCTGCGGCCATTGAACAAACGGCTGCCAGCATGGAGCAATTAACCGCGACCGTGAAGCAGAACGCCGACAACGCGCACCATGCCAGCGGGCTGGCACGCGATGCCTCCGGCAAAGCGACCAAAGGTGGGCAGATTGTTTCTGGCGTCGTGCAAACGATGGGCAATATCACCAACAGTTCGCGCAAAATTTCCGAAATCACAGCGGTTATCAACAGCATCGCCTTCCAGACCAATATTCTGGCGCTTAACGCGGCGGTAGAAGCGGCGCGCGCGGGCGAACAGGGGCGTGGTTTTGCGGTGGTGGCAAGCGAGGTTCGTACGCTGGCAAGCCGCAGTGCGCAGGCAGCGAAAGAGATTGAAGCGCTGATCAGCGAATCCGTGAGCTTAATTGAACAAGGTTCCGGAGAAGTGGTTTCCGCCGGTGAAACCATGGGTGAGATCGTCACAGCCGTTAAGCGCGTGACCGATATCATGCTGGAGATCGCTGCCGCTTCTGATGAGCAGAGCAAAGGCATCACCCAGGTGAGCCAGGCGATCACGGAAATGGATAACGTCACCCAGCAGAACGCCTCACTGGTAGAAGAAGCCTCGGCGGCGGCGGCTTCGCTGGAAGAGCAGGCGGCTCGTCTGACCGAAGCCGTGGGGGCATTCCGTTTAACTGACGCGGCACCGCAGCGTCAGAATAATGCGGCATCGCCAACCAGCAAAACCTTCAAGCCACAGCGCCCGGCGCTGGCGCAGGGTGATAACTGGGAAACGTTCTGAGTATGCAGAAAACAAAAAAGAGGCCGGATGGCCTCTTTTTTTATGCGCAAAATCTTAACACTGGTTGGTGTTTAAGGCGCTGACCATATTGTTGTAGTTTTGCAGCAGGGATTGGGCGTCCTGTGTCTGCTGCGATTGCATCAGCTGAAACTGCGTTGACTGTTTGGCATCTTTTTCGTACTCGCCATTTTCGGTGCGCTCAATAATGTCACGGCCGGTGGAGAGATAGTCATTGGCTTTAGACAAAAGACTCGAACAGCCCGTTTTGTTGCTTTCGCGTACTTTGGCATCGTAAGCGGTAGCCATGCTGTTGAACTGATCGAGCGCCTCTTTGAATGCCGCCTTCTTATCGCCCAGTCCTTTGCCATCCAGCACGCCACCGGCGGCATCCAGGCTCTCTTTCAGGTAGTAGACCATCCCCATTTGCGCGTGCTCAAGCGTGCCTTTTTGCGTACGTTCGAATTCCGCTTTAATGCGCGCACGATCTTTTGCCTCGATACCTTCAAAGAAATTCGCCTGCGCAACGACCAGCATCTGCATGCTGCTCAACAACGCGGGCTGGATCTCGCGACCGTGAGCGCCATTATCGCTTTTGTATGTTTTTGCGCTGATGTAGTTGTACATATCGCGGCTTACCGGCTCGGCTTTTGCCAGCGCTTCGCTGTAAAGACGCCCCGGTTCATCCAGTTCCGGCATATCCGGCTTCATGCTGTGCGCTTTATCCAGATGTTCTTTAATACGCCCCATAGAGAGCGGTTCAGTAAAAAACAGATCATCCATTTTCTTTTTGCCATCGAAAGCGGGCTGTGTGTACTTCTGGTATTCAGCAAGTTGTTTACCGAAGTTGGCCGAGGTCATGTTAGCCGCGGCAATATATTCGTTGTACTTCAGCACTTCGGCCTGTTCGGCTGACGGCTGCGCTTCTTGCGTTTTGGTGGTTTTGTCGTCACAGGCTGACAGTGCCAGCAGGCAGGCGGCAACCGCCAGCGTACGTGCGACAGGTTTGGCGATGAACATCCCATTCTCCTTGTCCGAAAAAAGAAAAAACCGACTCATTTTTGCTGAGCGCCGCACAGGTTAGCATCAATGCCCGACTGGCAAGGGGCATGCCACCTGAATTGGTAGGTTTTAAAAAGGGGGGAGAAATTGCCCGGCAGACAGCGCCACCGGGCCAGGTTCAGGCGTGGGCAGCGTTAAATAAAGCTGTCGTCATCGTTGCTGTAATCGGTGTCATCAAAATCATCGTTCTGGTAAGAGTCATTGCCGAACGAATCGTTCTGATCGAGAAAACGGGTGTCGGAGGCATTACTAAAGTTGTCGTTCTGCGCGTTTTCAAACGACGAATTACCCGTCGCCGGTTCTTCAATAATATTCACGATCTCTTCCGGGCGGGACTGATGGAACATGCTGGTCAGCATTTCGGCCAGCACCACACCACCGGCAACGCCCGCCGCGGTTTGTAAGGCCCCGGCCATAAAACCGCTCCCGCGTGGCGCAGGTGCCGCCGAACGGGAATAATCCTGCTGCGGCTGCTGAGGTGCATTCCAGTTATTTTCCGGCTGTGGACTTTGGCTTCTCCCGCCGCCAAACAGGCCGCCGAGGAAACTGCCACCGCCGGTTTGCGGTTTGCTTTTTTGCGCCGCCAGCTCGCTTTCCAGTTGCTGGACTTTGCTCTGGAGCTGTTTTAGCGCCGCTTCCTGAATCAGGATCGATTGCGCCATATAGTACGGCGCGGCAGGTTGCTGACGCACAAATTCTGCTATCTGACGCTCAGCCTCGGCGTCGCGCTGGCCGTTCTGTTGCTCGGTCTGTTTCAGGCGCTGGAAAAGGCCGTTGATAAGCTGCTGTTCTTCATATTGCATGGCAATAACCTTCCGATCGCTGTGATAGATACTATTGAGTTTATCAGTGCCATGAATACGTGTCCGATGAGTGAAATGTTTGTTTAACATTGGTTGCAGCTGGGCAAAAAAAATGATGTGAAAGGCCAGATGTTCCGGTGATTCTCGTTGTCTCTTCAAAAAGCAATACATATGAATTACCATATATGTTATTTGGCGTCATTCAGGTAAAGGCATGCTGCAACCCGTTCAGCTTTTTAAAATTCTCGCCGATGAAACGCGATTAACCATCCTGCTGTTGCTCAGAGAGTCCGGCGAACTTTGCGTATGTGATATTTGCGCAGCGGCGGGGGAGTCGCAACCTAAAATTTCCAGGCACATCGCGATGTTACGTGAATATGGTCTGGTCGTTGATCGACGAGCAGGAAAATGGATCCATTATCGGCTGTCACCTCATATGCCCGCCTGGGCGGCAGCAACCATCGATACAGCATGGGATTGCTTGCGTGAAGAGACGCGAGCCAAACTGCAATCAGTGTCTTTGGGTTCGTGCTGATAACAAAACATATGCATAAATCCGTATATCATGGAGTCTGAAATGTTACTGGCTGGAAGCATCTTTATTTTCACCCTCGTGCTGGTTATCTGGCAGCCCAAAGGGTTGAGTATTGGCTGGAGCGCAACGCTTGGCGCGGTGCTGGCGCTGGCCTGCGGTGTGATTCATATGAGCGATATTCCGGTGGTGTGGAATATTGTCTGGAACGCAACGGCGACGTTTATTGCCGTCATTATCATCAGCTTACTGTTAGATGAGTCCGGTTTTTTCGAATGGGCAGCGCTGCATGTTGCACGTTGGGGCAACGGGTGCGGGCGGTTGCTGTTCACTTATATTGTGTTGTTAGGAGCGGCGGTTGCAGCCCTGTTTGCCAACGATGGTGCCGCGCTGATCCTGACACCGATTGTCATTGCCATGTTGCTGGCGCTTGGTTTCAGCCCGCGAGCCACACTTGCGTTCGTGATGGCCGCAGGCTTTATTGCCGATACCGCCAGTCTGCCGCTGATTGTCTCGAATCTGGTTAATATCGTATCGGCAGACTTTTTCCACCTGGGATTCACCGCCTACGCTTCCATCATGGTGCCGGTGGACATCGCGGCAATCGCGGCGACACTTACTATGCTCCACCTCTTTTTTCGCCGTGACATTCCGCAAAATTATGCCGCAGATAAACTGGCAGCACCTGCCCGCGCAATTAAAGATCCGGCGACATTTCGCACCGGCTGGGTAGTGCTGATCCTGCTACTGACTGGCTTTTTTGTGCTGGAACCGCTCGGTATTCCGGTGAGTGCGATTGCGGCTGTTGGTGCGCTTATTCTGTTTGCCGTCGCCAAAAAAGGTGCAGCGATTGATACAAACAAAGTGCTGCGTGGTGCACCATGGCAAATCGTTGTCTTTTCGCTGGGCATGTATTTGGTGGTCTATGGGCTGCGAAACGCGGGGCTCACCGAATACCTTTCCGGGGTTCTGAATCTGCTGGCCAATAAGGGCTTATGGGCGACCACCATCGGCACAGGTTTTATTACCGCATTCCTCTCTTCGGTAATGAACAATATGCCAACAGTGCTGATTGGTGCGCTGTCGATTGATGGCAGCAGCGCAACGGGCGTGCTTAAAGAGGCGATGATTTATGCCAATGTGATTGGCTGCGATCTGGGGCCGAAAATCACGCCTATTGGCAGCCTGGCGACACTGCTCTGGTTGCATGTGCTGGCGCAGAAGAAGATCGCAGTGAGCTGGGGGTATTACTTCCGAACCGGTATCGTGATGACATTGCCGGTTCTTTTTGTCACGCTGGTGGCGCTGGCATTGCGCCTCTCTTTTCCTTTGTCGTGAGAGTACTTATGAGCAACATTACGATTTATCACAACCCTGACTGCGGCACCTCGCGCAACACGCTGGCGCTGATCCGCAACAGCGGTGTGGAGCCGACAATTATTCACTACCTTGAGACACCGCCTTCGCGCGATGAACTCACAACACTGATTGGCGCTATGGGCATTTCAGTGCGTGAGTTGTTGCGCAAAAATGTTGCGCCGTACGAACAACTGGGGCTGGCAGAAGATCGCTTCACCGATGCTCAGCTGATCGATTTTATGCTTGAGCATCCGATTTTGATTAACCGCCCGATTGTTGTTACCTCGCGCGGTACGCGCCTTTGCCGCCCGTCGGAAGTGGTGCTGGAGATCCTGCCTGAAGCGCAGAAAGGCGCGTTTACGAAAGAGGATGGGGAGCAGGTTGTTGATTGCAACGGTAAGCGGATCGCGCCGTAATGCATCCGTAAACCGGTTAAACAGGAAGCGCTTTTGAGAACGCCCGCTGAACGCGGGCGTTGTGATCAGGCAATACGCAGCGTTTCGCGTGTTTTTGCCGGCGTGATAATGACAGGAATGGATTTCGAGGTTGGCGTACCGGTGCCGTCGCCAAAACGCGTCAGCGGAACCAGTGGGTTCGTTTCCGGATAATAGGCCGCCAGGTTGCCGCGCGGGATGTCATAAGCGACAAGACGGAAATCCTCAACGCGGCGCTGCACGCCATCAGTCGACTGGGTTTCAATATCCACCCGGTCGCCATCATTCAGCCCGAGCGCGCGAATATCTTGCGGATGCATAAACAGCACGTCGCGCTGCCCATAAACCCCACGGTAACGGTCATCGAGCCCGTAAATGGTGGTGTTGTACTGGTCATGCGAGCGTAATGTCTGCAGGACAAACGGCGCTTGCGTCTCCGGGCAGACCGACAGCGGCAGGGCGGCGGCGCTGAATTCCGCTTTGCCGGAAGGCGTATTAAAACGCAACTCTGCGGCAGCATTCCCCAGCCAGAAACCACCCGGTTCTTCGCAACGAACATTAAAGTTCTGAAAGCCGGGAATAGTGGCGGCGATATGATCGCGGATCAGGTTGTAATCACCCGCCAGCGCCAGCCAGTCAACCTTGTCACTGCCCAGCGTGGCATGGGCGATGCCAGCGACAATCGCGGTTTCCGAACGCTGCGTGGCGGCCAGCGGTTTGCCAATGCCTTCAGAGGCATGCACCATGCTGAAAGAGTCTTCCACGGTGACGAACTGACGCCCGCTTGCCTGCATATCTTCTTCGGTGCGGCCAAGTGTCGGCAGGATCAGCGACTGTTTACCCGGCATTAAATGGCTGCGGTTCAGTTTGGTGCTGATGTAGACCGTCAGCCCGCAACGGCGCAGCGCGGCGCAGGTCAGTGGCGTATCCGGCGCGGCGGCGGCCAGATTGCCACCGAGGGCAAGCAGCACTTTCACTTCGTCACGCAGCATTGCCGAAATGGCCTCTACCGTATGGTGCCCGTGCTCGCGCGGCGGCTCGAAACTGAAATGGCGAGCAAGGCTGTCGAGCAGGGCAGCCGGCGGTTTTTCGTCAATCCCCATCGTGCGGTTGCCCTGCACATTGCTGTGCCCGCGAACCGGACACAACCCCGCGCCCGGTTTGCCTAAGTGACCGCCAAGCAGTTGCAGGTTGGTGATTTCCCGTACCGTGTCCAGCGAGTGTTTATGCTGGGTAATACCCATCGCCCAGGTACAAATCACCCGTTTTGCGTTCTGCCAGATGGCGGCTGCGTCGCGCAACTGTTGCTGAGTGAGACCGGACTGTTGCTCAATGGTCTGCCAGTCGGTGGCATCGATTTGCGCAAACCACGCGTCAATGCCGTGGGTGTGCTGCGCAATAAAGGCATCGTCAAAAATGCTCGCTTCACCGTTAGCCAGCCGCTGGCGCTGTGTTTCCAGCAACGCTTTCGCCATTCCGCGCACCGCCGCCATATCACCGCCGAGATTGGGCTGATAGTAAGAGGAGCTGATCGCACCCGCCATCGGCGTAACCACTTCCAGCGGTTTTTGCGGATCGGCAAATCGCTCAAGACCGCGTTCGCGCAGGGTGTTAAAGGTGACAATGCGTGCCCCGCGATCGGCGGCGTGCCGCAAGCTGTGCAGCATACGCGGGTGGTTGGTGCCGGGGTTTTGCCCGAAGACAAAAATGGCGTCTGCTTTCTCAAAATCGGCCAGGTGAATGGTGCCTTTACCCACGCCAATGCTGCGTTTCAGCCCCGCGCCGCTCGCTTCGTGGCACATGTTGGAGCAATCCGGGAAGTTATTGGTGCCGACCATGCGGCCAAACAGCTGATAAAGCCAGGACGATTCGTTGCTGGCACGACCGGAGGTATACAGTTCGAGCTGATTGGGGTTATCCATTGCCTTAATATGCTCGCCAATCATCGCCAGCGCATCGTCCCAGGAAATCGGTTCGTAGTGATCGGTTTGCGGGTTGTAACGCAGTGGTTCGGTCAACCGGCCCTGGTATTCAAGGAAATAGTCGCTCTGGCGGTTAAGCGCTGTCACGCTGTGTTGCGCAAAAAAGGTGGCGTCAATCTGGCGACGGGTCGCTTCCCAGGTCACGGCTTTCGCGCCGTTTTCGCAAAAACTGAAGGTACTTTTATTGTCATCACCCCAGGCGCAGCCGGGGCAGTCGAAGCCGCGCGCTTTGTTCATGCGCAACAGGTTGCGCATATTTTTCAGCGCGTTTTTACTGTCAATAACGAAGCGCGTTGTCGCTTCCAGCGAGCCCAGACCACCGGCAGCAGCGTGGTAGGGTTTAATAGCGGTTTTGAATTTCATCTCTTCTTCCGGCTGCGGATTGTTACAGCGTTAGTGTAAGTTGCGTAACAACAACCCTTATTCAACAACCTATTTTTATCACACAATTAACGAGCTATTCACCTGTTGCGCAAACGGAAGAGAAGATAAGCCAGCCGGGATCAACCCGGCATCGTTTTGCGAATCGCCGCTATCAGCGCGTGAGCGGCAGGTGGCAGGGGGCTATCCACGCGGGTGATGATGCCAATCGGATCGCCAATACCGGGCGGCGTAATGGGCAGCGCGACCAGCGAGCCCAGCCGCAAATCATCTTTTACCGCACCGGAAGGGACAAACCACACGTAGTCATATTCCACCGTGAGCTGGCGTGACAGCGACGCGGAAAGCGTCTCCAGGCAGCCAGACGGCAGCGCGCAGTTCTGGCTGGCGAGCAGATCCTCTGTGTTTTGCCGTGGCACGGTGCCTTCCGGCAAGACCACCACTGGCCATTCCAGCACTTTGCTTAGCGTGACGGTGGTTTGCAGCAATGGATGTCGCGGGCGTACCACCAGTTTTAGCGACTCGAGAAACAGCAGCTCATAACTCAAGCCGCTCATCAAATCCGGGTCTGACATGCGACCAATGCCCAGATCCAGTTCACCGGATTTCAGCCCGGCGAGGATCATCGGGTTATTGGCGGTGGCAACCTGAATGGTGATATCCGGCTGCTGCTTGTGCAGCTGGCCAATGACCGCCGGTAAGATCCCCAGCGCGGCGGTCGGCAGCGCGCCGATGCGGATCAGGTCGTTTTTGAGTTCGGTTTTGTGGCTCAGCGACTGCCCGGCAATGTTAACCGCGTCCAGTACGCGAACCGCGTGGGTAAGAAACTGTTCGCCGACCAGCGTGAGTTGCGCGCCCATGCGGCCACGTTCAAACAGGCGCTTACCGGTGAGTTGCTCGAGTTCGTTGAGGGTTTTCGACAGCGCAGGCTGACTTAAGTTAAGGGTTTCAGCCGCGCGCCCCAAAGTTCCTTGTTGAGCGACGGCAACGAATGTATGCAAATGGCGCAGACGAATGCGCTGTGAAAACAGACCGTTTTTTTCCATAAGATGATGTTAAAAACCGTGCAGAACCGCTGGCAAGTTAAGTTGTTTAATTTTGATAACCAGATAGCAAAATATTATTAACATTTAATCTCTTTGAGTTACAAACGGATTCTGCCCGCAATGTGACGTAACCTGCATGTTGATAAGGGTTTTTGGCGGCGCTGTTCCATAATCTTTCGTTATGTTCGTTACCGCGCGGCGCACGCGCGTTTTCTGCCACGATCACACTTTGTAAATTTCCCATCACGCACGTAAAAAGGCTTCTCTACACTCCAGAGAGAACACACTGGAGGGATTACACTATGGCGTACAGCATCACGGCTGATGAGATTCGGGAACAATTTTCACAGGCGATGTCAGCCATGTACCAGCAGGAAGTTCCACAATACGGCACGCTGCTGGAGCTGGTCGCGGATGTGAATCTGGCGGTGCTGGAGAACAACCCGCGTCTGCATGAACAACTGGCCAACGCCGATGAATTAGCGCGGCTCAATGTCGAGCGTCACGGCGCCATCAGGGTAGGGACGGCCGAGGAGCTTTCTACTTTGCGGCGCATGTTTGCCATTATGGGGATGTTTCCGGTCAGCTATTACGATCTCTCGCAGGCGGGCGTTCCGGTGCACTCCACCGCCTTTCGCCCGATCGAAGACGCGGCGCTGGCGCGTAACCCGTTTCGTATTTTTACCTCGCTGCTGCGCCTGGAGCTTATCGAGAACGACACGCTGCGTGATAAAGCCGCCGCCATTCTGGCAAAGCGTGACATATTCACCCCGGCATGCCGCCAGCTGATTGAGCTGCATGAACTGAATGGCGGTTTTACCCCGCAGCAAGCCAAAGCCTTTGTTGAGGAAGCGCTGGAAACGTTCCGCTGGCACCGCCATGCCACGGTGGATGCGCAAACCTATCAGGCGCTGCATGATGAGCACCGCCTGATTGCCGATGTGGTCTGTTTCCCTGGCTGCCATATCAATCACTTAACGCCACGCACGCTGGATATTGACCGTGTTCAGGCGCTGATGCCGGAGTACGGCATAGAACCGAAAATCCTCATTGAAGGGCCACCGCGTCGCGATGTGCCGATTTTGCTGCGCCAGACCAGTTTCAAAGCGCTGGATGAACCGGTGCTGTTTAACGGTGAGCACCAGGGCACGCATACCGCGCGTTTTGGCGAAATCGAACAGCGTGGCATCGCGTTAACGCAGAAAGGGCGCGCCCTCTATGATCAACTGCTGACCAGCGCCGGAACCGGCAAAGATAACCTGACGCACCAGTTGCATTTGCAGGAGGTGTTTAAAGCCTTCCCTGACAGCGAGATGCTGCTGCGCAAGCAGGGGCTGGCGTGGTTCCGCTATCGCCTGACGCCAACGGGTGAAGCGCACCGGCAGGCGATTCATCCCGGCGACGATCCCCAGCCGTTGATCGAGCGCGGCTGGGTGGTGGCGCAACCCATTACCTATGAGGATTTTCTGCCGGTCAGCGCGGCGGGGATCTTCCAGTCTAACCTCGGCAACGAAACCCAGGCGCGTAGCCACGGCAATGCCAGCCAGGCGCAGTTTGAGGCCGCGCTGGGTTGCCCGGTGTTCGATGAATTCACACTCTATGCGGAAGCCGAAGCGCGCAGCAAACGGCGTTGCGGTCTGCTGTAAAACAGGTAATCTGCCAGAAATCAGTTATTTCTGGATATTGTTATGGAAAATCCATTAACGCCGCTGGCACACACCCGCCAGGGCAGTGTGCTGGGATGCAGTGAAGACGCCTTTCATGTCTGGCGCGGTATTCCCTTTGCCGCGCCGCCCACTGGTGCGCTGCGCTGGCGCGCGCCACAGCCGCCGCAACCCTGGCAGGGGGTGCGCATCGCCGACACGTTTTCCGCCGCCAGCTGGCAAAACAGTGATTATTGCCAGCAGGTCGGCGGCGGCGATCCGGGGAGTTTCTCCGAAGATTGTCTCTATCTGAATATCTGGTCACCGGCTTCGCGGACAAAACCGCTGCCGGTGATGGTCTGGCTGCACGGCGGCGGGTTTACTATCGGCTCCGGCGGGTTGCCGCCGTATGACGGAAAAGCGCTTGCGGCACGCGGCGTCGTGCTGGTGACGATCAATTATCGCCTTGGCCATCTTGGCTTTTTCGCCCATCCGGCGCTTGAGCAGGAGAGCGGTGAGCGTGTCTACAACTTTGGCTTGCTTGATCAGATAGCCGCGCTGCGTTGGGTACAGGAGAATATTGCTGCTTTCGGTGGTGATGCGACAAATGTGACGCTGTTTGGCGAATCGGCGGGTGCGCGTAGCGTGATGGCGCTGATGGCCTCGCCGCTGGCAGAAGGGTTGTTTCACAAAGCCATTATTCAGAGCAGTTATACCTTGCCGGATACGCCGCGCGAAGCGGCGCTGGCAAAAGGTGAAGCGATTGCCGCACATTTTGGCCTGGAAAATGCCAGTGCCGGGCAGCTGCGCGCGCTGCCGGCAGAAGCCTTCTGGCCGCTGGAAGCGCCATTGAAAATTGCGCCTGCGCCCATCGCGGGTGACTGCGTGTTACCGGAACCGATGCTTGATACCTTTTTCGCCGGTCGACAACATCCGATGCCGGTCATTATCGGGTCGAACAGTGATGAAGCCAGCGTGATGGCCGAGTTTGGCGTCGATCTCGCCGGGCAAATCGAAAAGATGCGCCGCGAACAGCGGCTCGGACTGGGGCTTATCCGCCTGCTTTATCCGGGGGTGAAAGGGGATGCAGAACTGGGTCGCCAGGTGTGCCGCGATATGGCCTTTACCACGCTTGGCCTGGTGGTGATGCAGGCGCAGCAGCGTGTCGGGCAACCCTGCTGGCGTTACTGGTTTGATTATGTTGCCGAAGCGGCACACGACACCTATATCAACGGCGCGTGGCACGGTAATGAAGTGCCGTATGTATTCGACAACCTTATGCTTTCGGAGCCGTCCTGCCATTATGTCAACCCGCGCGATCTCGCCTTTGCCGCGCATATTGCCGATTACTGGGGCCGTTTTGCCGCCCAGGCCAGTCGCCGTACAGAAGCGTTACCCGGCCCGGTCAACTGGCTGGCCTGCGTGCGCGGCCGCGATCGGTTGTTACGCATGGGATTGAATAAACATGCAGGATTTCGCCTGGTTAACCGCTTTATGCGTGCCCGTCTGAGCTTCTTTCGCCGGGTTATGCGCCACCATGTGAAGCTTGATTAGCACTCAGTAACCCCTCTCTGAACGCCGCCAGCCCGGCGGCTTTATTCTCCGTTTCCCGCAGCACCAGGCGGTAACTGGCACCGGTTTTGACACTCTGTGAAAACGGGCGTAGCAAGCGTCCGGCCTCGATATCTTCCGCTACCAGCGTTTCATCGGCGATGGCCATCCCCAGCCCCTGAATGGCGGCGGTAATGGCTAAATCCATGGTGTCGAAGTGTTGATTTTTACTCATGACGGGCTGAAAAGCGCTTTGTCTTGCCAGCCACAGCGACCAGTCGGTTTTATCCCGCGTCGGATGTAATAACGTGGCGGTTTCCAGCGCATTGCGCTGCGCCAGCGCGTGGCTAATCACCGGCGTTAGCGCTTCCTCAAACAGCAGATCCCCGGCGCTTAATTGGGTGCCAAACACAATCGCCGCGTCATAAGGTTCTGTTTTGAAGTTAATGGTGTGATCGGTGGTAGTCGTCAATGCCACCTGTAATTCCGGGTAACGTTGTTCCAGATTCACCAGTCGCGGCACCAGCCAGCGAATCGCACAGGTCGGCGCTTTCAGGCGCACCACCGTTTGTTGCGAGCGCGCCTGCAAGGCGACCGCTACCAGTTGTTCATACGCGCCGCGCAGTTCCGGTAACAGGGCGCTGCCCTGCGGCGACAGGTGTAAACCGCGCGCGTGGCGCTCAAACAGCGGAAAGCCGAACCAGTTTTCCAGCGCGGCGATTTTGCGGCTAACCGCGCCTTGTGTCAGGCACAACTCTTTTGCTGCGTGCGTCAAATTAAGATGGCGGGCGGTGATCAGAAAAGCGTCGATGGCATTGAGCGGCAAAGTTCGGGGCGACATGACAACTCCAGCTATGCAATTTATTCATGGCTATTATGACAACAATTCGGTTGTCGGCTCAACAGGGTTTAGTTTGAATGGTTATGCACTTTTTATGTGAAAGGATCAGGCATGACTCTGCGTACCCCGGTGAAAACTCGCTCCAAATTACCCGATGTCGGCACCACCATTTTTACCGTTATCGGCCAGCTTTCCGCCGAACATAATGCGATAAACCTTTCTCAGGGCGCGCCCAACTTTCCTTGCGATCCGCAGCTGATTGCCGGGGTGACGCGTGCCATGCAGGCCAATCATAACCAGTACGCATCAATGACCGGTCTGCGCCCGTTAAAAGAGCGGATTGCGCAGAAAATCAGCGAGCTGTACCGCACGGATTACGACGTAGACAGTGAAATTCTTATCACCGCCAGCGCCAGCGAAGGGTTGTACTCCGCTATCAGCGGGCTGGTGCATCCGGGTGATGAAGTGATTTACTTTGAACCCTCGTTCGACAGCTACGCGCCCATTGTCCGTTTGCAGGGCGCAACGCCTGTAGCCATCAAACTGACGGTGCCGGATTTCGCGGTGAACTGGAACGAAGTGCGCGCGGCAATCACACCGCGCACGCGCATGATTATCGTGAACACGCCGCACAACCCCAGCGGGCAGGTGTTTTCCCGCGCCGATCTTGAGCAACTGGCGGCGATCACCCGGCACACCGATATTGTGATCCTCTCCGATGAAGTTTACGAACATGTGGTATTCGACGGCGAGCCGCATCACGGCATGGCAACCCATCCGCAACTGGCGGAGCGCAGCGTGATTATCTCGTCGTTTGGCAAGACCTACCATGTGACGGGCTGGCGCGTGGGATACTGCGTTGCGCCTGCGGAACTGATGGATGAGATCTGCAAAGTACACCAGTTTTTGATGTTTTCCGCCGATACCCCCATGCAGCATGCCTTTGCTGATCATATGCGTGACCCGCAGGGTTGGCTGTCGCTGGCGGCGTTTTACCAGCGTAAGCGCGACCTGCTGCAAACCTTGCTCGCTGAGTCGCCGTTTCGTTTACTACCCAGCGCCGGATCGTTTTTCCTGCTGGCGGATTACAGCCACTTCAGCGATGAAAGCGACAGCGAGATGGTAAAAAGGCTGATTATTGACTGCGGGGTCGCCACCATTCCGTTGTCGGCGTTTTATACCGATGGTACAGATAACAAGTTGATCCGCCTCTCTTTTGCGAAAGACGAGGCAACATTAAGAGCAGGCGCGCAGGCCCTGTGTCGTGTTAAGCCACGCTAAGGAGCGTTAATGATGAAATTTAAAGCACTCTGTCTGGGCATGGGTTTGCTCTGCTCATTCTCCTCATTTGCCGAAAACGCGCTGCGTTACGGCGTGGAAGCGGAATATCCGCCGTTTGAAAGCCGCAACGCGTCAGGCGAACTGGAAGGTTTTGATATCGAACTGGGGAACGCTGTCTGCAAAGCGGCGCAACTGAAATGTAGCTGGGTGGAAACCTCGTTTGACGCCTTGATCCCAGGGCTGACTGCCAAGAAATTCGATGCCATCAACTCGGCGATGAACATTACCGAACAGCGGCGTAAAAGCATCGATTTCACCCAACCGATTTATCGCATTCCATCACAACTGGTCGGCAAAAGTGGCGACGGCATGGAAGCGACCGCCGAGGGGCTGAAAGGCAAAACCATTGGCGTGTTGCAGGGATCAATTCAGGAAACCTACGCCAAAGAGCACTGGGAAAAGCACGGTGTCACGGTGGTGTCGTATAAAGATCAGAATATGGCGTGGGGAGATTTGCTGAACGGCCGCATTGACGCCTCACTGGTGATGTCGGCGGCGGGGCAGGCAGGTTTCCTCAGCAAGCCGCAGGGGAAAGGGTTTGGCTTTATTGGCAAACCGGTATCGGACGATACGATCCTCGGCAGTGGTATCGGTTTCGGGCTGCGTAAAGGTGATGAGGCCACCAAAAAGCAACTTGATGCCGCCATCGATAAAATCCGCGCTGATGGCACCATCAAAAAACTGGCGGAGAAGTACTTCCCCGGCATTGATGTTAGTGTCAGCGCACAATAAAGCATGACCACTCTGGCGCCTGCCGTTGATGTCCGGCAGGCGCTTTTTTATTTCCGCCGCAAACGCCTGCCGTTATACAGATCTTTACGCCGCTTTCGGGCTGCTCTTATCGACAGAAAATATTTCATGTTTCGTTCATATATTCGGCAGCCAACAATTGGATTCTCAATGAATTTTGTCTAGAGTGATGCGTTCATTAATGAACGCTTTTGCCGCTGTTTCGCGCCATCGCGAAATGCCATTTGACGACCAGAAGGACGTGTTACCAGGCATGAACCGCAGACGATTTATTCAAGCATCCATGGCCCTTGCCGCAACTTACGGCACCACCGGTGTTGCATCGCTCTTTTCCCGCGCGGCGTTCGCGGCGGAAACGGACATCGCCGATGGCCAGAGCCGCCGTTTTGATTTCTCCGTGCTGCAGTCCATGGCGCACGATCTGGCGCAACAGCAGTGGGGCGGCGCGCCAAAAGCGCTCCCCAATACGCTGGCGAACCTGACGCCGCAGGCTTACAACAGCATTCAGTACGATGCGCAGCACTCGCTGTGGAACAACGTTGATGGCCGCCTGCTGGACGTGCAGTTTTTCCACGTCGGCATGGGATTTCGCCGCCGCGTTCGCATGTTCTCCCTCGACCAGGAGACGCACCAGGCGCGTGAAATTCACTTCCGCCCGGAGCTGTTTAACTACCACGACGCGGGCGTCGATACCAAACAGCTGGAAGGGCAAAGCGATCTCGGTTTCGCCGGTTTCCGCGCGTTTAAAGCGCCTGAACTGGCGCGCCGCGATATCGTCTCGTTCCTTGGCGCAAGTTATTTCCGCGCGGTAGACAGCACCTTCCAGTACGGTCTTTCCGCACGCGGCGTGGCGATTGATACCTTTACCGATACGCCGGAAGAGTTCCCGGATTTCACCGCCTTCTGGTTTGAGACGGCCAAACCCGCCGACACCACCTTTACCGTTTATGCGTTGCTCGACAGCCCGAGTATTACCGGCGCGTATAAGTTCGTGATCCACTGCGAAGAGAGCCAGGTGATCATGGATGTCGATAACCGCCTGTATGCGCGCAAAGATATTAAGCAACTGGGTATCGCGCCGATGACCAGTATGTTCAGCTGCGGTAATAACGAGCGCCGCGTCTGCGATACCATTCATCCGCAAATCCACGACTCCGATCGTCTGGCGATGTGGCGCGGGAACGGCGAGTGGATCTGCCGCCCGCTGAACAACCCGCAAAAATTGCAGTTCAACGCTTATCAGGATGAAAACCCGAAAGGGTTCGGCCTGCTGCAACTCGATCGTGATTTCTCCCACTACCAGGATGTGATGGGCTGGTACAACAAACGTCCGAGTCTGTGGGTGGAGCCGCGTAACAAGTGGGGCAAAGGGGCGGTTAGCCTGATGGAGATCCCGACCACCGGCGAAACGCTGGATAACATTGTCTGCTTCTGGCAGCCGGAAAAACCGGTCAAAGCGGGCGATGATTTTGCCTTCCAGTACCGCTTGTACTGGAGTGCGATGCCGCCGGTGCGTTCTCCACTGGCCCGCGTTTACGCCACCCGTACCGGCATGGGCGGTTTCCCGGAAGGCTGGGCGCCGGGCGAACACTATCCGGATAAATGGGCGCGTCGTTTCGCCATTGATTTTGTTGGCGGTGACCTGAAAGCGGCCGCGCCGAAAGGCATTGAACCGGTGATCACGCTTTCAAACGGGGAAGCGAAACAGGTTGAGATCCTCTATGTCGAACCGTTTGACGGTTATCGTATTCTGTTCGACTGGTATCCGACCAATGATTCCACCGATCCGGTAGACATGCGTCTGTTCCTGCGCTGCCAGGGCGACGCCATCAGCGAAACCTGGCTTTATCAATACTTCCCGCCTGCGCCAGACAAACGTAACTACGTTGATGACCGCGTCATGCGCTAAACCCACTTCGCCCCCGTCAGGGGGCGAATGCTTTATGGAGCCGCAATGGACGATACCGTTATACCGGTGAATGACCATCTGACGCTGCATGCCGCCGACGAGCGGTTTGTGCACGATCTGCACCAGTTAATTGTCAAAAACCGCGACTGGCTACAGCAGTTTCTCAACTGGCCGCAGTCGGTCACGTCCGTTGATGACACCCGTAAAACCGTGCAGAGCAATATACTGTTGCACCAGCGCGGCTACGCCAAAATGTTCATGATTGTGCGCGACGATGTGCTGGTGGGCGTGCTGGCGTTTAACGCGATAGAGCCGTTAAACAAAACGGCTTATATCGGCTACTGGCTGGATGAAGAGTGCCAGCGTCAGGGGATATTGTCTCAGGCCATGCAGGCAATGATCGATTTTTATGCCCGCCGCGGCGATATCCGCCGCTTTGTCATCAAATGCCGGGTGGCGAATCATGCCAGCAATCAGGTTGCCGGGCGCAACGGCTTTACGCTCGAAGGCTGCCTTAAACAGGCGGAGTTTCTCAACGGCAGCTACGACGATCAGAATATCTGGGCGAAGATCGTCGATAAGGCCTGATCGCGCTAACTGGTGGCCTGCGACACCGCTTTGCGCAGACCGTATACCGCCGGTGAGTTCATCGGTGTGACCAGCGCGTAGTTGTAGTGATCATCACTCCAGTACTGGGCCATCACATCTTCGGCCTCGCGTTCCCCGTGAGGGAGTTTGACCGGGCTTAACGGGCGGATATACCAGCCGACCCGCGTTCCGTTCCTGTCCTGATACATAATCAGCGCCGCCGGGCCTTGCGCGGTGGCGATAAGCCGCGCACCGGATAAGGTGAAACCATACTGTTCGAGATTCGGCGGCTGGTTACCGTTAATAAAATACCGGGCGACCCAGCGGGTGAGTTCGGTTTGCTGGCTTGCCACCACATCCATTGGCGTGACGGCGGCGTTATCAAAGAGTTTATAAGCCTGAACCGCGTCCTCCATCGGCTGATGAGTCATTAACATCTGCGACTCTTTCAGCTCCCAGCCCGTATAACCGCCCACGCTTAACGCCAGTACCAGCGCGAACGCGGTGGCCAGTTTCCACTGTCGCTGCTGGCGTACCTGGCGGCGTAAATAGTGTGGCTCCGGTTTTTCCAGGGCGATAGTTTGCTGGCTCATGGCCTGGCGGAGTTGCTGCGCGTCACGCCGCCAGCCTGCAACCTGCGCGGCGGCGTCGGGGTTTTCTGCCAGATAGCGCTCGATACGCGCTGAGGTCGCCTCATCGGTTTCGCCATCCATCCAGGCATGCAGATCGTGTTCATCCGGTGGCAACGTCATTTCAGTCTCCTCAGCGGCAGCGGCGCTGCCGTACCGTCTAATTTCTCATGTAGCAATTTACGTGCGCGCGACAGGCGCGACATCACGGTGCCGGTCGGGATATCGAGCGTTTGGGCGACTTCTTTATAACTCAGCCCTTCAATGCTCACCAGCAACAGAATGGCACGATAATCGGTCGGCAGCGTGGCGAACACCGCCAGCGTATCATCCGCCATGGCCAGTGACTCGGTTGACGCGCCGGTGGCCTCCTCGCCGGTGAAAAAGGCGAGGATTTTCATATACCGCCGCTTACGCCGCTCGCCGTCAATAAATTGACGGTAAAGAATGGCGAACAGCCAGGCGCGCAGGCTCCGTTCGCCATCACTATTTGGGCTACGCGTCAGCGCTTTCATCAGGCAGCTTTGCACCAAATCTTCTGCGCTGTGCGGGTTGCGGGTTAGCCACAGCGCAAAGCGTTGCAAATGTGGCATCACCTGACGAATCTCATCATCAGTCAGTTGCATAGCTTGCCTTCATCGCTTACGGGTTCCCGACATACTTTCAAAAACGCCATCGCGGAGCACGAGGGCATGAAACAGTGCGGCGGCCAGATGCAGCATCACCGTTGCGAACAGCGCCAGCGCCACCAGGGAATGCAGTGGCCGCAGTAGTGCGTAAGTATCATTATTCACCGGCAGGACGGGCGGCAACACCCACCCGGCGACAGTCACCGGATAGCCCGCTGCCGAGAGCATTCCCCAGCCAATCAGCGGTTGCGCAAGCATCATGGCATAGAGCGCCCAGTGTGAAAGATGCGCCATGGCGCGTTGCCAGCCCGCAAGCGTCGCCGGTAACGCCGGCGTGGCAGTATAAAACCGCAGCCACAGACGAACCAGCACCAGCACAAAAATCATCAAACCCAGTGGTTTGTGGATCGACACCAGCAAACTGTGCAGGGATGAGACGGTGGAAACCATCACGACGCCAATAAACAGCATCGCGATGATCGCCGCCGCCATTAACCAGTGCAGCACGCGCAGCGCCGGGTGGAAATAGGCAACCTGTTTCATAAATGAGCTCCAGCCTGGGCGGATTGTTCACGGGTGCGCGCATTGTAAGATTTAGCATAAGCCGCAGAACGCGCATTGAGTAACGGATCGTCGGAGGCGGCAATGCCGTCCGGCAGGATCAGCGGATCGTAATTGATGTCATTGCATGGCCCGTTTTGCTGTTCGGTTGCCCGGGTGAGAACCAGCGTTCCGGCGTTGATGTTTTGCCGGTCGGCCGGCCAGACTTTCGCCGCATTGCTGCCATCATCACCCGGCCGGGCGACGGTGATCAGCAGATCCCATTTCAGTGGCCCCTGCGCCAGACGCTGTTTGAGATCCGTTTGCAGGAAATTTTTATCACGCTTTTCCTCGGCGCTGATGGGCTGATAATCGGTGTGTGGCACCATGCTCCAGCGCACCAGATGCGCGACATTTGCTTTATCCATAAACCGGAATGCGTTCAGGCTGTTAAACCGATCGCTGGCCCAGCTCGACGAAGGCACATTCTGTTTTGCCCATGCCAGAAACGGCGCGACCTCCGGGTTCTTTTGCACGAAGGCTTTGAATTTCCCGGCATCCGGTTTGCCGGTTGCCGCATCGGGCAGCGAGGCAACCTGTAATTCATAGAATTGCTCAACAGTGGAGACCGGGAAGAAGGGCATTGCGTTCATGCCGGTGCGCCACTGTTCACCGTTTGCTAACTGAAACGCCAGCGCCAGGCTGCGCACAGGCACAGCATAATCCGGCGCGGCGGGATTTCCTCCGGCAATGGCAAAACGCCCGGTTACTGGCGTTTCTCCGACAGCAAATACCGAGGCGCGCGATAGCGTGCTGGCATTACCGTTAGAGATAAAACTGCCCGTAACGCAGAGCCCTTTGGCGTGATTTCGCCGATAGCCCGGATGCTCGCCGCCCGCTTGTTGTAAGACATTAACCAGTTTATCTGCGCTCAGGCGCGCAGGAGTTAACCAGCCTCCGCCCCACAGAAACAGCACAATCAACACCAGCGGAACAAATGCGATTGCCGCAAGGCGTGCAAGGATCTGGCCGGTCGTAAAAGGAGTGTTTGTCATAGTCGCTCACCTGCTAATCATGAGCGGATAAGACGAAGCAACGGCGGGTTTATTCCACACGAAAGAAAAAAATTTTTTATGAAAAAAGCCTGCAACAGAGTGTTCGTTGCAGGCCCGGTGTTATCCGGGATGTCTCGTCGCAAAGCGCGTGGCAAAGGTGCCGTCTTTGCCGCCAGCCGGGTGACGGCCGCTACGGTTTACAAAAACGGCGCAAAGGTTGTTGAAGCGAAAATCCTGCAGCCTGGCAGGAGAAAAGTGAACAGGTCAGGGGGGGCGTTTTCTCCGCCGGGTGCCTCATAAACCACCTGCAACAATATGAAAAGTCGCGGATAAACGACGTCGGCTTTGATAACAGACAAGCGCCTTACAAAGAGCCAACCAGCGGCGTGCGGGTAATGTGCTGCGTGTCGTTAATCACTTTCGGCCCGCGTAACAGAATGCTTTCGCCTTCCTGCGCCTCGACGACCGCATCGCCGTAAATTTCAATCTGATGCTCGATCAGCACATTGCCGTGAATGCGCGCATTGCCCTGAATCACCACTTTTTCATCCAGCTGCAATGGCCCGCCGCGTAGCCAGGCGCGACCGCCTACCAGCACGTGGTGTTTTAAAATACAGTTGCCTTCAACGACGGCGTTTTCGGCTACCTGCGAGCTGTAGCGAATGGTCGGGATCTCATCGTCAAGCGTCCCGGCGACCACGCGTGCGGAGCCATACACTTTGGCGCAGTCGCACACCCAGACATCATTGAGCTCGTTGCCTTCGAGCAGAGCGAAATCAAAGACTTCGGCGCGGTGTTCAATAAAGGCGTAATTGACGATGGCATCGCCATAAATTTGCGCCTGATGCACCACGCGCGAATGGCTGACGGTGGCGCGATCGTAAATCTGTAAAATTTGTTCGTTATCCAGCGTTAAACCTTTCGCGGCAATGATGTCGCAGCCGCTGAGAATGCGCGCATCGCCGCGTAAATGACATCCACCGCGCACCGTAGAGGCCTGAACGGTGACGTTGTCACTTAATTGCGCGCCGTGGCTTATCTCACTGCCGTCAACCCAGGCGTTATCCGCAATCATGACATCGTGGCAAATCACGCACGGCTGGGTGATCCGCGCATTGCCACGCACTGCGCTGCCAAGAAAAACCATGCTGTTTTCATCGTAAATCCAGCAGTTTCCTTGCTGATCGAGCACATTTTCATTATCGACCCAGCCACCGGCGCTGCCCGCCACAACATCGTTGAAATCGCGCAGGGCAATAATCTGGCGCAGGGCGACGGATCGCTTCTCGCCGCCAATCTGGTAATTCATTGTCCGTTGCTCATCACTGAGCCGATACTTATTCATGCTACATTTCCCCCATCTGCCTGAGTTAAACGTAGCAAATTTTACGCCGCTGGCTATCCGCCAGCGAAACCAATAAAATGCACAAAAAATGCAACTTATAAATTCGCGACGTATTGAGGAACAGCATGACCACCCGCACTGATAACTACTTTACTGAAAAATACAGCATGACCCCGACCCATTCGGAAGTGCTTAACGCCATGAATTATGTCCAGCCGGGTAAAGCGCTGGATCTCGGCTGCGGTAATGGCCGCAACAGTCTGTTTCTCGCCAACCGGGGTTTTGATGTCACCGCGTGGGATAAAAACCCTAATAGTCTGAGCAACTTACAAAATATTCGTGAAACAGAAGGGCTGGAAAACTTACATATTGAGGCGGTTGATCTCAACCATCTCAGTTTTGACGGCGAGTACGATTTTATTCTCTCGACCGTAGTGCTGATGTTTCTGGAAGCGAAAACCATCCCAGGGCTGATTGCCAATATGCAGCGCTGCACCAAACCCGGCGGCTATAACCTGATTGTCGCGGCAATGGACACGGCAGATTTCCCGTGCACGATCGGCTTCCCGTTTGCCTTTAAAGAGGGGGAGTTACGCGATTACTACGCCGGTTGGGAACTGCTGAAATACAACGAAGAGGTGGGTGAACTTCACCGCACCGATGCCAACGGTAACCGCATCAAATTACGTTTCGCCACGATGCTGGCACGCAAATCCGCGTAACTTATCCTGCTGCGGCAGTAAAAGCGCCGGAAGCTGGCCTCCGGTTTTTACTGCCAGCCCTCCGTATTTCTCTTTTAATCTCTACTGCGCCACTTCCCGCTATTCGCCGGGTAAATGCCTCCTGCAAAGGGTTGAAGGATTACAGTGATGAATTGTCATCGCATGGGTAGCAAATGCCGGATTACAAGGTCATCCGGCAGGTTAGATCGGACTATCATTACGGGGTGAACGCCGTTCCGACGCCATCCCCGGTCTGTTTTAACGCGCCGCCAGCAGGCAAAGTTGTAGCGCAACGTTATAAGAGGCTTCGAAAGCGCGTAGCGGCAGGAACTCAAAACGCGAGTGGAAGTTATGCGCGCCGGTGAAGAAATTTGGCGTCAGCAAACCTTTAGCAGAAAGCGCCGCACCGTCGGTGCCGCCGCGCATCGGGGTCGGTTTTGGCGTGATACCCAGTGATTCCATGGCTGTGAACAGTAAATCAATCGCCCGGCGATCTTCGCCAATCGCGTTACTGATATTGCTGTAGGTATCGCTGATGCTGTACTCCACTTTCGCGGTGGGATACTGAGCCGCAATTTTTGCCGCAACATCGGCAATTTGCTGTTTGCGTTTAGCAAAACTCTTACTGTCGAAATCACGAATGTTGGCGTTCAGCGTGGCGTAGCTCTGTACGGCATTGATACCGTTAAACCAGATATAACCTTCGCGTCCTTCCGTGTGCTCCGGCGTTTGTTGACGATCAAAGTGGCTGATGTAATCCATTGCCATTAACAGCGGGTTCACCAGCACGCCTTTCGCCGACATCGGGTGCGCGGTCACCCCGGTAAACTGAATTTGCGCGCTGGCGGCGTTAAAGTTCTCGTAAACGATTTCGCCCAGTTCGCAGCAGTCGATTGTCCAGGCAAAATCAACATCAAAACGCGCTAAATCCAGCGCCTTCGCGCCACGCAGGCCCACTTCTTCATCGGGTACAAAAGCCACCACGATATCGCCGTGACGCTGTTCTGGCGTCAGGTTTTCCAGCAGCGTCATCACCACGGTAACCGCGGCTTTGTTATCCGCACCGAGTACGCTGGTGCCGTCACTGAAGATTATCTCCTCATTCGGATAAGCGAGGATCTCCGGATGCTCATCAACGCGCAGCCAGATATCCTGCGCGCGGTTCAGGCAGAGATCTTGCCCCTCAAAGCGCAGGATCTGCGGATGAATATGCGGGGATAAACCGACGTCCACGGTGTCGATATGGGTGATAAAACCGATACGCGGCGCACCGGGAACATTGCCTTTTTTGACGGCGGTGACGGTCGCGTGATCGTCAATAATGATCTCTTCAAGACCCAGTGTTTTCAACTCATTAGCCAGTTCACGCGCCATATCAAACTGCCCGACGGTGGTGGGTAAAGTGGTGGCCGCCGGATCGCTTTGGCTGGTGATGCTGAGATAGCGAAAGAAGCGATGCGTTAATTGACTGGAGAGCGACGACGTCATAGTGATTCCTTCTTTATTCGAATTATCAGGTGTTTGCAAATTCACTTTAATGTTATTTATGAGAGGGCAAACAACAAGCCTTTACAATAAAACAACAGGAAAAACTATGATTAGCAAACCGACAACACTTGCTCTGGCGTTGGCCGCGATGATAGTGAGTTCTTCTGTGGCGGCGAAAACGCTGGTCTATTGCTCGGAAGGCTCGCCGGAAAACTTCAACCCACAACTCTATACCTCGGGCACCAGCGTGGATGCCAGCGCGGTGCCGGTCTACAACCGGCTGGTGGATTTCAAAGTGGGCACCACGCAACTGCAACCCAGCCTCGCGGAAAGCTGGGATGTCAGTGAAGACGGCAAGATTTACACCTTCCATCTGCGCAAGGGGGTGAAATTCCAGAGCAATAAATACTTCACGCCAACGCGCGACTTCAATGCCGATGATGTGATCTTCTCGTTTATGCGGCAAAAAGACGCCAGTAATCCCTACCACAATGTCTCTAACGGCACTTACTCGAACTTTGAAAGCCTGGAGTTCGGTTCGCTGATCACCGCGATTGATAAACTTGACGACCATACGGTGCGCTTTACGCTGGCGCACCCGGAAGCGCCGTTTGTCGCCGATCTTGGCTGGTATTTTGCGTCGATCCTCTCAGCGGAATACGCCGATGCGATGTTAAAGGCAGGAACCCCGGAACGTGTCGATATGGATCCGATTGGCACCGGCCCGTTCCGCCTGGCGCAGTACCAGAAAGATTCGCGCATTCTGTTTACCGCGTTCGACGGCTACTGGCAGGGCAAAGCCAAAATTGATCGTCTGGTCTTCAGCATCACGCCGGATGCGTCCGTGCGGGTGGCAAAACTGGAGAAGAACGAGTGCCAGGTCATGCCATTCCCCAATCCGGCCGATTTACCGCGCCTGAAAGAGAATAAAGACATCACGCTGATGAGCAAAGCCGGGTTGAACACCGGGTTCCTGTCGTTCAATACGCAAAAAGCGCCGCTGGATAATGTCAAAGTTCGCCAGGCGCTGGCGATGGCGATCAACAAACCGGCGATCATTCAGGCCGTGTTCCAGGGAACGGGCACCGCAGCGAAAAACCTGCTGCCGCCGGGCGTCTGGAGCGCGGATAGCGAACTGAAGGATTACGACTACGATCCGGAAAAAGCCAAAGCGCTGCTAAAAGAGGCCGGATTTGCGCCGGGAACAACCATCGATTTATGGGCCATGCCGGTGCAACGCCCCTATAACCCGAACGCCAAACGGATGGCCGAGATGATCCAGGCCGACTGGGCGAAAGTGGGCGTGCAGACCAAAATCGTCACTTACGAGTGGGGCGAATACCTGAAACGGGTGAAGGGCGGCGAACACCAGGCAGCCTTGATGGGCTGGACTACCGCCACCGGCGATCCGGATAACTTCTTTGGCCCGCTGTTTACCTGTACCTCAGCCAATGGCGGCTCTAACTCGGCGAAATGGTGTTACGCGCCATTTGACAAAATTATCGCCGAAGCGAAGGCCACGACCGATCATGACAAACGCGTCGCGCTGTATAAAGAGGCGCAGCAGATGATGCATGATCAAATGCCGGCGGTGATGATTGCCCACTCAACGATTTTCGAACCGGTACGCAAAGAGGTGCAGGGCTATGAAATCGACCCGTTTGGCAAACATATTTTCTGGCAAGTAGATCTGAAGAAATAGCCATCAATGGGCGAGCGAACCCTGTACGTTAGCGGTTTGCTCGTCCATTTCTCTGCGCGTTAACCATGAGGGTATCGGCGTTGTCAACGCTGTCGTTTTTCCCCCCACAAAACGCCGCTGCGTTTGCTATACCTTAAGAGCAATTCCGCACTCACAGGGACATCCTCATGCGTACTCATGCATTGGTTAGCGTTGCCGTCTTTTCCGGCCTGCTGGCGTTATCAGGCTGCGCGTCAAAAGTGACGCAACCGGAAAAATACTCCGGGTTTCTAAAAGATTATTCAGGGCTGCAGGAAACCACTTCCGCCACCGGTAAACCGGTACTTCGCTGGGTGGCGCCGGGTTTTGATCCGGCGAAATACGACAGTATTGTCTATCACCCGGTAGTCTATTATCCGGTGGCGAAACCTACCAGCCAGGTAAATCAGCAGGTGCTGGATGGCGTTCTCAACTACACCAACAGCAAATTGAAAGCTGCCGCCGCCGCGCGTAAACCGCTGGTGACATCGCCAGGTCAGCACAGCCTGATTTTCCGCGGGGCGATAACCGGCGTGGACGCCAGCAAACAGGGGTTGCAGTTCTATGAAGTGGTGCCGGTGGCCATGGTCGTGGCGGGAACGCAGATGGCAACCGGTCATCGCACGATGAACACGCATCTCTATTTTGAAGGCGAGCTAATTGACGCGCAGACCAATGCGCCGGTGCTGAAAGTGGTGCGCCAGGGGCAAGGGAAAGATGTGAATAACGAAAATGCGCCGGTCACCGTCGACTCTCTGAAACAAGTCATTGACGATATGGCGACCGACGCGACGATGTTTGATATCAGCAAGCGTTAGCTTTTCGCCGTGTTCCGCGCCCGCCCAGCCAGATTTCCGGGCGGGCAAACATCACCAGATTGCCGGTAAGGATCAGCAGTAAACCGGCAACGCCATTGAAATGCCAGATATAGCCCTCGAAAAACGTCGAAACCGTCAGCGCAACCAGCGGAAACAGCAGGGTGCTGTAAGCCGCTTTGCTGGGGCCAATGCGCCCGACCAGCGTAAAATACGCGCCAAAGCCAATCACCGATCCGAACAGCGCCAGGTAGACCAGCGCGCCCAGGTAACTGGCCGTCCATTGCGGGGTGAAATCGTCACCGCGCAGCAGGCCAATCGCTCCCATAATCAACGTGCCGTAAAGCATCGCCCAACTGTTGGTGGTAATGGTTTCCAGCCCTTTGCGCTGATGGCGGAGGCTTATCATATTGCCAAACGAGAAACCCAGCGTGCCCAGCGCCGACAGGCCAATCCCCATCAGTAACGTTATGCTCCAGCCGCTGGTGACCAGATCCTCCCAGAACAACGTGACAATCCCCGTCAGGCCGAGGAGCGCCGCGACAAAAAAGCGCGCCGGTGGCTTTTGACCAAAAAAGAGATAACTGTTTACCGCGTTAAATAAGACCGCCATCGAGAAGATCACCGACTCCAGCCCGGTGCTGATCCACGCCGCAGCGGTATAGAAGCACCAGAAGTTAAAACCAAACACGCAGCAGCCCTGGAGCAGGCAAAACAGATGATCGCGCAGCGGCAGGGCGCACAACTTACGCTGCGCCAGCAGTACCAGCATCATTGCCACTGTGGCCAGTGCAAAGCGCCAGAAGATCGACACCGGCGCGGCGACCGGCCCTTGTTGTAGAAAAATCGCAATCCAGGTTGTCCCCCAGATAACCACCACCAAACCGTACAGCAATGCGTTCATATTGAGTTCCAGTGCGTAAAACGAATGCTGAGTGTGGCAAAACCGCAACGCAGCCGATTGCACCGGTTTGCGCCGGACTTGCATATTCTTGCGCTTTTCTTTACACAACGCTGGTATCCGCCGCCAGCTATTCATAGACTGGGGTTCTGGTGAATTTATGATAATTTCCGTGAATGTCTGAACACTACGAAGCCTTTGAAAACTTGAGTAAACACAACGCCGTATTGCACAACTCGGTGGCGCTGCACTCTGGCATTCAACTGGCGGCCTGGTCGAACAAACGCGACAACATCACCCAATATTGCAATCACCATACCCTGAGTTTGTACGTTGCCGACGGCTATGAGAGCTATCACAAAACCGCCTACGGCTGGAAAAATGGCGGCGGGCCGGATCGCTTTTGCCTGATGCCGAAAGAGAGCGAATCGGTGTGGGATATCCGCGATACGTTGTCCTTTGTCCACCTTTACTGCACCGATGAGCATCTGCGTGAAGTGGGTGAGCAGGTGTGGGATCGCAGCCCGGCATCGTTCACGCTGGATGAGAAAACATTCTCCCAGGATGCGCGTATCACCGCGCTTTATCGCCAGTTTTTGCTCGGTTGCGACTGGCAGCAAAACGCCAACCAGTTAACGCTGAGTACCGCATCGACGCTGTTACTGACGCACCTGGTGCAGCACTACAGTAACGTGCAGTGGCAACTGCCGACCGTAACGGGCGGCTTAGCGCCCGTGGTGCTTCGCACGGTGCTGGAGTATATCGATGCGCATCTGGCAGAACCGCTGCTGCTGGCGGATCTGGCCGCGCAGGCCGCGCTGAGCGAATACCATTTTGCCCGCATGTTCCGCCAGTCAATGGGCGTGGCGCCGCACCAGTTCGTGATGCAACGGCGCATGGCGCGGGCGAAAGATCTGCTGCTTCATAGCGATCAGCCGCTGACCACCATTGCGCTGGCCTGCGGTTTTAACTCGGCCAGCCACTTCAGTAACCGCTTCAAAGCGGCGAAAGGCATTACGCCCTCGCAGTTACGCGCGTCGCGCTAAGCGTAATGCGCTGTAGCAGATCCCGCCGATCGCTAAGCCCCAGAATGCAGAACCAATCCCCAGTAGCGTGACGCCGCTTGCGGTAACCAGAAAGGTGACCATCGCGGCATCGCGATCGCGTTCGGTGATCAGCGCCTGGTGCAGGCTGCCGCTCATCGTGCCCAACAGTGCCAGCCCTGCCAGCGTCTGGATCCAGCTTAATGGCAAGGCGGTGAGCAGCGAGGTTATCGAGCCGCCAAACAGACCGGCTAGCAGGTAAAACACCCCGGCTGCCGCCGCGGCCAGCCAGCGTTTTTCCGCCTGCGGGTGAGCATCCGGACTCTGGCAAATCGCCGCCGTGATGGCGGCAATACAAATGGAATAGACACCAAACGGCGAGAACACCAGTGCCAGCGCGCCGGTAAAAATAATCAACGGTGAAACCGGCACGTGGTATCCCGCCGCCTGCATCGTGGCAAAACCGGGCGCATTCTGTGAGGCCATCGTTACCAGAAAGAAGGGTATACCGATGCTCACCAGCGACGACCAGTGAAATTCCGGCGCGATATAAGTCGGGGCAACGACCGCGATAGTGATTTTTTGCGTGACAACGTCACCGCTTAGCCACGCAACCAGCCCCCCGACCAGAAGTGTGGCGACAATGGCATAGCGCGGTGCCAGCGCTTTGCAGATAAGCCAGGCCAGCAGCATGCTGCCACACAAGACGAAATGCCCCTGAATATTGCTAAACGCCTGCAAACCGAAGCGCAGCAAAATGCCCGCCAGCATGGCCGCGGCCAGCGTGTGGGGAATGATTTTCATCAGCCTGGCGAACAGCCCGGTAATGCCACACAGGACAATTAATGCATTGGCAAAGATAAATACGCCCACTACTTCATTCAGTGAAACCCCTTGTAAGCTGGTCGCGAGCAGCGCGGCGCCAGGTGTTGACCAGGCCGTAAGCACCGGCATGCGATACCAAAGACTTAACACCAGCGTGCTGATGCCCATACCCAGACCGAGCGCGGTCATCCAGCCGGCGATTTGCGTGGCAGTTGCGCCTGCCGCCGATGCCGCTTGCCAGATAATGGCGGCGGAGCTGGCATAACCGACCAGCACCGCGACAAAGCCAGCCAGCAGGCTGGAAAAAGGCAGGGCAGACGCGCGAGAAAAGGTGGCATGCGACATGAAATAATCCTTGTGCGTTATAGCATCCGCATAAAGTATCACTGGCCGTTATAGCGCACAAGCTGGCAGTGCAATAAGGTATTTAGCGTGGTTATAGTTTCACTCTCTAAAAAAGAAACGCTGCGCTATACTGCCCCGGATTTTTCTTCCCGGAGGCGTAATGAACATCGCAGACTACCTGGCAAGCACCTTAAAACTTCTCCGTCAGGGCCGTGGCTGGAGCCTTTCCAGGCTGGCAGAAGAGACGGGCGTTTCCAAAGCGATGCTCGGGCAAATTGAGCGTAATGAATCAAGCCCGACGGTGGCCACGCTCTGGAAAATCGCCACCGGCCTGAACGTGCCGTTTTCTACCTTTATTGCGCCACCGGAGAGCGATACCCCGCACGCCTACGATCCTGAACAGCAGGCGATGGTAATCACGCCCATTTTCCCGTGGGATGAAAAGCTGCACTTTGATCTCTTTTCAATTGCGCTGGCGCCGGGGGCGATAAGTGAATCGACGCCGCACGAAAGCGGGGTGATTGAGCATGTGATTGTCATCAATGGTGCGCTGGATTTATGTCTCGGCGGGCAGTGGAAAACATTTACCAGCGGAATGGGTGTGCGCTTTGCGGGCGATGAGGCCCATGCCTATCGCAACAGTTCCGCACACACCGTGCATTTCCACTCGTTGATCCATTATCCAAAAGAAAAAGCCGCAAGCACGCCTGCGGCTAAAAACGACGACGATAAATAACATGACAACGTTGACCCGCGATACTTCGGGCTGCAGGAAAGTTCAGCCTCACCTGCAACCGGCAGTACGGTGGATAAAACGTGACGAGGAATGTCCGAGCCACCACTCTATCGCCGCATGAAACGCAGCGGAAATAGCAATTTCGACATTGCATTGCCGACAGACGCAAATTCCCCCTGCGGCAGGTGGTGAAACGCCCCGGTTGTGACTACAATAGCCGCCATTTTGTACATAATGGATAACGACGATTGTATGCGCCTGCACCCCCATCATCTTGAACTGTTAAGCCCGGCCCGCGACACCGCCATCGCCCGTGAAGCGATCCTTCATGGCGCTGACGCGGTCTACATTGGCGGCCCTGGCTTTGGCGCGCGCCACAACGCCGGTAACAGCCTGCGCGATATCGCCGAACTGGTGCCGTTCGCGCATCGCTACGGCGCGAAAGTGTTTATCACCCTGAACACGATCCTTCATGATGACGAGCTGGAACCGGCGCAGAGCCTGATCCATGACCTGTACCAGGCCGGGGTTGATGCGCTGATCGTGCAGGATATGGGCGTGCTTGAGCTGGATATCCCGCCGATTGAGCTGCACGCCAGTACGCAGTGCGACATTCGCAGTGTGGAAAAAGCCAAATTCCTCTCCGATGTCGGTTTTAGCCAGATTGTGCTGGCGCGTGAGCTGAACCTGGAGCAGATCCGCGCCATTCATAACGCGACCGACGCCACCATTGAGTTCTTTATCCACGGCGCGCTGTGCGTGGCGTACTCCGGGCAGTGCAATATCTCCCATGCGCAGACCGGGCGCAGCGCCAACCGCGGCGACTGCTCTCAGGCGTGCCGCTTGCCCTATACGCTGAAAGACGATCAGGGCCGCGTGGTGGCTTATGAAAAACACCTGCTGTCGATGAAAGATAACGATCAGACTGCCAACCTGGCGGCGCTGATCGATGCCGGTGTGCGCTCCTTCAAAATTGAAGGGCGCTACAAAGATATGAGCTACGTGAAGAACATCACCGCGCATTATCGCCGGATGCTGGACGCCATTATCGAAGATCGCGGCGACCTGGCGCGTGCGTCCGCCGGACGTACCGAACATTTCTTTATTCCCTCGACGGACAAAACTTTCCATCGCGGCAGCACCGATTATTTTGTCAATGCGCGCAAAATTGATATCGGCGCGTTTGATTCACCGAAATTTATCGGCCTGCCGGTCGGTGAAGTGCTGAAAGTGGCGAAAGATCATCTCGATGTTGAAGTGACCGAACCGCTGGCCAACGGTGATGGCCTGAACGTGCTGGTGAAGCGTGAAGTGGTGGGTTTTCGTGTCAACGTCGCCGAGAAAACGGGCGAGAACCGCTACCGCGTATTCCCGAACGAAATGCCGGACGTGCTGCGAACACTGCGCCCGCACCACGCGCTGAACCGTAACCTTGACCATAACTGGCAGCAGGCATTATTGAAAACCTCCAGCGAGCGTCGCATCGGCGTGGATATTGAGCTGGGCGGCTGGCAGGAGCAACTGGTGCTGACGCTGACCAGCGAAGATGGCGTCAGCGTGACGCACACGCTGGACGGGCAGTTTGACGAAGCCAATAATGCGCAAAAAGCGCTGGAAAGCCTGAAAGACGGGCTGGCGAAACTGGGGCAAACCCGGTATTACGCGCAGGCGATCACCGTGAATCTGCCGGGTGCGCTGTTTGTGCCCAACAGCCTGCTCAACCAGCTGCGTCGCGAAACGGTAGAGATGCTGGAAGAGGCTCGGCTGGCGAATTACCAGCGCGGCAGCCGCAAACCGGTGGCGACACCCGCGCCGATCTACCCGGAAACACACTTGTCGTTCCTGGCAAACGTCTATAACCATAAAGCGCGTGAATTTTATCACCGTTACGGTGTGCAGCTGATTGACGCCGCCTTCGAAGCGCATGAAGAGAAGGGCGATGTGCCGGTGATGATCACCAAACACTGTTTGCGCTTCGCCTTCAACCTGTGCCCGAAACAGGCGAAAGGCAACATCAAAAGCTGGCGCGCGACGCCGATGCAACTGGTGCATGGCGACGAAGTGCTGACGCTCAAGTTTGACTGCCGTCCGTGTGAAATGCATGTGATTGGCAAAATTAAGAACCATATCCTGAAAATGCCCCTGCCGGGCAGCGTAGTGGCGTCGATAAGCGCCGATGACTTAGTAAAAACGTTGCCAAAACGCAAATAAACAAAGGGTGGCGCTATGCCACCCTGTTTTTTTTACTGTCCCTAAAACAATTCTTCTGAATAGCTATAAATTATCCCGCTGCGCTAATAACAAGCATGCGTTAATAACCGTAATACGTTAATCTAGCCGGGCGAAAATAATAAGAAATGGCTTATTGATGATATTCACGGAGAGGAAATGCGTAAATTTACGTTAAGCGCCTTGCTTGTTGCTGGTGCTTTTTTATTGTCTGCCTGTACGCCTGGCCCGCTCGGAACGCAGCGTTATCAGGCCTATACCGGTAGCGACGCGACAGTGGTCTACACTCAGGCGAATAAGGCTCATCAGGGGCTTTTTTATTTCCAGCGTTATAACAAAGAGGGCGACTGCTTTAATTCCGCCGAGATGATTTACATCAGCAATAATATGCTGGAAGGCGTTGTTGACCGGCTTTTTACCAGCCATCTGAAAGGCGATCAATACTGGACATTAATCGTTCAGGATAATTCAAGCGGCAGGATGTGGATCCATGAGACCGCATTTTTCCTTGAAAAAGGAAAACACTATGTGGCAATCAGCTCCCGCGGCGCGGTCGAAATTCCGGCGGATTTGAATATCACCAGCCAGGACGATCTGGATAAAGTGTATGACCGTTATCAGGATAAACCGGCGAAACCGTGGAATTTACGCCGTGGCATCTGCAAGTCCTGGTTATCCAAAGCGATGGGATCGTAATCTCCTGAGCAAGCGGCGTTAAAACCGTATCTGCCAGATAAAAAAACAGGCCTTTCGCCATCACGAAAGGCCTGTTTGCATTGCGGGCTGGATTAGCGGTCGTCACCCGGACGACTTTCTTCCGGCAGCGGTGGTTTCTTACCGTTGTGTTTGTCGCGGTGTTTGTCATCCGGGCGCGGCGGCTTATCTTGCTTATGTTTCGGCGGCGGCGCATCGTGCGACGGTTTTTTATCACCGTTATGCTGCGGGCCATTTTGGTACTGTTCCGGCGGTAGCGGCGGACGTTCGTCAGCAAACGCCATCGAAGAGAAGCTCACCGCCAGAATGGCAGACACCAGTGCACTCTTTTTCATCTTTTTCATCCTTACTCGTTCTGTTGCGTGGCGACGATTTGACGATAAAAAAGTGAAGGGATTATGGAGCGTTACGCCTTCGGGATTATTCCTGGCGGCGCGGTGGAAGATAGCGCCAGTAAGGCGGTGAACCGAAACTCGCCAGTAAAAAATCGATCACCGTGCGGGTGTTAAGCGATGGGTATTTCCCGCCGGGGTAGAGCAACCATAGCGACTGCTGCGTTGCCGAATAACTGGCGGTAAAATCGGGCATGAGCGCTACAAGCTCGTTGCGATTCAGCATTTCACCCACTTGCCAGTCCGGGAAAAGTAATATTCCCGCATCACTCAGTGCGGCCTGTAACAGCAATTCCGCGTTATCGGAAACGATTTTGGCCTGCGGCGAAAACTGGACATATTTCTCCCCCCGCTGAAAACGCCAGCGCTGCAAACCACTTTTCCCGCGATACGCCAGTAACCGGTGCGACTGCAACTCCTCTGGCGTGTTCGGTTGACCATAACGGCGCACGTAGGCGGGGGTCGCCACCAAATGGCACTGCTGATGCGCAATCAGCCGACCGTGCAACTCAGAATCCTGCAGCGCCGCGATACGCAGCAGCAGGTCCGTACCGTCGGCAAACGGGTCGATATAGTCATCGTTCAGGTTCAGTTCGATATGCAGACGCGGATAGCGCTCGCTCAGTTCGCTGATTTTGGGGCCAATATGGCGCAGGCCAAACGAGATCGGCGCATTAATGCGAATGCGCCCGCCAGGCTCATCGCGACGCTCGTCCACCTGCGTTTGCGCGTCCGCAAGCTGCTGTAACATGGCGCGAAACGTGTCGGCATAGATATGACCCGCCTCGGTGGCAATCACCGCGCGCGTGTTGCGGTACAACAACTGGGTTTCCAGCGCCTGCTCCAGTTGCTGAACCACGCGCGACAGCGATGAGGCCGCCAGACCTTCATTGCGTGCGACTTCGGAAAAATTTCCCTCGCGAACAATGGCGAGAAACAGCTGCATTGAGCGGGCGCTAATTTGACTGAGCTTATTCATCTGTGCGTAATCCGCAAAGGTCCATGGCGCATTGTAGTATTTTTGCGAACAGGTTTCATCGTTAAGCTACGCGAACAATTAATACGGAGAAGAATCATGAGCACTGTAGTGAAAGCCTTCGATGAAACCGTCCGCCAGCGTTTTTCCGCCCGCGCATTTTTACCAACCCCGTTAACGGACGAGCAAATTCGGGACGTGTTGCAGGATGCGCAATATTCCCCGTCTAACTGCAATACTCAGCCGTGGCATGTGCATGTGGTTTCCGGTGAAACGAAAAATCGTCTTGGAAAAAGGATGACGGAAAACGATCTGCAAGGGCACCAGACGCCGGATTTCACCTTTTCTTATGATGATTTTCATGGCGACTATTTTGAGCGCGCTCATGAGCAAGCGCGGATTTATTACGAGGCGATAGGCGTGGCGCGTGAAGATAAAGCACGGCGCAAAGAGGCTTATCTGCGAAATTATCAATTTTTTAACGCGCCACACGCCGCTTTTCTGTTTATGCCGTCTTTTGGCGACAACATCCGTGTTGCCTCCGACATTGGCATGTATGCGCAAAGCTTTTTGCTGTCATTGACGGCGCGTGGTTTTGCCGGAATTCCGCAGACTTTACTGGGTTTTCACGCCGATATGATCCGCGAAGAACTCGGTGTTTCCGCTGATTATCGGCTGCTGTTCGGCATCTCGTTTGGCTATGCCGATATGTCTGCGCCCTCTGCGAAAACACGCATGCCGCGGATTCCCGTTGAGCAAAGTGTGGTGATGCACGGGTAACGCCGTGGTGACCAGAGACGCTAATCATGAGCGTCTCTGGTCAGTGTTATGCCGCACAAAGCGCGCGGGCGCTTTGTTTCCACTCATCAACCTGATCGGGGTGCAGAAAGGAGAAATAAACGGTGGTGTTATCAGGCAGGATATTTTGCAACGCCTGCATGCAGTTGGCTTCGCAGGGGCGTAATTCGATATACACGCTGGTGATCGGCAACTGTTCATCGCCGTTGCCGGCGTTCTCAATGCGTCGTATCGCCGCAATCAGCGCCGCCATTTCGCCATGCAATTTTACCCAGTTATTGGTGTAAATATCCGGTGGCATCTCAATACGCATCTGGCTATTGCCAAAGGCGTAGCGGGCATTACCGCGCAGCGTGTATTCGACGGTGGCGCAGCACGATTCCGGGCCAAAACCATCTTGTTTAACCAGCTTCTTTTTGTCTTCCAGCGTACGGCGAACAATCGGGTAACCCGACCGGAGATTGTAAGGCGTCTGAACGAGGTTAATCATTATTTCTCCCTAAACGCATGAAAAATCGCAGCTCTAATGTAAATTTGACAACGAAAAGCGTAGTGAACGATCCCGGAAATTTCTAGCCAGGATCGTGCGTTGCGAATGGCCAATTAGTGCGATTTAAACCCCGCCGCCGACATCAGAAGCCGGAACACCATACTGACCGCAAACAGTGCCAGCACGCTGCCTCCCCAGATTATTAACATCCACATCAGGCGGTTAAAAAACGACTGTTTCATTAATGGTACCCCGCGCCATGTTGCACCTTGCCGCGAAACACGTAGTAACTCCACAAGGTATAAACCAGAATAATCGGGATGATCAGCAGGGCGCCGACCAGCATAAAGCCCTGGCTTTGCGGAGGTGCCGCGGCCTGCCACAACGTGATATCCGGCGGAATAATGTGCGGCCAGATACTGATGCCAAGGCCGCTAAACCCGAGAAAAATCAGCCCCAGTGTCTGCACAAATGGCAGCGTGTGGGAGTCCGGGTTGCCGAGGCTGCGCCACAGCCAGGCACTCAACACTACAACTAACAGCGGCACCGGCGAGAAGAAGTAGAGATTCGGCAAGCTGAACCAGCGATCGGCAATTGCGGAATGCGTCAGCGGCGTCCACAGGCTAATCACGGCAATCACCACCAACATCGCCAGCAACAGTTTTCTCGCGGCCTTGCGCATTTTCCCCTGCAACGGCTCTTCGCTTTTCATCACCAGCCAGCTCGTGCCGAGCAGGGCGTAAGTGATGACCAGCCCGACGCCGCAAAACAGGTTAAACGGCGTCAGCCAGTCGAGGGCACCGCCGCTAAACGTACGGCCCGTCACCGGAAAACCGTTCAGCACCGCGCCCACCACCACCCCCTGGGTAAAGGTGGCAAGCAGCGAGCCGGAGAGAAACGCTTTGTCCCAGAACGGCCGGTGCCCGGGTGTGGCTTTGAAGCGAAACTCAAAGGCCACGCCGCGAAAGATAAGGCCGATCAGCATTAAGGTCAGCGGAATGGTCAGCGCATCGACAATCACCGCATACGCCAGCGGAAACGCGCCGAACAACCCCGCGCCGCCGAGCACCAGCCAGGTCTCGTTGCCATCCCAGACCGGCGCGACACTGTTGACCATCACGTCGCGATCGTGAGCGTCACGCGTGACGGGAAACAGGATACCGATACCAAGGTCAAAACCGTCCATCACGATATACATCAGGGTGGCGAAGACGATAATGACAAACCAGATTAACGAAAGATCGATGCCCATTATTTATCCTCATCCGCCTGGAGATGTTCGCCCGCCGCAGACAGCGGTCGCGCCGGAGTACCTTGCGTGGCGTGCTCATCACGCTCCTGCGGCCCTTTGGTGATCAGCCGCACCATGTAGCTGTAACCCACGCCAAAAACGGAACAGTAGACAACAAAAAACGCCAGCAAACTGAGGCTCATTTGCAGATCGCCATGGGCGGAAACCGCATCGGCCGTACGCAACAAGCCGTATACCACCCACGGCTGACGACCCACTTCTGTCGTTACCCAACCGGCAAGAATGGCAATCAACCCCGCGGGCCCCATCCATAGCGCGAAGTGTAAAAACGGTCGCGACTGATAGAGCCGGTCGCGAAAACGCAGCCATAGCGCCGCGACGCCCAGACCAATCATCAGCACGCCAAGCCCGACCATAATGCGAAACGACCAGAAGACAATCGGGGAATAGGGGCGCTGATCTTTAGGGAAATCTTTCAACGCCGGCACTTGCTTGTCGAAGCTGTGCGTCAGGATCAGGCTACCGAGCGCCGGGATCGCCACGGCATAACGCGTGCGCTCCTGCTCCATATCCGGCAGGCCAAACAGCAGCAGCGGCGTCGCTTCGCCGGGCGGGTTCTCCCAGTGGCCTTCGATGGCGGCAATTTTTGCCGGTTGATGTTCAAGCGTATTCAGCCCGTGCATATCGCCGACCATCGCCTGAATCGGCGCCACAACCAGCGCCATCCACATCGCCATAGAAAACATCTTGCGGATAGCGGGTGTGTTATTGCCGCGTAACAGATGCCAGGCGGCAGACGCGCCGACAAACAACGCACTGCTTAAGAATGCCGCAATGGTCATGTGCATCAGCCGGTACGGGAAGGAGGGATTAAAGATAACCTTAAACCAGTCGACCGGCACCACCTGGCCATTTTCAACGATAAAGCCCTGCGGCGTATGCATCCAGCTATTGGACGCGAGGATCCAGAAGGTGGACATAATGGTGCCCAGCGCGACCATACAGGTGGCCAAAAAGTGCAGGCCAGGGCCGACTTTGTTCCAGCCAAACAGCATCACGCCAAGAAAACCTGCTTCAAGGAAGAAGGCGGTCAGCACTTCATAGGTCAGTAATGGCCCGGTAATGCTACCGGCGAACTGGGAAAAACCGCTCCAGTTCGTGCCGAACTGATACGCCATCACCAGCCCGGACACCACCCCCATACCGAAGTTAACGGCGAAGATCTTCGACCAGAAATGGTACAGCGTGCGCCAGTCCGGGTTGCGGGTTTTAAGCCACAAACCTTCAAGCACCGCCAGATAGCTGGCAAGGCCGATGGTAATTGCCGGAAAAATGATATGAAAAGAAACGGTGAAGGCGAACTGTATTCTCGCCAGGTAAAACGCGTCTAAACCGAACATGCACAACCCCAATGTCAATGTTGTGGCGTCAATGTTAATGAGCACAAGCGTGAACTTGCAGAAACAGATACAGGTAATTTTCGTATAACAGTTCCCTGTAAAGGGTATGGCAGGTTGCGGATTAGTCCAGACGAAGCGGTAACCCGTAACCATAACAGTGCGCATAATGGGCTGTTTTGTATAAACTGATATAGCAAGATGGCGCACCGCGTG
Organism: Kosakonia sp. AG348; assembly: GCF_003337365.1. Classification (NCBI taxonomy): domain Bacteria; kingdom Pseudomonadati; phylum Pseudomonadota; class Gammaproteobacteria; order Enterobacterales; family Enterobacteriaceae; genus Kosakonia; species Kosakonia sp. AG348. Next base: position 205,588 of record NZ_QPJR01000002.1, read on the forward strand.
CCATGATGTAATCGTTTTGTTAACACGTGAAAAATCATGAAAAAATACCAGCGCCTGGCGCAGCAAATCGCAGAACAAATTGAGCTTGGGGTCTGGCGACCCGGAGAGAAGCTGCCGTCGCTGCGCGAGCAGGTCGTTAGCAGCGGGCTGAGTTTTATGACCGTCGGTCATGCGTATCAGTTGCTGGAAAGCCAGGGGCGGGTGATTGCCAGGCCACAGTCCGGCTATTTTGTCGCGCCAGCGCCGGGCCTACCGCGTGCACCGGCGGCCAGGATCACGCGTGACGAAGCGGTGGATATCAATACCTATATTTTTGACGTGTTACAGGCCAGCTGCGATGCTTCGGTGCTGCCGTTTGGTTCCGCCTTTCCCGACCCCAAACTGTTCCCGATGCCGCAGCTCAACCGGTCGCTGGCAAAGGTGAGCAAAAGCGCCACCGCCATGAGCGTGATAGAAAACCTGCCGCCGGGAAACAGCCAGTTGCGCCACGCCATTGCCAAACGCTATGCCCGCCAGGGGATGAACATTTCGCCGGATGAGATTGTCATCACCGCAGGCGCGCTGGAAGCGCTGAACCTCAGCCTGCAGGCGGTGACAGAACCGGGTGACTGGGTAATTATTGAAAGCCCCTGTTTCTACGGCGCGTTGCAGGCGCTGGAACGGCTGAAGTTAAAAGCGCTGTCGGTACCGACTGATGTAAAAGAGGGCATCGATCTTGAGGCGCTGGCGCAGGCGTTAAGCGACTATCCGGTCAAAGCCTGCTGGCTGATGACCAATGCGCAGAACCCGCTCGGGTTTACCTTAAGTGCTGCGAAAAAGGCGCAACTGGTCGCGCTGCTGGCACAACATAACGTCACGCTGATTGAAGACGATGTTTACAGCGAGCTTTACTACGGGCGTGAACAGCCATTACCGGCCAAAGCCTGGGACACGCAAGACATGACGTTGCACTGTTCCTCCTTTTCAAAATGTCTGGTCGCCGGGTTTCGCGTCGGCTGGGTCGCGGCCGGACGCCACGCCAGGCGCATTCAGCAATTGCAATTAATGAGCACCTTATCCACCAGTTCACCGCTGCAACTGGCGCTGGTCGATTACTTATCGACGCACCACTACGACGCTCATTTGCGCCGCCTGCGTCGACAGCTTGCCGAGCGCAAACATCTGGCCTGGCAGGCGCTGCTGCGGCATCTGCCGCCGGAAGTGAAAATCTATCGTAATGAGAGCGGCTATTTCTTATGGCTGGAGTTGCCCGCCGGGCTGGATGCCGGTGAACTGAGCCAGCAGGCGCTGGCGCACCATATCAGCATTGCGCCAGGGAAAATGTTTTCGACATCCGACAACTGGCGTTCGTTTTTCCGCTTTAATTGCGCCTGGGTCTGGGGCGATAAAGAGGAGCGGGCGGCAATGCAATTGGGTGAATTAATTCGCCAGATGATGAATTAACCGCACCCGCCTTTCTTATTTTCTGAATAAGTTATTCTCCCGTTAAAAATAACGGCGGCGAAAATATGACGTGCGCCGTCATTATTTTCTGCGCTCCCGAACCTGGTATTCATAGGAAATGTGAATAGCAACACAGATTAACGGACGTTCGCTAACCCCTTGTCTATACTCCAAAAGGGCGCGCAGTAGCATTTTCATTGTTAACGCAATGCGTCATCTGTCACATCCTTGCGAAATTTCCGACGGGCCACATTCATGCCGTCAGCGCGCCGTCTATTTTTATTAAGGGAGATATATTTACGGCAAGGCTGCCGCACTTTTTTCATTGCGACAGGAGTAGAAAATAATGAGCAAGAAATTTGCCCGCAGCAGCCTGTGTGCGCTGGGTCTGACCGTCATGACCGCACACGCCGCCGAACCAACCGAAGTGGGAAAGGGAGAAGGTCGGCTGGATATTATCGCCTGGCCTGGCTATATCGAGCGCGGCCAGACCGATAAGCAATATGACTGGGTAACCGCCTTTGAAAAAGAGACCGGTTGCGCGGTGAATGTGAAAACCGCCGCCACGTCCGATGAGATGGTGAGCCTGATGGCGAAAGGCGACTACGACCTGGTGACCGCCTCCGGCGATGCTTCTTTACGCCTGATCATGGGGAAACGCGTCCAGCCAATAAACACCGCGCTTATTCCCAACTGGAAAACGCTTGATCCGAAGCTGGTTAAAGGCGAATGGTTTAACGTCGGTGGAAAAACCTACGGCACACCGTATCAGTGGGGGCCCAACCTGCTGATGTATAACACCAAAACGTTCCCGACGCCGCCGGATAGCTGGTCGGTGGTCTTTGTGCAGCAAAATCTGCCGGATGGCAAAAGTAATAAAGGGCGCGTGCAGGCCTACGATGGCCCGATTTATATCGCCGATGCCGCGCTGTTCCTGAAAGCTACGCAACCGCAACTCGGTATTGACGATCCGTATCAGCTTACCGAAGCGCAGTATCAGGCGGTGCTGAAAACCCTGCGCGATCAGCATTTGCTCATTCACCGTTACTGGCATGACACCACGGTACAGATGAGCGACTTCAAGAATGAAGGCGTGGTGGCTTCCAGCGCGTGGCCTTATCAGGCGAATGCCCTGAAAGGTGAAAATCAGCCGATTGCCACTGTCTTTCCCAAAGAAGGGGTAACCGGCTGGGCGGATACCACCATGCTGCATGCCGACGCAAAACACCCGAACTGCGCCTATAAGTGGATGAACTGGTCGCTGACGCCAAAAGTGCAGGGCGATGTGGCGGCGTGGTTTGGTTCACTGCCGGTGGTACCGGAAGGGTGCAAAGCCAGCACCTTGCTGGGTGAAAAGGGCTGCGAAACCAACGGTTACAGCTTCTTTGACAAAATCGCCTTCTGGAAAACGCCGGTAGCGCAAGGCGGCAAATATGTGCCTTACAGCCGCTGGACGCAGGATTACATCGCCATTATGGGCGGCCGTTAACCTGCCAGGAGCGCGCTATGACCTATGCGGTAGAATTCCTGGATGTCGCCAGAGTCTATGGTGATGTCCGGGCGGTTGACGGCGTAACGTTCGCCGTCAACGACGGGGAGTTTTTCTCCATGCTGGGGCCATCCGGCTCCGGCAAAACCACCTGCCTGCGGCTGATTGCCGGGTTTGAACAGCTTAGCGGCGGTGCCATTCGTATTTTTGGTCGCGAAGCCAGCGAGCTGCCGCCCTGGGAGCGGGACGTGAATACCGTCTTTCAGGATTACGCGCTGTTTCCGCACATGTCTGTTCTCGATAACGTCGCCTACGGGCTGATGGTGAAAGGCATGGACAAAAAACAGCGCCATGCCCGCGCCCGTGACGCGCTGGAAAAAGTGGCGCTCGGTTTTGTGCATGCGCGTAAACCCTCGCAGCTATCCGGCGGCCAGCGGCAACGCGTCGCCATCGCCCGCGCGCTGGTAAATGAACCCAGAGTGTTATTGCTCGATGAACCCCTGGGCGCGCTGGATCTGAAGCTGCGCGAACAGATGCAACTGGAGCTGAAAAAGCTGCAACAGGATCTCGGCATCACCTTTATTTTTGTTACCCACGATCAGGGCGAAGCCTTGTCGATGTCCGACCGCGTGGCGGTGTTCAATAATGGTCGTATCGAGCAAATCGATACACCACGCGAGCTTTACCTGCGCCCGCGCACGCCGTTTGTCGCCGGGTTTGTCGGTACCTCGAATGTGTTTGATGCGGCGCTTTCGGAAAAACTCTGCGGCATGAACGGGGTTTACTCGCTGCGACCGGAACATATTCGCCTGAATACGCCAGGGGAGATCGAAGCCAGCGCGGTGGTACAGGCAGTGCAATATCAGGGCGCAGCTACCCGCTTTGAACTGGCGCTGCCGCACGGAGAAAAACTGTTAGTCAGCCAGGCGAACCTCTCCGATGCGTTACTGCCGGAAACGCTGGCACCGGGCCAATCGGTACGGGTTTCCTGGTCGCGCGAGGCGATGGTGCCGTTACAGGGCGCGGGGTGAAAGGGTGATGAGTATTGCGCAACGCTCGCCGCGCCGCCTCAATCTTAGCGCCATCTTCTGGCGCAAACCGGTGTACGGGCTGCTTTTGCTGCTGCTCGGCCCGCTGATGTGGTTTGGCATTGTCTATTTAGGTTCACTGCTCACGTTGTTATGGCAGGGGTTTTACACCTTCGATGATTTCACCATGTCGGTCACGCCGGATTTAACGTTCGCCAATCTGCTGGCGCTGTTTAATCCGGCCAATTACGACATCATTCTTCGTACCCTGCTGATGGCACTATGTGTGACGGTAGCGAGCGCCATTCTCGCTTTTCCGATGGCGTGGTATATGGCGCGTTATGCGCAGGGCAAATGGAAAGCCTTCTTTTATATCGCAGTGATGTTGCCGATGTGGGCGAGCTACATCGTTAAAGCCTACGCCTGGACGTTGCTGCTGGCGAAAGATGGCGTGGCGCAGTGGTTTTTAAGCCATCTTGGGCTGGAGCCGCTACTTGCTGCGTTTTTGACACTACCCGCCGTGGGCGGCAATACGCTCTCCACTTCAGGATTGGGCCGCTTTCTGGTGTTCGTCTATATCTGGCTGCCGTTTATGATTTTGCCGGTTCAGGCGGCGCTCGAACGCTTACCCCCGTCGCTGCTGCAAGCTTCAGCCGATTTAGGCGCCCATCCGCGGCAGACCTTCCGTTATGTGGTGTTACCGCTGGCGGTACCGGGCGTGGCGGCCGGTTCGATATTTACCTTTTCGCTGACGCTGGGAGATTTTATCGTGCCGCAGTTAGTTGGCCCGCCGGGCTATTTCATCGGCAATATGGTTTATTCGCAGCAAGGGGCGATTGGTAATATGCCGATGGCCGCCGCGTTTACCCTTGTCCCGATGGTGTTGATCGCCCTTTATCTGGCGTTTGTGAAACGCCTGGGAGCGTTTGATGCACTCTGAACGCGCACCGTTTTTGCTCAAAGTCGCCACCTGGGGCGGCGTCATCTTTCTGCACTTTCCGCTTTTGATCATCGCCATCTATGCTTTCAATACTGAGGATGCCGCGTTCAGCTTCCCGCCGCAGGGCTTTACGTTGCGCTGGTTTAGCGTGGCGGCGGCGAGGGGAGATATTCTCGATGCGGTGACACTGTCACTGCAAATCGCGGCGCTGGCGACGGCAATTGCCCTGGTTCTTGGCACACTTGCTGCAATGGCCTTATGGCGCAGCGAATTTTTCGGTAAAAACGCCATTTCCTTGCTGCTGCTGTTACCGATTGCTTTACCGGGAATTATCACCGGGCTTGCACTGTTGACCGCGTTTAAAACGGTCAATCTGGAGCCGGGCTTTTTCACCATTGTCGTGGGGCATGCCACGTTCTGCGTCGTGGTGGTGTTTAACAACGTGATAGCCAGGTTTCGGCGAACCTCCTGGAGCCTGGTCGAAGCATCAATGGATTTGGGCGCGAACGGCTGGCAAACCTTCCGTTATGTGGTGTTACCCAATCTGGGTTCGGCGCTCCTGGCGGGCGGCATGCTGGCGTTTGCGTTGTCATTTGACGAAATCATTGTCACCACGTTTACCGCAGGTCACGAGCGTACGCTGCCGCTGTGGTTGCTCAACCAGTTGGGGCGTCCGCGCGATGTGCCCGTCACTAACGTTGTGGCGTTGCTGGTAATGCTGGTGACGATGATTCCGATTCTGGGGGCCTGGTGGCTGACCCGTGATACCGACACGATTGCCGGAACCGGCAAATAACTGACCATGCTAAAAGGACTGAACTATGCAACATCAACTGTTTATCAATGGAGTACTGGTTAACGGCGAAGGTGAGAAGCAGCCCGTTTATAACCCGGCTACCGGTGACGTGTTGCTGGAGATCGCCGAAGCGTCTGCCGCGCAAGTCGACGCCGCCGTGCAGGCTGCCGATCGCGCGTTTGCAAGCTGGGGACAAACGACGCCTAAGGCGCGCGCCGAATGCCTGCTGCAACTGGCGCAGGTAATTGAGGATAATGCGGAAATCCTCGCCCGGCTGGAATCCCTCAATTGCGGTAAGCCTCTGCACTGCGTCCTGAATGACGAAATTCCGGCGGTAGTAGATGTGTTCCGCTTCTTCGCTGGCGCAGCGCGTTGCCTGAATGGGCTGGCGGCGGGCGAGTATCTGGAAGGGCACACGTCGATGATCCGCCGCGATCCGCTGGGTGTGGTCGCCTCGATTGCGCCTTGGAACTACCCGCTGATGATGGCGGCCTGGAAGCTCGGCCCGGCGCTGGCGGCGGGGAACTGCGTGGTGATCAAACCGTCGGAAATTACGCCTCTCACCGCGTTAAAACTGGCGGAACTGGCGAAAGATATCTTCCCGGCGGGTGTACTGAATGTGTTGTTCGGGCGCGGCAGCACCGTGGGCGATCCGCTGACCGGCCATGAAAAAGTGCGCATGGTTTCCCTGACAGGCTCGATTGCCACTGGTGAACACATTATTGGTCATACTGCCTCGTCGATTAAGCGCACCCATATGGAACTCGGCGGCAAAGCGCCGGTGATCGTCTTTGACGACGCGGATCTCGATGCGGTGGTGGAAGGCGTTCGTACCTTCGGTTTTTACAATGCCGGGCAGGATTGCACTGCCGCGTGCCGTATCTACGCGCAAAAAGGTATTTACGACGCACTGGTGGAAAAACTGGGTGCGGCGGTCGCCAGCCTGAAAATGGGCGCGCCGGACGATGAATCGACAGAGCTTGGGCCGCTCAGTTCCGCAGCGCATCTGGCGCGAGTTAGCAAGGCAGTCGATGAAGCCAAAGCGCTCAGCCATATTCGTGTGGTGACCGGTGGTCAAAGGCATGAAGGCGCAGGCTATTATTACCCGCCAACGCTGCTGGCAGGCGCAAAACAGGAGGACGCTATTGTACAGCGGGAAGTGTTTGGCCCGGTGGTGAGCGTCACGGTGTTTGATGATGAGGAGCAGGTGCTGAGCTGGGCCAACGATTCGCAATATGGCCTGGCGTCATCGGTGTGGACCAGGGATGTGGGGCGCGCGCATCGCCTGAGTGCGCGTCTGCAATATGGCTGCACCTGGGTAAATACGCATTTTATGCTGGTGAGTGAAATGCCGCACGGCGGGCAGAAACTCTCAGGTTATGGCAAAGATATGTCGCTCTACGGCCTGGAAGATTACACCGTAGTTCGCCATGTGATGATCAAACATTAATCCACAAATAAACGCCACGGACGGCGTTTATCACGTTTATTTCCTTAGGAAACATGAGGTAAATCGCATAGTAAATTAAGTGTGTTGTTATTAATGAAAAACTGGTTTAATAATAGCCAGCCATCAGCGGAGTGGCGAAATAAAAACATTTAAATAAAACCGCACGCAGACATTGCCCCGATTGGTTGTCACATGAATGTCATTAGCGCGAAAAATGGCAGTCATTACTGTGGGCAAGAATGTCTGGCTTTTAAAAAAATCAGGCAAGGAAAAAAGAGTAATGAGTAAAATCGTAGTCGTGCTCGTACCAGGGGGCGCGTCTGAATTTTTGACCGTTGAAGATGGCGAAACCTCGGTACAATGGGCGATAGCGGGGCTTGATGGCGGGGCGGCAAGTGCCAGCATGCCTATCGAAACCTACTATTGCGAAGGTGAAGAGTTTTATTTTGCCCGCGTTGAAAGTCTCGCAGGTAATGAAACAGCACCCTCCATGCTGAATTAAAAAATAAGGGCTCATCAGAGCCCTTATTTATTTAACAATGCAATTAATTTGCAGGCTTACCTTTTCAGGAATACCTCATTTTCACGCGGTGCCCAATCTTTCTCTGAAAAATCATAGGTCGAGAAGGGCTCATCTTTTACGCCCTGCGAACGCAGAACGGCGCGCACTTCCGCCGGCAGCGTTTCATCGCGGAATAATTCTGCCAGCACGAACATGGCATCAATAAACGAGAGTTGTTTTACTTCAAAGGGTTTCCAGCCGGTGCGTTTAAATATTAAATGATAAAGCGCCTCTTCACCGGCAAGCGGAACGAAGCTGCTGGCGTACTTTTCCCGGTGGCGAGAGAGCAACACTTCAAGGACGAATATCTGCGCGATGCGCTGCCGGGCCGCATTACCCCGGGCGGTATCAGTGGTCATATCGACGTGCGTTATGTCATTGTTTTCACGCACCCGAACTTCTATGGCTTGCCACAGGTCGTCATATTTCTGCATAACCTTACCTTGTTTCATCTGATGTCTGCCTTGCCGGTAGACAATATCAGAGATGATCGCGGCTCGCCAAACTTCCCGACATTATTAGCGGCCGCAATAACACATCAGTTAATCCTTAAGTTAAATTACTGGATATATCGTTTCATTGCCCTTCGTCTACCACGCTGATGCGATGCCATGCGTTTGCAAACAGGAGACACAGGGCAACGCGGATTAACCTTGTTTTATTATTACTGCCCTCATCGTCAGCCATAAAGTGGCAATATATAACTCAGCAAGCGTTGCCAGATACCGCAATTTATTTGCATTAACATCGTCCCCAAACGCATTGAAGCATCTTGCAAATACTGCTTTGCCCATAATGGTGAAAGCGGTCAGATTTTTTTATTGTCGGGCAACACAAAAAAATAAGAGGCTAAATCAGAAAGAGAATGAATACCATCAGCAATCACTCCCTGCGTTACTGATAATATGCCACTAAGCATCCGCATAAGCGGTGAAATAAAATTAATGCCAGCGCTGGCAGATGTTTTTGTGTACGGGCTGAACGTTACTGACACCCATTATCATTACGCATATGGCTGCCACGCGAAATAAAAAACAGATTTAGGATTATACTCAGGTGATCTTAATGTGGTGTTAAGGCTGAGAGAATAAATTATCGGCTAACGCAGCTTTTTAATATCGGTAATGTATGAATTATTAATTATTGATTAACAGGAAAACCGCGCAATGCATCTGGAACGACACAGTATCGGAACAGTGGGATGGTTAAGGGCGGCAGTGCTGGGGGCAAATGACGGTATCGTGTCAACGGCGAGTCTCGTGCTCGGTATTGCCTCGGCGGGTACTCCATCATCAGGTATTTTGTTGGCGGGGATTGCCGGGCTTGTCGCGGGCGCAATGTCGATGGCAACCGGAGAATATGTCTCCGTTTCCTCCCAGACGGATACAGAAAACGCAGCTCTCGCTCAGGAGAAAAGGGAGCTGGTTGACGACTATGAAGGCGAAGTGCTGGAGCTGACTTCGTTGTACATTCAGCGGGGTCTGGAGCCTCTTCTTGCTCATCAGGTTGCACAGCAGCTTATGGCAAAGGATGCGCTGGACGCACATGCCCGTGAGGAGCTGGGCCTGACGGAAACCAATTCGGCACAACCTCTGCAAGCGGCCATTTTCTCGGCGCTGAGTTTTTCTGCGGGCGCGGTGTTGCCGTTGATTGTTGCATGGCTGGCGCCCGCAACACTGGTTTTTCCCTTCGTCATCCTTTCCACACTCTTTTCACTCACTCTCCTTGGCTATATCTCATCGATTGTGGGCAAAGCATCACCACTGAAAGCGATACTCAGAATCACTTTCTGGAGTGCCATGGCAATGGCTGTATCAATGGGCGCAGGCACACTTGCTGGCCATGTACTGGCTTAGAAGATCGTTTAATTCTCAGGAAAGATAAGAAATGAAAAAATATTCGGGTAGTCAGATAGCGTTACACTGGCTGGTTTTATTACTGATTGCGATAACGTACGCAGCGATGGAATTTAAGGGTATTTTCCCCAAAGAGTCTGCAGGGCGTTACTGGATGGCTATTACTCATTATACGTGTGGCGTTTCTGTATTTATTCTGATGCTGGTCAGAATGATATTCCGGTTTGTTACGCCGGAGCCACCGGTTATCCCACCTTTACCGCAATGGCAGAAACTCAGCGCCACTGTTGTTCATTTTATTTTATATGCGCTTTTTATCGTACTTCCCCTTCTTGGCGTAGTTTCGCTCTATTTTGGGCAGAAAGAGTGGGTTTTCCTGTTTATTACAATGCCTGTAGCGGGCATTAAAAATACCTTTTTACAACACAGCCTGAAGGAAATTCACGAACTACTGGCTAACACCGGTTATTTCATCATTGGTATACATGCCGCGGCAGCCCTGATGCATCACTATATCTGGCGGGATAACACGTTAAAAAGAATGATGCCGGGGAAATTCAAGGATTAAGCAGGCGTCACGAAACCTCTTATTTAAGCAGACCCGAACGCTATCAGCCTGCAGTTTGTTGCTTTTAGCACTTATCGGCGACGTAGCAGGGTCTGCAATATCCTTCACTGGCGTCGCCAGATTGCTGGATCGGCAGCCTTGCAGAATCTTGTAATGAGCGCTGGGTTGTTTCGTCCGGGACAACTCGGTAGTGCCTACCGCCTTAATACAGGCAAGATTTACCATGCTTCTCTTTTTCTTCATACCGGCATGTCGCAAGCGATTGCCAGCGCGCTTTGTCCCGAAACGTTTTGTCACTGACAAAATCAGCATTCTGTTCAGCAAATTACACGGTTGTGGCACAGCGGCGTGAAGCGTATTGGCAGGTCGAAGGCCGAGACAGTGCTTACTGCTTCTTTCGAACTATCAGCCTGTTAAATCAAAACTCGCCGCTACACCTTTCGTGGTAATCCTTATTCGACTTGATATACATCAATAAAAAGAGCATATTGCGTTCGTTTTGTTATTTCTGGGTTAATGTTTGTTATGTCGTTATACCAAAAAATGTTGGTTTTCTACTTTGTCATGGCGCTGATTTGCGCGCTGATAACCTGGTTTCTTTCTCACGATCGTAAACGTATTCGCCTGCTGAGCGCGTTTTTAGTGGGGTCGACATGGCCCATGAGCTTCCCGGTTGCGCTGTTATTTTCCATATTCTAAATTTTGCCAGCAAAGCGTGACGGCGAAAGCGATAACGCCTTGAAAATTAGTGCAACATGTTAGGCGGATGTTTTACCTAAGGACAGGAGACAGACGTTGGAACTCTACACCAAACTGCTTATTTTCTACGTTGTCATGGCGGTGTTATGCGCCGTGGCAACCTGGTTTCTCGCCAAAGATAGCCGCAAAATCCGCCTGCTTAGCGCTTTGTTAGTCGGTGCGACCTGGCCCATCAGTTTTCCCGTCGCGTTACTTTTTTCTCTCTTTTAATCGTGTCCTTGCCATAATGCTGTGATACTGTATATAAAAACAGTATTGCAGCAGAGAGGGCAGGTATGAACAGTCTCTATTCACTCCACGCGCAGGCGCAGGTGCGCTGGCACGCGTTACCGGGCAAAGGCGATCCGGTGGTTTTTATTCATGGTCTGGGTTGCGCGTCTTCGTACGAATACCCGCGCATCGTCGCCGATCCGGCGTTTGCTGGCAGGTGCGCCATTCTTATCGATTTGCCGGGCTACGGTTACAGTGAACGTCCGGCGAGCTTCTCTTATCGCACCAGCGATCAGGCGCAAGTGGTGATTGAACTGTTGGATCATCTTGGGCTTGACGCATTCTGGTTATACGGCCACAGCATGGGCGGCAGTATCGCCATTGAAGTCGCTTCGCGTATCCCGCAGCGTGTCAACGCGCTGGCGGTATCTGAACCTAATTTTCACGCCAGTGGCGGGGCGTTTAGCCGCATTATCGCGGCCCAGGATGAGGCCGATTTTGTCACCTGCGGCTACGCGGCGATGCTGGCGCAGGAAAAAACCGCCTGGGCCGGAAGCCTGCAAAGCAGCGCGCCCTGGGCAGTATGGCGCGGCGCGAAAAGCCTGGTTGATGGTATTGAGCCGTCGTGGATGTCGTTATTTGCCCGGTTTCCGCGCCCTAAAACGCTGATTTTTGGCGAGCTGTCACTACCGGATAACGATGCCGACAGTGTGCTGCAACAAGGGATTGAGCTGCGCATTATTCCGCGAGCCGGTCATTCAATGTCTGACGAACAGCCAGCCTTACTGGCACAGTCATTAGCGGCATTTATTGCGGAACACGAGTAAAAAGAAACCCGGCACATTTGCATGGCCGGGTGATTTTCAGGGAAGCAGGGATTTGAGTTTTTTGCGCGCCGCCGGGCTGATATCCAGCGGATGGCTGTAACCAATGTTTTCGATAGCCCGGTGGTACAACGCCACCAGCCAGTCATAAACATAGCGGGTGGCGGCGTGTACCGGCTGTTCGCTCAGACGGGTTAACCGCGCCTGGGTAGCGCCATCCGTACCGCTGGAAAAAATGGTACTGCCTTTGTTGACACGGCTTTCCGGGCGATCCGCTTGCGCGATCTCCGCGTAACCCAGCCAGGCGACAAAGTTACCAATCGCGGCGTACAGTTGCGCGGCGCAGGCGGTATCGCGCTGCATAATTTTTTGCAACTGATCGGGTAAATTCAGCCGGTAGCTGCTGACGATAACAATCTCCGCCATCTGGCGCAGCGTGGCAGGGCTGAGCCCCAGACGCGCGGCGTTATCATCGTTGCGGCTCCACTGGCGCACATGGTTGACCCACAAGGCATGCGCCTGCTGACCGATATCTTTCGACACCACCTGCGGTTCGCTGCTTTCTGCGGATTCAGCAAACAGATCGATAGATTCATTAAACAAGCCGCTGACTTTCTCTTCGCGCGGCTGCTGAACTTTCCACAGCGTATCGAACTGCTGCATATCGGGCTGTAAGCCTTCCAGTAATTCACCGTGGCGTGAAGCCTGGCCTTGCAGTTCACGCACCACGGACTCCGCGCTCGCGCGTTGCGCCGCCGCGTCTTTCGCGGCGGTGGCAAGCCAGGGTTGCAGCAGATCGCGAAGGGCGCGCTGATGGCGCTCAGTCAGCGCTTTCAGACGCTGCTGACGCAGGCCAGGCGCTGTCGCCTGCACCAGCCACTCCAGCAGACGCTGCAGACTGCTGGCATCCAGCGCCTGCAACGTTCCCCAGTGCTGACCCGGTTTACCAATAAGTTGCTGAACGGCTTCGTCCAGATTCTGCGCCAGCGTAAAGCGCGCATCCTGCGGCGTAATCGCCCAGACCAGCCCCGGCAGCGCCGTTTCCTGACCGGATTGTGTCTCTTTGACCCAGTTTAATAATGCGCGCGCAGTGGCTGCGGTTGCTGAGCGCTCCAGCGTCGCATTGCAAATCATCAATACATCCGGTTGCAGGCGCTGGCGGTAACTTTCCAGCAACCAGCGGCATTTGCTACGCCACAACGGCTGGCCATCCTGTGGGCCAGGTGTCGGAATATCGAGAATATCCACGGCCGTTAACACCGCGTTTTCCACCGGCAACACCAGTTCGCGCGTAATCAGCGCAAGGGTGGCCAGCGGAATACTGACCGCATTGTGCAACTGCTCGTTTGACCACGGGTGAACCACCACTTCGTCATGGATCTCATCGCTACCGGGTTCCGATGGCGTTAAGAAACCGTCGGTTGGCAGGGCAAAGGTATCCACCAGAATACTGAGCGGCGCCGCCAGTTCCTGCGCGTTCCCGGTCTGGTGAAGGGTATGCGCCAGCGACAACCACTGCTGCGTGAGTTCCTGCTGCTCGCCCCATAACAGCGACCAGGCGCTGGCACGGGCGCTGAGATCGAGGGATGGCAACAGGCAGGCAAACTGATACCACAACGCATCATCCATCTGTTGCTGCGACGAAGGCACTGCCGCGCGCCAGAAGCGGGCAATCGCGCCGATATCTTCCGCCGTGATCCCCGGCACTGCATTCGGCTGGCGCAGTGAGCGCCATTTCGCGACGCGGTCTTCGATCACCGATTTATCAACGGCGCGCAATTCCGGCTGCTGAACGGCATGAGCAATAAAGATCTGCACCAGCTCGGCTTCGCTGATAATACGCAGGCACAGCGGGAAACCCTCATCCATCGGCGCGAGATGCTGGCTAAAGCGCAGCGCCATGCTGGTCAGGGCATGGCCGGGATTGATATGGGTGAAGTAATCCAGTGTTTTTTCACCGGGACGTACATTAAGCCGCCCGTTACCGCTGCCGCACAGGGCTGTCAACAGATGCGCTTTGGCCGCTTGTGAATGACCATACAACCCAACGGTGCAGGGCGCGTCAACCGCTTCACGCAGCGCGCTTTCCTCGGCGGCGGCAGTCGTCAGACGCGACAGCAGCGCGTCGGCATCATCATCCAGTAAAGGTGCGTGCTGGCGGTTTTCGTTGATCCATGTCGCCAGTGCCTGGGTGGTTTTTACGCTCGCACTCATTTCAGATACACACTCCCGCTGTCGATCCAGTAATGGCTGCCGCTATGGCGGCGATCGGCCAGCGTATTCAGTTTAAAAGTTAACGCGTCTGCGGCGACCGGCGTACCGTCCTGGAGCCAGGCCTCACTCAAGGTGAACGATTCGGGCCCGTGCTGTTTATTGCCGCCGCTGAACTGCAAACGGACATTCAGCACGCCGTCGCCCGCGATGGTTTTCGCCAGTTCCTGCGAGTTGATACTCAGCGTGTAGAGCGGCGTAGCTGGCCAGCGGGCGTTCGCGAGCTGGCGGAAACCGAGCGTAACATTGCCGCGCAGCGGGAAGTGTAAACGCGCGTCCAGTTTTGCGCCGGGTTTATCAAGGTCGATATCGTGATACCAGATATTCTCATCGCGCAAAGTATTGACGACGTTATCCAGCACACCGAGGTAGCGCACGGTGGAATAGGCACCGATGTCTGCCGCTTTAAAGTTAAAACGCGGCAGACGCAAATCGAGCGCCAGGCTGCACAGCATCGCGCCAACGGCGGCGGTTGATTTCGGGTTGCCGATCTTACCCTGCTGGCTGAACGGATACCACTCATGTACGCGGTATTTATCAAGCCAGATCATGCGGTTAACCGGCACGGGTTGCAGATGGCGAATCAGCGCCTGCACGCCGGGTAAGCAGCCAGGACGGCCGGTGATCAGCAGCACATCGCAGCAGTAGTGGCTGATGGCTTCGCAAACCGCATGCAGCGGGGCGGTCAGGGTAAATTGTCCGGCCAGCATCGCATCCTGCAACTCGCGGAAATTGACCTGCAGCGGGACAGCCAGCACATCGAATTCCGCTGAACCGGACGGCAGCGCATGATCGATCGCCTGCTTCAGGTAGTTCATGACATTGCGCGTCGGCAATTGCGTGAGCAGTTCGCCGAAGGTTGCATGCAATCCGGCGAGCGGATCGTTAATGTCGCTCTCTTCCCACGCGGCAAGAATGGCGTGACCAATCGGCATAAACAGTTGCAGCGTCGTCTGCTGGCGCAGTACGGCCTGAGTATCAATACGCCCGGAATCGCCAAACAGCGTCGCCATGATCGCCGCGGCATCGGTAATGCCCGCTTTCTGCATCTGCGTTTGCAGCGCCGGCAGCACACAGCGCTGAATGATATCCAGCAGAATGTCATCCCCGGCGACTTTAAACCCTTCGCGGAACAGCAGTTGCGGGGTGATTTTGACGTTACTGCCGGTGCCATCATCCAGTTGATAATGGGTAATCGCCATATCTGTCGTGCCGCCGCCGATATCGACGGAGGCCACGCGCAGCGAACGGCCTTTTACCGCGCCAGGTGCTTCTTCGCGATCCGGACGGGCAAGCGAGGCGAAAAACGTTTCAGTTTGCCCGGCAAAACGGGAAATCGCTTCGTTATACAGCCATACCAGTTGGCCACAGCTGGCTTCGTCCCACTCCATCTGAATGTGCGGCACGGGCACCACGCTTTTTTCCTGCTGTTTGCGGTTAGCAAAGTCTTCATCCTGCGGATGCCAGCCCATGGCTTTCCACACCAGCGCGATGGCCTCAAACATGCGGCGACGGAAAATTTCACGCTCCTGCTTCGGCATCGCCGAGGGCAGGGTAAGAATAATGGTGCGCAACTGGCGCGGTGACGCCGGAAAACCCAAACGCAGACGCGTGGCGACACTGTTGATCTGCCCGAGCGCCTGCGACAGCAATTCACACAGCATGTGAGTCATCAGCGTGCTGCGGCTGTACTGGGGGGAGAAGACCGGTAAACGCTCATCCAGCGGCAGGCTATACAGCGGCTGGCCTTCGTCGTTCATCAGGTTCATTAACGGGAAGGCGGTCGCCAGCGGTTCACGCTGGGTTTTGCTGTTCATCTGGCTAAAGCGCCAGTCCTGCAATACCGGTGTTTCGTCCCACAGATAGCGGCGCGGGCTGGAGATACCGCTATTGCCTTCAGTACCAAGGCGCTGCGTTGCCAGTTTGCGGGCTTCATCGCCCACGCGGACAATTGAAGGCCAAATAAAGGCGTCTTCGCGACCGCTCTCGACCGAGAAGTGCTGTTTGCCGAAGCGCGCTTCAGAAAACTCGAGACGGCTGGTAAACAGCGGCTCATTGAGGAACTGAGGCTCACTGAGCGAACGCACCTGCAATTCCGCCGTCTGGCGCAACCCATCGTTGGCATCGCCGTGATCTTCAATGATCACGCCGCAGGTGTGGGTGTTGCCGACATCCAGAATCAGATCGACCGGGATCGCCGGGGTGCTTAGCGTGTGCGTGACGATTTTGACTTCCGGCACCTGCAATTGCATGCCGAGCAGGCTCATCAGATTCAGCCAGTGCGCCTGGTATTCAAAACCGCGCAATGCCTGGTTAATTTCGCGCTCACTGCGGGTTTCGTGTTGCGTAATGAATTGCAAAAACGCTTCGCGCAGCCAGCCATCGACCCAGGTTTGATCGAGAAAATCCGCCACTTCGTCATCACGCCAGGCCAGTGAGAACCGCGTACCATTGAGAATATCGTTTTCCTGCGGCGCCAGTGCGGCAGGCGAGTTGCCGTTAATCTGGCTGTCGAGCGCCAGCGCCACGCGGTGGGTATTTCCGGCGCTGTCCGGTTCGCTGAGCTTGCGGATCTGCACGCGTGCCCAGTTATCCGGGCCTTCAACGAAAGTACGGGGCGGGTTGAAACGCAGGAACGGGATCGGTAGCCAGATACCATCGAGGATCGACAACGAATATTGCAGCGAATGCGTGCTTTCGGGTTTTACCACTTCCGGCTGACCGCCGTCGCGGTTCGGCAGCGTATAACGCTCGTTGACCAGATCGAAATCCAGACGCAGCAGCGGGCCGTTGGCGGTTTTACGCACAAATCGACCGCTGTTGGCAGAATCCTGCGGTGTCAGGCCAAAATCAAGAAACTGCACGCCGCTATTGGCAATCAGCGTCACGCTCTGTTTGTAGTCGCAAAGATTAACCAGCATAAACTCAGTCACCTGTTTTTCTGAACGTCACCGGAACGGTGGTGTTGGCGTCAAAACGCGCGCTGCATTCCGCGACGTCATTGCTGCTTGCTTTACAGGAAATTTCCGGCATCGGGTAACGCGTCCCGTCGCTGCAACGTGCGTTGCTGCGGCTCTTAATCAACAGTTCGCCGGTTTCATGCAGGCCGGAGAACAGATCTGCGCGACAGGTCACATTTTTACCCATCACAATACGCGCCGTCCCTTTATTGTTCTGGATCTGGTAACGCACGGCAGGGGCTTTGCCAGTGACCGGATCTTTCACATCCATCGCCACACGCCAGTTACCGTTAAGGAATTTGGTAGAGCCAATTTTCACTTCTAACGCATCCATCACCAGTACATCTTTCGGGATAGAGGCGATAACCACCGTCCCTTTGTCAACCGGTTTGACTTCCGGTGTTTTGACCGCAGGCGCAACAATTTCAGCCTGATGCAGCGGCAATCTCCCCGCCAGTTCAGGCAGCGGCTCGGCTTGCATCGGCGGCGGCGCAATAGCGACCGGCTCAGCTTTTGGTTCGGCGGGGGCAGGGGCAGGCGCTTGTTGTTGCTGATTAAGCACCAGCGGCACGGCAATTGCCGCCGCGACTGCCGCGGCAACGGGTAATGCCCACAGACCGTAGCGGCGGCGTTTTTTCACCACCGGTGCAGGTTCAGGCTGAGGAGCGGGTTCAGGGGCAACCACCGGTGCTGCTTCCTGCACGGGCGGTGCGGCTACGGGCTGCGGTTTGATTTCCGCTTGCGGCGTGAGTAGCGGCGCATCTGCCTGGCTGAATGTCACCTCGACAGCGGGCTCTTCTTCCGGCTCTGGCTCCGGTTCGATAATAATTTCAGGGATTTCTGGCTCCGGCTCTTGCAGGCACTCGAGCACATTTTCGCGGGCGCTTTCATTGAGATTCACAAAGCCCCAGAAGGTGATGACCGGTTTGCCATCAACAAGGAAAACATGGTTTTCGCCGGGGAATTGCAGCGCTTTTTCCAGCAGCGAGCCAAACAGTTGCTGCGCGGTTTTCGGTGATTGCAGGCATTTGCGGCTCAGCGCGGCGGCGCTGTCCAGCGTGCTCTCAAGGTAACGCAGCGCACGGGCGCGCGCCTCGGGTTCCGCCGCTTTCCATGACTGGGCGCGACCATCAATGGGCGAATACCAGTCGACACGATCCCCTTCATCATTGACCTGGGGTATTGCCAGGCAATCTACCAGCGCCTGCTGCTTACGCAGACGCAGTGCTTCACGAATTTGCAATGCCGAATCGAATACGGCCTGACCGCCGCCGCCAACGGCCTGGAAATCATCCAAATCGCCGCTACGCAAGAGAGTTTTTGCCACGTTTTCATCCCATAGACTTCTTCACGCGTCTACTATACGCAAACTTCTTACCAGTAAAAGGCAGAAGAAAGCGCAAAACCATTGAATTCTCGACGCATTGAGCGCGTCGAACCCGCTTGACGGCACGAAATTTATTTAACGCAAATTTATTCATTAATAATGGTGGATATTTCAGCAAAAACAAATGCTTTAGAATAACCTGATGCGGAATCATTATTTGCCAGTTCTCATCTGCTGTGCTGAGATTAATGCTCCATATAAAAAAAGAAGGCTCCTGATAATGTCCACGGGAAAAACGCTGCTCGCCCTTGCGCTGAGCACACTGTTACCGGCAAGTGCCGCATGGGCGGCGTCCAACGATACAATCATTTACTGCTCCGAAGCGTCACCGGAATCCTTCAACCCGCAAATTGCCAGCTCCGGGCCGACATTTGTTGCCAGCTCGCAGGTGCTTTATAACCGCCTGGTCACCTTTGATCCGGAGAAAAACACACCGGTGCCGTCGCTGGCGACCGACTGGAAAGTCTCTGAAGACGGTAAAACCTGGACCTTTACGCTGCGCCAGGGCGTTAAATTTAACAGCAATAAATATTTCAAACCGACGCGCGACTTTAACGCCGATGACGTCGTCTTCTCTGTGATGCGCCAGATGGATCCGAAACATCCTTATCATAATGTTTCGCAAGGTAATTACGAATACTTCACCGATGTCGGCCTTGATAAGCTGATCAAAGAAGTGAAAAAAATCGATGATAACCATGTTCAGTTTGTACTGAATGAGCCGAATGCCGCGTTTCTTGCCGACTGGGGCATGGATTTCGCCTCGATTCTCTCTGCGGAATACGCGGATGCGATGCTGAAAAAAGGCACGCCGGAAAACGTCGATAACTGGCCAATCGGCACCGGCCCGTACGCTTTACAGCAGTACAAAACCGATGCGCAAATCCGTTATATCGCCAATCCAAATTACTGGGAAGGTGAAGTGCCTACCAAACATCTGATCTTCTCTATTACGCCGGATGTGCAAACCCGTCTGGCGAAGCTGCAAACCAATGAATGCCAGATTATTCCCGCCCCGGCACCGGTGCAGTTTGATCAGATCAAAAACAACAAAGACTTAACGTTGCATACCATTGATGCTCTGAATGTGGGCTACCTCGCGTTTAACACCGAGAAAAAGCCGTTTGATAATGTGCTGGTGCGCCAGGCGCTGAACTATGCGACCGACAAACAAGCTATCGTCAATGCGGTGTTCCTCGGCTCCGGTACGGTGGCAAAATCACCGCTGCCGCCGAACATGCTCGGGTTTAATAAAGATCTGAAGGATTACAGCTACGATCCTGAAAAAGCCAAAGCACTGCTCAAGCAGGCCGGGCTGGAAAAGGGCTTTGAAGCCACGCTGTGGTCGATGCCGGTGCAGCGTCCGTATAACCCGAATTCGCGGCGCATCGCCGAGATGATTCAGGCGGACTGGGCGAAAGTTGGCGTGAAGGCGAAGATCGTCTCGTACGAGTGGGGTGAATATCTGGCCGGGATGCGCAAAGGGGAACACGATACCGCGCTGTTCGGCTGGATGTCGGATAACGGCGACCCGGACAACTTTGCCGATGTGCTGCTCGGTTGCAACAGCATCAAAACCGGCTCCAACGCCGCCCGCTGGTGCGATAAGGGGTATGATGCCCTGGTGCAGAAAGCCAAAGTCACTGCCGCTCCTGCCGAGCGCGCCAAACTTTACAGCCAGGCGCAGGAGATTTTCTACCAGCAGGCACCGTGGATCGCGCTGGCTAACGGCAAAACGTTTTACGCTACCCGCAGTAATGTTAGCGGTTATACCGTCAGCCTGATGGGCAGCGATTTTTCTAAAGCGAAGCTGAATTAAAGGAGAGGCTATGTCACATCTGGATGAGGTTATCGCACGTGTCGACGCGGCTATCGAACAGGGCGTTATTACCGGGATGAATGCGTTACTGGTTGAACTCAGCGATGATGCGGCACTGAGCCGGGATGAACGCTACACCCAGCAACAGCGCCTGCGTCAGGCAATTGCGCACCATGGTCGGCAGCACAAAGAAGATATGGAAGCGCGCCGTGAACAGCTCACCAAAGGTGGCGAGATCCTGTAATTAAAACTGGCGTCTGGCTACCAGCCAGGCGCCAATCACCAGCAGCACCGCGCCGCATACCGGGCCAATCAGCGCTTTCAGCGCCACGCCCTGGCTTCTCACCACATCCATTACCAGACCACCGATAAGCTGGCTTGCCACCAGTACCGCAATGGTGGTTGCCGCACCAACATATTGATAACCGCTGATACTGGCAAAGACAAAAAACGACCCCAGCAGACCGGGAATGAGCGTCCACCATTTGACACTGGCGTACAACTCCTGAAACCCGGCCACACCGTGTTTGATCAGCAAAATAGAGACAAACAGCACAATGCCGACCAGCGAATTCAGCAGCATGGCGATAAGGATCGTCGAGGCCGACTGGGTAATGCGCACCATTAACGTGTTTTGCACCACCAGGCCAATACCGGCAGCAATCAAAAAGGTGAGGGTGAGCGACTGATTCATGCAATGGCGTCCGGTTCGGTGCGGTCATCGAGTTGCAGCTGCATAAACGTCAGATCCAGCCAGCGGCCAAACTTCGTGCCGACCTGCGGCATTTGCCCGGTAATCACAAACCCAAGTTTGCTGTGCAAATGAATCGAGCCGTGATTCTGCGCTTCGATACCCGCGACCATCACATGTTTACCGATGCGTTTGGCTTCCTCAATTAAGCGCTCCATCAGCGCCAGGCCGATACCTTTGCCCTGATGTTCCGGGTGGACATAAACCGAGTGCTCAACCGTGTGGCGAAAACCGTCAAAAGCGCGCCAGTCGCCAAACGAAGCATAGCCAGTGATTGCGCCGTTTTCTTCGCTGACCAGCACCGGATAGCCGAGCGCGGCGCGTGCTTCAAACCAGGCGATACGGTTGTCGACATCGACCGTCTGGTCATTCCAGATGGCTGCGGTATTAACCACTGCATGGTTATAAATGACGGCGATGGCCGCGCAATCTTCTTTCCCGGCGTAACGAATATTCATGGTTGAACCTCAAATTTGTACACTATAGTATTACGTTATGAATACTATCTCAGACAATATAAATCAACGGATCAGTGCGCGAATTCGTGTTGAACGTGAATCACGTAGCTGGTCACTGAGCGAACTGGCGGAGCGCGCCGGCGTGTCGCGGGCGATGATCCACAAAATTGAACGCGGCGAAAGTAGCCCGACGGCGGCGTTGCTGGCGCGGCTTTCCGGCGCGTTTGGCATCAGTATGTCAACGCTGATTGCACGCGCGGAAATGCAGGAAGGTAAACTGCTGCGCCACGCCGATCAGCCCGTCTGGCGCGATCCGCAGAGCCACTATCTGCGCCGTCATGTTTCACCGCGCAGTGATTTACCTATCGACCTGGTGCAAATCGAGCTGCCCGCCGGGAGCGATATTCCGATGCCTGCGTCCGCCTATGCGCTGGCGCGCCAGCTTATCTGGTTACAGGAGGGGGAACTGGTGTTCGTTGAAGGCGACACGCGACATGAGATGCACGCCGGAGATT
Organism: Kosakonia sp. AG348; assembly: GCF_003337365.1. Lineage (NCBI taxonomy): Bacteria > Pseudomonadati > Pseudomonadota > Gammaproteobacteria > Enterobacterales > Enterobacteriaceae > Kosakonia > Kosakonia sp. AG348. The sequence goes on from NZ_QPJR01000002.1 coordinate 227,674, forward strand.
GTCTGGAGCTCGGCCCGCCAAATGATTGCCGCTTTATCAATGAAAGCCACGCGCCTTGCCGTTATCTGGTGGTACGGCTAAATCCTTCCAGCTCGTAATGTAAACGCGCTCCTGGCCGTCAGGGACTAGTATCAATAGTTAGTCTGACACGTACAGGAGCGAACAATGAAACAAGATCCTCACCGCAACCGCCGCTGGGTACTGGCTTCCCGCCCGCACGGTGCGCCCGTCGCAGAGAATTTCCGCCTTGAAGAAGACGCTATCGCCACGCCAGGTGAAGGGCAGGTGTTGCTGCGCACGGTTTTCCTCTCGTTAGACCCCTATATGCGCGGGCGGATGAGCGATGCGCCGTCGTATTCGCCGCCGGTGAAAATTGGTGAAGTGATGTGCGGCGGCACCGTTAGCCGCGTGGTGAAATCGCAACACCCGGATTTCGCAGAAGGTGACTGGGTGCTGGGCTACAGCGGCTGGCAGGATTACGACATCTCGGGCGGCGAAGGCCTGGTCAAACTGGGAGACAACCCGCCGCACCCGTCGTGGTCGCTCGGCATTCTTGGTATGCCAGGGTTTACCGCCTATATGGGATTGCTGGATATCGGCCAGCCGAAATCCGGTGAAACGTTAGTTGTTGCCGCCGCAACCGGTCCGGTAGGCGCCACGGTGGGGCAAATCGCTAAAATTAAGGGGTGCCGCGTGGTCGGCGTGGCCGGTGGCAGCGAGAAATGCCGGCATGCGGTTGACGTGCTGGGGTTCGATCACTGCATTGATCATCACGCAGAGGATTTTGCCGAACAACTGGCTGCGGCCTGTCCGCAGGGGATCGATATCTATTTCGAAAATGTCGGCGGAAAAGTATTTGATGCGGTGCTGCCGTTATTAAATACCTCCGCGCGAATTCCGCTTTGTGGGTTAGTCAGCGGCTATAACGCCACCGATCTTCCGGCCGGTCCGGATCGTATTCCGTTATTAATGGCAACCCTGCTGAAAAAACGAATCCGTTTGCAGGGCTTTATTATTGGCCAGGATTACGGGCACCGTATTCATGAATTTCAGCAAGAAATGGAACAATGGATACGACAGGAAATAATTCAGTACCGTGAGCAATTGATCGAAGGGCTGGAAAATGCGCCAGACGCTTTTATCGGCCTGCTGGAAGGGAAAAATTTCGGTAAAGTCGTAGTGCAAATCGGGCCTCTCAGCTAAAAGAATGATGGCGGTGAAAAACCGCCATCAGAAATCGTGCAAATTTTTGAGAAACGTCTTTAATTAGATAAGCATAAGGAACTGATGACCTTGTGAAGGCGGTTCCTGGTAGTTGTGCATAATAAATACAAATTGCTTTAACTTTTACGCGACCATCCAAGACCAGGCATGTGTATATAATATATTCATTGACACAAATTACGGACACGCTACCAGGCTGAGAATAAATAAGAAATTATACGGGATACAAACATGCTTGATTTGGAAAAAGCGCAGCGGACCAGTCTCACCATGCAAGTTGAGGCGAGTCTTAAAAGTGCGCTTATTATTGGTGCGCTTAAACCGGGCGCGCGGCTCATCACAAAGGAAATAGCAGATCAATTAGGCACCAGTATTACACCGGTGCGGGAAGCGTTACTGAGGTTGGTCTCCGCAGGTGCGCTGCATGCCGCGCCGGCGCAGGCTTTTCTGGTTCCGGAAGTCAGCCTTGATCGCTATAACGAAATTAACCAGATTCGTAAAAATCTTGAGGGCATGGCCGCACGCGCTGCCAGCCAGCATATGACGAAGGAGAAAATTCGTGAGTTGCGTATCCTGGCGGCGAATTTTCATGAAGCAATGAAAAGCGGTAACACGGAGCAGGGACTGCAGGCTAACCGCGTGTTTCGCTTTAGTGTTTACAACCACGCCGGGATGCCGACGCTAACCGCATTGATTGAGCAGTTATGGGTTCGTATTGGGCCTTGTTACAATTATCTTTATCCAAATTCTGAGGATCTAACGCGCGTCGAAAATTACAGCGATTTGTTGGCCGCGTTAGAAGAGGGAGACGCTTTCGCTAGCGAACGCGCGTTATGGCGTGCGATTGATGAGGGCGCAAACATCGTTCACAAACAATTCTATCGATAAGTTATAATTCAACAACATAATCCTTTCTCTCTATATTGATGCTCCCCGGCAAAAATTTGCGAATGGGGCGCATCAATATCACGTTTTTCACTGATAAGACCAGCTCATACCTGAACTCCCTGGTTTCATTGCCGATAACAATGTGTGCGTGCAGTTGTTGGGCGCTAACATTGGGGTTTAGCAAGGAGTCCGGAATGTCATTTAGCCAGCGGTTAAGCAACATAAAAATTAGTAGGAAGCTGTCAGTCGGTTTTGGATTAGTTCTCTTTCTGGTTGCTATTGCCACCGTCCTGAGCGTATTGCGCTTCAAAGAAATACGCGACGTCTACGAAAAAACCAATCTTATGTACAACATCAACATTGAAGTATTTCAGGCCAAAATTAACCGTCTGAAATACTTCTATGGCGATGATAAATCAGGGCAGGTGATGGCCAACTATGTGCGTCACGCTTCCGAGCTGACTGCCAGCGCCGACGATATGTCCTGGTCTGCAAACGAAAAACAAATTATTAACGATGTCGCCCGCCACCTGGAACAGTTCCAGAGCGCGATTGGCGAGATGCAAAAAGCCACTGGTGACATCAAAACCGTGCGCGATTCGCTCGATAAACTGGCCGCACAAGATCTCTCGGCGCGCTATACCACGCTGGTGCGCACACCGGTTGCCGACACGGCGCTGATGGCGCAAATTTACGAACAGTTATTTGCGATCAGCACGGTGCGCGACGCCGCACTGGTGGTGCGTTACAGCCCGGGTAAAGAGTCGAAAGAGGCGCTGGATGCCCGTTTTGGCGCAACGCAAAAGAGCGTTCAGGCACTGGCAAGCCAGTTACCGGGTGAGCTGCAATCACCGTTGCAATCCCTGTGGGATGACACAGTGAAATACCGCGATTTAAGCCTCAACTATCTCAGCGCTTTCCAGGCATTAAAAGCCGCGGAAGATAAAGTGAAAGTGGGTGGGGACGAGAGCAGCGCCTCGCTCAAACAGATCATTACGCTGGTGAAAGTGCACAACGATGAACTGGCGTACACCTCGAGCACCATTGCGTCGATTATCGGTGTGATCGCTATCCTGCTCGGTGTGATTGTCTCCTGGTGGGTTATCCGCCAGATTACGCGTCCTATCGATCGCAACCTGGCGCTGGCAGAACGTATCGCCAGTGGCGATCTCAGCTCACAAATTCGTGCGCAGAGCACCGATGAGCTGGGGCAATTAACCGGTGCGATGGGCCGGATGAACGACACGCTGCGCGATATGATTTTTGAAGTGCGCAACAGCGTGAGCCAGGTTTCGCGTGCAGCGACGGAGATTGCCGAAGGCAATACCGATCTCTCTTCCCGCACCGAGCAGCAGGCAGCGGCGGTGGTTGAAACCGCCGCCAGTATGGAAGAGTTGACCGCCACGGTGAAAAACAACGCCGATAACGCGCGCAATGCCAGCAGCCTGGCCGCTCAGGCGTCGAAAACCGCCAGCGAAGGCGGCACGGTGATGCGCGAAGTGGTGAACACCATGGGCGATATTCATAACAGTTCGAACAAAATTGCCGATATTACTGCTGTGATTAACAGCATCGCCTTCCAGACTAACATTCTGGCACTGAACGCCGCCGTAGAAGCGGCACGCGCCGGTGAACAAGGCCGTGGCTTTGCGGTAGTCGCCAGCGAAGTGCGCAGCCTGTCGCAACGCAGCTCGCAGGCGGCAAAAGATATTGAACAGCTGATTAGCGAATCTGTATCACGCATTAATGTCGGTAGCGAACTGGTGGCGAAAGCCGGTGAAACCATGGATCAGGTGGTGCAGTCTGTCACTCGTGTTAACGATATCATGGGCGAAATCTCTTCCGCTTCCGAAGAGCAGAGCCGCGGTATTGAACAAATCGCGCGCGCGGTGGGTGAGCTGGATAGCACCACACAGCAGAACGCCTCGCTGGTGAGCGAATCCTCATCGGCGGCGGGTTCGCTGGAAGAGCAGGCACGTTTGCTGGAAGAACTGGTCGCTACGTTCCGTCTCGATCAGAATGGCGCAAAACCGGTCGCCAAAACAGGTAAACCGACCGCCAGGCCCGCTGTGAAGCAGAACGTTGAACCGCGTGAAACCGCCACGAGCGATGAGGGCTGGACTACGTTTTAACTTTTGATACGCGCATCAGTAGCAGCCCGGAAGCGCGATGCAACCGGGCTTTTTTATGGGAAACGGCGGTATGAAATACCCTCTGGTAAAACAACTAAAACAGCACGATACGTTGCGCCAAAGCTTTATTGATTTAGCCGTAGATACCTTCGATTTATCCTTCGAGGCATGGTATCAGGCGGGATTCTGGACGGAAAACTACATTCCCTACGCGCTGGTTGATGACAACCAGGTTATCGCCAATGCCTCGGTTAACGTTATCGATACACGCTGGTTGGGCGCCGAAAAACGCTATATCCAGATAGGCACGGTAATGACCGATAAGCGCTATCGCAATAACGGACTCGCCCGTTACCTGCTGACGGAAATCATCCGGGACTGGCAACATCGGGCCGATGCAATCTATTTGTACGCAAACGCCACCGTGCGGGATTTTTATCCGAAGTTTGGCTTTGAGAAAGCGCGGGAATATCAATACACCCTGCGCGCCACGCCGGTGGCGAGTGACTTTCGCCGGCTGGATATGGACGACGACGCCGACAGGCAGCAGTTGCTGCGCTATTACGCGAAATCCAACCCCTTTTCGGCGCTGCCGATGAATAACAACGTAGGGTTGTTGATGTTTTACTGTGCATCATATTTAAAAGCGTGCGTCTACTTTTCAGAAAAACATCAGGCTATCGCCATTGCCACGCAAAACAGAGGCACGCTGCTGTGCTTCGATATTTTTGCCGAACCGGGCACGACATTAACGCAAATCGTTAATGCATTAGCCAATCAACAAACCCAGCGTGTGGTGTTAGGTTTTACGCCCAACGAATCCGGCGAATGCGAATGCACGTTAATCGACGATGAGGACACGCTGTTTCTGTTCAGCGGCAAAGAGAATGTGTTTCGCGACCATCAGGTGATGTTCCCACTGTTGTCACATGCCTAGTTGTCACACGCCTGGTTGTCCCACGCCTGATCGTTATCGCTATAAAAAAGCCCCTGCTAACAGGGGCTTTTTATCACTCAAACTGATACGCGACCGATAAGCCGACGCCGTAATTACGCCCCGGGGCCGGTTCGTAATAACGGTCATTGCCTTCGTTAACGATAACGGAACCGACGTATTTGCGATCAAACAGGTTATCGACCCGGCCAAACACGTCCATCATCCAGTTGCCATAGCTGAATTTATAACCGGTATTCAGCCCAGTGACGGTATAAGAAGGCGCTTTGGCGCTGTTTTCGTCATTGGCCATCAGATCGCTCATATAGCGCACATCTGCGCCCGCGTACCAGCCCTGATCCGGGATCCAGGCCAGCGAGGCAAAGCCCATATTGCGCGCGATACCCGGAATACGGTTGCCATTACATGCACCATCGCATACGTCACTGCGATACGTTGCATCAAGATAGGTCCACGCCAGTTTTGCCCGCCAGTTCCCGGCGAATTGCTGATCGAGGGATAATTCCGCGCCCTGACGACGGGTTTTCCCGGCGTTTTTATAGGTGGTGCGCCCGCCAGTGCTGGTATCGGTCACGATCTCATTATCCGTATCCGTACGGAACAGCGCGGCGGTCAGCAGGCCATTGCCGATACGCGTTTTGCTGCCGATCTCCACGGTGTCGTTAGTTGATGGTTTCAGCGCGAAGTTGAGACCAGTTTTGCCATCCGCGCGGTAGGAGAGTTCATTAATCGTGGGCGTTTCAAAACCGCGACCGGCAGCGGCATACACATTCCAGCCCTCGGTCATGACATATTTCAGCGACGCGGCAGGCAGCCATTTGTGATAACTGGCTTCGCCGCTGTCATCACCATTTCGCGCTGTAATGTAATGATCGTTGGAATCAAACCAGACGGAGCTGTAACGCACGCCCGCATCCAGCGACAGCTTATCGGTGAGTTGCCAGGCGGTTTGCAGATACGGATCGACGTTCCACATCAGATTGCGTTCGTTACGGCGCAGACTGCCTTTTTCGCCATACACCGGCGTGGTGCCATTCATCACAAAGTTTTCGTAACCTTTGCGCTCCTCGCTCATGTTTTCGTAGTTCAGACCGCCGGTAAAGGTCACCGGTACGCCCAGCTCGCCACGGTGCGTCCAGCGGGTATCAATGCCCTGATAGTGGCGCGTTAAATCAATCACGCCGCCCGCGTGGGTGGGGTTGAGCTGTGGGCCGCGCGGAATCGATTGATATTGCGTGGTTTCACGCTCACCGGCGTACATCATCACGCTTAAATCATCCTGGCTGCTCATCTGGCGTTCATAACGCAGGCCCGCCTGGGTTTGCTTAATGGTTTTGCGCGTATCGTATTGCTGCGCCCGCGGTGACTGGCGCGGGTTATCTTTCCACTCGGACTCGGTTAACCCGCCTGCATCGTTCGCTTTAATGTCAACGCTGTTAAAAATCAGGCTCAGTTTACTGACGTCATCAATGCGCACGCCGAGTTTCGCGTTGGCGAGATTTTTCCGTGCGCCGCTGCGATCGCGATCCCCCTGGGTGACAAAACGGGTGCTGGACACGGTGTAATCAACATCGCCCGCGTGCGTCCCGTCACCCATTGCGCCGGTGGCTTTCAGCCCGTAGCGCCAGCTACCAAAGCTGCCGTAATAGCTGCTGGCTTCAATGGTTGTCGGTTCACGCCCGGTCTGCGTGGTGACATTCATTACCCCGCCAGATGCGTTGCCATACAGCGCCGAGAACGGGCCGCGCAGCACATCAATGCTCTCCACACTGTTTAAATCGATATTCGAAGTTTGCCCCTGGCCATCCGGCATGGTCGCAGGAATGCCATCCACATACAGGCGAATGCCGCGTACCCCGTAAGTAGAACGCGAACCAAAGCCGCGAATCGACAGTTGCAGATCCTGCGCGTAATTTTGCCGGTTTTGCACTTGTAAACCGGGAACGCTGTTCAGCGATTCCGAGAGATTGACGCGCGGCGCAGCCTGGCGGATGTCGTCGCCTTGCACGACGCTCACGGCGGCGGGGCTGTCCAGTTCGGAAACCGCCTGCGGCGTGGCGCTGACAATCATGGTTTGTTCGTTGTCGGCCGCATAAGCGGAGGTGGAGAGCGCAGCCGGTAGCAATAACACCGGCAGGGTGGCCTTTGTGGCGGAAATGATATTCATGACGGAACCAAGTTAAAAGACGAACCAAAAAAAGGAAATACGCCAATATGTTAAAGCGTATGTAAATTATTTGAAAACTTTAAACGCACATTACGTTAATGATTAGTGTAACGGAGGAAACGGGATCCTGCGTCGCGACGATTAACACTCCACTTTCTTGTCATTAATGATTACTATTCTCAACTACAACAATAAGCGAAACCGCCGTTTCGTGCACTGGACGCATGTGAAAACGTAACCATTAAGTTGAACAAAGGGAGTCGTCATGTCTTTACGCCAATTATGCTCACCGCGCTTGCGCCGTACGTTGCTTCTGGGATCGTTACTGCTGGCGGGTTCATTTAACACCCACGCCGCAGAGGAGATGCTGCGCAAAGCCGTCGGCAAAGGTGCCTATGAAATGGCCATCAGCCAGCAGGAAAACGCGCTGTGGCTGGCCACTGCGCAAAGCCGCAAAACGGATAAAGGCGGGGTGATTTACCGTCTTGATCCGACCACGCTTGCCATTACGCAAGCTATTCACAGCGACGTAAAACCCTTCGGCACAACGCTTAATCACCGCACGCAGACGCTGTGGTTCGGCAACACCACGGACGGTTGCGTAACGGCGGTAGACGCTAAAACCGGCGTCATTAAAGGCCGCGTGGTGCTGGATGCGCGTAAACGTTCGGAAACGGTGCGCCCGCTCAGCCCGCGCGAGCTGGCGGTGGATGAAGAGACCAATACCGTTTACATCACCGGCGTCGGGAAGGAGAGTGCGATATGGGTGGTGGATGGTGCTGCGCTGAAGCTGAAAACGACTATTACCAGTACGGGGACATACAGCACCGGCCTTGCCATCGATACTGCGGCAAAACGTCTCTACACCACCAATGCTGACGGTGAGCTAATCACCATTGATACCCGCAACAATCGCATCCTGGAACGCAAAAAATTGCAGGATGACGGCAAAGAGCACTTCTATCTCAACCTGAGCCTCGATATCGCCGGTCATCGCGCATTTATCACCGACTCAAAAGCGCCGGAAGTGCTGGTTGTCGATACCCGTAACGGCAAGGTAGTGGAGAAAATCGCGGTACCAGAATCACTGGCGGTGCTGTTCAATCCCGCGCGCAATGAAGTCTACGTGACGCACCGCGAGGCGGGGAAGGTAAGCGTTATCGACGCCAAAACCTATAGCGTAGTGAAAACCTTCGCCACGCCAACCCATCCGAACAGCCTGGCGCTTTCAGCGGACGGCAACACGCTGTATGTCAGTGTGAAACAGGCTTCAACGCGCGAGAAAGAGGCCACGCAGCCAGATGATGTGATACGTATTGCGCTGTAATCGTTTGATACCTTAAGCTCCCTGCGGGGAGCTTTTTCTTTTACAGCAAGGAAATACCATGCGCAGTACATTGCTTGCCACGGTCGTGACCGCTCTTTTGCTGGCGCTTTTTCTCTTTTTCCGCCTGAGCGAATTTGACGTCCCCGATGCGGGCGGGCAGCAAACCCTGCGCATCACTCACGGTAGCGATTCACTGGCTGGAACGTTGATCCTGCCCGCAGGTGTCTCGTCGCCGCCGGTGGCGCTGCTGGTTCATGGCGATGGCGCGCAGGATCGCTGGTCGGATGGTGGCTATCTGCCGCTGGTGAACCATCTTGTCTCGCAGGGGATTGCGGTCTTTTCGTGGGATAAACCCGGTGTTGGTGAGAGCACAGGAAACTGGCTGGCGCAAACCATGGACGATCGCGCGCTGGAAGCCGCTTTTATACTGCAACAATTGCGACAGCAACCGGCGCTGGCGCACAGCCGGTTAGGTTTTGTTGGCTTTTCTCAGGCGGGCTGGGTGGTGCCGCAGGCCAGCCAGTTGGCGCAGGCCGATTTTGCCGTTCTGGTGGGCCCGGCAATAAACTGGCGTAACCAGGGAGCATATTATTTGCGCCAGCGTTTGCAGCTTGCCGGTCAACCTGCGAGTGAAATTACCCGGGCGGTGGCGAACGATACCGCCGCGTTTGATGCGCACTATACGCAAGAAATCACGTCCCGCCCGTGTGCCGCAGCCTGTACGCGCGACGACTTTGAACGCCGTAACGCGCTTGCCGATGCGCGTGTTGCCATTGGCAGCATGCAAACGCCGGTCATGGTGTTGATGGGGCAAGACGATCGCAATGTTGATTCAAAGGAAACGCTGGCTGTCTGGCAGGCGCAGTTACCGCTGAAAACGCCACATTGCCTGCGCCTGATCCCGGCGGCCACGCACGGGCTGCTCAACAGCCGCTGGTACGATTATCAATTAGCGTCCCAGTGGCCAGCGTGGAAACAAGGGGTATTTTTGTTATCAGGGCGTAAGGCGTATGCAGCCGGCGCGCTGGACATGATTTCAGGCTGGATACGCAATGGCGCGTGTCCCGATTAACACCATTCCCAAGGGGATCAGATGGCTATCGATAGAATGGACTGGCACTATGGCGGGCAATATCCGGACGAGCTGCCGATGGAGAACGCCGGTACCCATATCGGCTTTTACCTGACGTGGATTATCGACAACCAGCTCGAAGGGGAGTTTCACCGGGAAGAGTCTGCTGATGAGCTGGCCGCGGTGCGCAACCGCGCGATCACGGGTCGCGATTTTTTCATCAATATGTGTGATGAAAAATTCTGGAAAGAGGATTTAAACGCAGAGGGTCAGGCTTTCACTGACTATTACTACACCACTGAGACGGCAGGGTATTTTGACGATTACGAGCGCGTGCTGGCGACAGGGCTGCCAACGATCTACCACGTGGATAATACCCAGGAAAACTATGCGTTGATTGCACCGCAGATTACTGCCGCCTGGCAACGTTTTAAACAAGCGCAGGCGTAACTTTCGCGCCAACAAAAAAGCCGCAACGTTTCCGCTGCGGCTTTTTGCTTTTATGACGTGTTACGAACGTGTCTTCTGTGCAGAATCCGGGTGAACCGGCGCGGTGCTATGGATCTCATTAACGCGCTTACGCACGCCAAACCAGCCCGCAACCAACAACACCGCGATCAGCGGAATAGAACCGATGGTGTACGTGCCGTTCGGATAATCGAACGCCATCAGCACCAGCACGCTAAGCAGGAACAGCAGCGTCAGCCATGAGGTCACCGGAGCGCCAGGCATTTTAAAGCTGACATCCGCCGCTTTGCCTTCGTGGATAGCTTTGCGCAGACGCATCTGGCACACCACGATAAAGCCCCAGGAAGCAATAATCCCCAGCGAGGCAACGTTAAGCACGATTTCAAACACCTGCGATGGCACCAGGTAGTTCAGGAACACGCCAACAATATAGACGCAAATGGTCGCCAGAATGCCCGCGTAAGGTACGTGGTGGCGGCTCATTTTCGACATAAATTTCGGTGCGGAACCGCCCATCGACATCGAGCGCAGAATACGCCCTGTGCTGTAAAGCCCGGAGTTGAGGCTGGAGAGCGCGGCAGTCAGCACCACCATATTCATAATGTCGCCGATATACGGCACGCCCAGTTTGGAGAAGAAGGTGACAAACGGGCTTTGCCCCGCCTGGTAAGCATTCCACGGCAACAACAGAACCAGCAGCACCACGGAGCCGACATAGAACAGACCGATACGCCAGATAACGCTGTTAATGGCTTTCGGCACCATGGTCTGCGGATCTTTACATTCGCCCGCCGCCGTACCAACCAGTTCAATAGAGGCGAATGCGAACACCACGCCCTGCACCAGCACCAGTGCCGGTAACAGACCGTGCGGGAAGAAACCGCCGTTATCGGTGATCAAATGGAAGCCGGTCGCGCCGCCATCGAGCGGTTTACCGCTGCCGAGGAAAATCGTCCCGACGACCAGGAACACCACAATCGCCAGCACTTTGACCAGCGCAAACCAGAACTCCATCTCTGCGAACCACTTCACGCCGATCATGTTCATGGTGCCGACAATCGCCAGCGCGCCAAGGGCGAATACCCATTGCGGCACATCACCAAACGCGCCCCAGTAATGCATATAAAGCGCAACGGCGGTGATATCCACGATACCGGTCATCGCCCAGTTGATGAAATACATCCAGCCGGCGACATACGCGGCTTTTTCGCCAAGGAACTCACGCGCATAAGAGACGAAGCTGCCGCTGGAAGGGCGGTGTAATACCAGTTCGCCCAGCGCGCGCAGAATGAAGAAGGAGAAAATACCACACACCAGATAAACGATAGCCAGCGACGGCCCCGCCATCTGCAGTCGGGCACCTGCGCCCAGAAATAAACCCGTACCGATTGCGCCGCCGATAGCAATCATTTGCACCTGGCGGTTACCCATCGCGCGGTTGTAGCCCTCTTCGTGAGAATTGAGCCAGCGTCGTTTCGCGGCGTGATGATCCGTGACGTTGTTGTCTGTTTTCATTGCGTTACCTGTTTACCTGTCTGAACCTTGCGGAATTCCTCAACCCGGCAGGCAGAAAACCAATCGATTGCCTGGCGCGGGAAAATGTTCTGTCTTTCCAGTGTTTCTTCGTATGGATAAGACCAAACATGGCGCAGCATCGTAACCGCAATCGATATACGACGCAAAACATACCAGTGCCATCGCAGCCGACTATTAGCGGAAATTGTGAGGTTGGCAGGGACAAGCAGTGCAAATGATTCAACTTGCTGAAAAATGCAACAGAAAAAACCACCATCAGTAATACGAATATGTAACAAATTTGCAAACATATTGCCGGATTGTCTTTCGCACAGAAAGTAAGTGCAGCGCAGGGGAACAACGTCTTTGCAAATTTTTTGCTTATTTAATGTAAATTAATTGTTTCACAGCATGCGCGCGTCGCCCTATTAATGGGGTTATCTTCTCTAACGCGAGTCTATTGCATGTCTTATCGCCTGAGTTTGCTGGATAAAAGCCCCATCGCGGAGCACGAAACCGCACAGGACGCCCTGGCCCGCACGCTGCAACTGGCGCAGCAGGCGGAAAACTGGGGCTATCACCGCTTCTGGATTGCCGAACATCACAACACCACCCAGTTGGCCAGCCCGTCGCCGGAGCTGGTTATCGCCTGGATACTGGGTCAAACGCGGCGAATTCGCGTCGGTTCCGGCGGGGTGATGCTGCAACATTACAGCCCGTTCAAAGTCGCAGAAAACTTCAACCTGCTGGCAACCCTTGCGCCGGGCCGCGTTGATCTTGGCGTTGGCAAAGCCCCCGGCGGCTTGCCGCTCTCCACCCGCGCACTGCAGCAAGGAATAAACAGCGCCGAAAAGGGCAGTTTTGCCGATCAACTGGCGCAGCTGGATAACTGGTTATCCCTGGCAAAAAATGACCACGCCGAAGAAACCGTGCTGGCAACGCCGTTACCCCCGCAGCGTGCAGACAGTTTTCTGCTCGGCGCAAGCCTCGAAAGCGCGGCGCTTGCGGCAAAGCTGGACTGGAATTTCGTTTTTGCCGCCCATCTCAACGGGGACAAAGCCCTTTTGCGTGACGTTGTCACGCAGTGGCAGCAGCAGAGCCAGCGCGACACGCTGGTTGCCGTGCAGGTGATCGTCGCGGAAACCGAAGCCCAGGCGAATGCGCTGGCGCAACAGGTTGAAGTCTGGGGCGTTGAGCTGGCAAACGGCCAGCGGGTGAGCGTCGCCAGCGAGGCGCAAGGTCAGGCGTTTGCCCGCCAGGCAGGCAGCCCGGCAGTGCGCATCGCAAAACGCGAACCGTCATTGATCGCCGGCACGCCACAGCAGGTTCTGGCGGGGCTGGATCACCTGCACCAGCAGTTCGCTATTGATGAATTTATTATCGATACGCCGATCAGCGAAGGCAGCGCGCGGCTGACCTCTGTATTGCGGCTGGCGCAGGCCCACGCCAACACCAAAGCAACGCAGGAGGTGGCGGGATGAGCTTTGCGGAACAACTGATCGACTGGCGACGCGAGTTACACCAGCACCCGGAGTTGTCGTTGCAGGAGTTTGAAACCACCCGGCGCATTCGCCACTGGCTGGAGAGCGCCGGGCTGAGATTGCTGCCGTTAAGCCTGCCGACAGGCGTGGTTGCGGAAGTGGGCAGCGGTGAAAAAGTGATCGCCCTGCGCGCCGATATCGATGCTTTACCGATAGAAGAAGCGGTCGACGTGCCGTTTGCCTCGCGCAACCCTGGCGTGATGCACGCCTGCGGGCATGATATTCACTCCAGCGTCATGCTCGGCGCGGCGCTGCTGCTGAAACAGAAAGAGCCGCAACTGCCGGGCAGAGTACGCATTCTGTTCCAGCCTGCAGAAGAGAATTTTGGCGGCGCGAAACGGCTGATCGACGCCGGCGCACTGGACAACGTTAGCGCCATCTTTGGCATGCATAACGAACCCGGCTTACCGGTCGGATCGTTTGCCACGCGCGGCGGCGCGTTTTACGCCAATGTGGATCGTTTTTCGCTGACCGTCACCGGCAAAGGCGCGCACGCCGCACGCCCGCACGAAGGTAACGACGCCATTTTGCTCGCCAGCCAACTGGTGGTCGCGCTGCAAAGCATTGCCAGCCGTAACGTCAATACGCTGGAGTCGGTGGTGTTGAGCGTCACCCGCATTCAGGGGGGCAATACGTGGAATGTGCTGCCGGAACATGTCGAGCTGGAAGGCACACTGCGTACTCACCAGACGGCGGTGCGCGACACGGTGAAACGCCGCGTCGACGATATTGCCGCCGGTCTGGCGCAGGCGTTTGACGCCAATATCACGGTGCGCTGGTTTGCAGGACCTGCCGCGCTGGTCAATCACGATCGCTGGGCCACGTTCGCCCGCGATGTCGCCGACTGGCACGGTTACCAGACGCAGGAGGCGGATCTGCACATGGGGGGCGAGGATTTCGCCGTCTATTTGCAGCATATTCCCGGCGCGTTTGTCAGCATCGGCAGCGACAGCGATTACGGCCTGCACCACCCGGCGTTTAACCCCGATGAAGCGTTAATCGAAGAGGCGGCGCGTTATTTCGCGCTGCTGGCAGAAAAAGCACTGCTGCAATCCTGATGTGAAATTTGTCTGCCTGGGGCGCACGCTCCGGGCCACCTGTTGCCTGAATATGAGGATCGTTTATGTCTACAGCACGACAACTGCGGCTTGGCACCATATTACATGGCGCGTCGGGAAATATGTCCGCGTGGCGACATCCGGCGGCGCTCGCCGATGCCAGCATTAATTTTGGCTTCGTGCAGGAAACCGCGCGTATTGCCGAACAGGGGAAACTGGACTTTCTCTTTGTCGCCGACGGCTTATATATCAACGAAAAATCGATCCCGCATTTTTTAAATCGTTTTGAACCTATTACAGTATTATCCGCGCTCGCCAGCGTGACCTCGCACCTCGGTCTGGTGGGCACACTTTCCACCTCCTACAGCGAGCCATTTACCGTCGCGCGCCAGTTCGCAAGCCTTGATCATCTGAGCAATGGCCGTGCGGGCTGGAACGTCGTGACTTCGCCGCTGGAAGGTTCGGCGAAAAACTTCTCCCGCGCGCAGCACCCGGATCACGCCTTACGTTACCGCATTGCCGATGAATATCTCGATGTGGTGAAAGGGTTATGGAACTCCTGGGAAGAGGACGCGTTTGTGCGCAATAAAGCGACCGGACAATTCTTTGACGCCACTAAATTACACCCGCTGAATCACCACGGTGATTTTTTCCAGGTTGCCGGGCCGCTTAATATTGGCCGCACACCGCAGGGGCGACCGATTATTTTCCAGGCCGGTGCTTCAGACGATGGAAAACAACTGGCCGCCCGTCACGCCGACGCCATTTTTACGCATCAGGAGACGCTTGATGAAGCTAAAACGTTTTATCGCGATGTGAAAAATCAGCTGGAAAAATATGGCCGCCGCCATGATGACCTGCATATTTTCCAGGGCGTCAGCGTGATTGTCGGCGACAGCGAAGAAGATGCTGAACAGCAGTACCAGACCACCGCCGCGCTGGTCTCCATTACGGATGCGCTGAACTACCTCGGGCGCTATTTCGAACACCATGACTTCAGCCAGTACCCGCTCGACGAGCCGTTCCCGGATATCGGCGATTTGGGGCAAAACAGTTTTCGCAGCACCACCGATGAGATCAAGCGTAATGCGCGCGAGCGTCAGTTAACGCTGCGCCAGGTGGCGCTGGAGAGCGCCTCGCCGCGCCCACGCTTTTCCGGCACGGCGCAGCAAGTGGCCGATGGCCTGCAACAGTGGTTCGAAAGCTACGCCGCCGACGGCTTTATCATCCAGGGCGGTACGCCGGATACGTTCCCGCGCTTTGTCGAAAAAGTGGTGCCGCTGCTGCAGGCTCGCGGCCTGTTCCGCACGGAATACCCCGGCACGACGCTGCGCGAGAGTTTAGGTTTACCGCTGCCTGTTCATCCGTCCTCACAACAATAAAAGAAGAAAACGCTATGCAGAAAACATCACTATTGCTGGCGGCAACGCTGGCCCTGACACCACTGGCCTGGGCCGAAGATGTCAATATCAACGGGACGGGCGTGAGCCTGGAAGCCAACAAAACGCCGATCACCACCGCGAAAAACGCGCAAGCCATTGCGCAGTTGCCGAAGGATTACCACTTTGTCGTGCCGGGAAAACTGACCGTCGCCGTGGCAGCGCTCAACTCGCCGCCGCTGACGGTCTTTGCGGATGACAATAAAACCCTGCTCGGCAGCGAAGTGGACATTGCCCGCCTGGTGGCCAGCAGCTTAGGCCTGGAGCTGAACGTGGTGCCGACATCGTGGGAGGACTGGCCGCTCGGCGTCACCTCCGGCAAATATGATGCAGCGATCAGCAATATTACCGTCACCAAGGAGCGCAAAGCGAAGTTCGACTTCGCCACTTACCGCAAGGATTCCCTCGGTTTTTACGTCAAATCCACCAGTCCGCTGACATCGATTGCGAAAGCGGAAGACATTGCCGGACTGCGCATTATTGTCGGCTCCGGCACGAACCAGGAGGCGATCCTGCTGGCGTGGAACGCGGAAAACGTGAAAAAGGGGCTGAAACCCTTTACGCCGGTCTACACCAAAGATGACGCCGCCCAAACGCTGGCGCTGCAATCTGGTCGCGCCGACGCTTATTTTGGCCCGAACGTCATCGGCGCATGGAAAGCGGCGCTGACCGGTAAAACCAAACTGGTTGGCAGCGTGGACGGCGGCTGGCCGAAAGCGGCGCATATCGCGGTCACCCTGCGTAAAGGCAGCGGGCTGGTTGAACCGGTGCAAACGGCGCTCAATGGCGCGATCAAAACCGGCGACTACGACAAGGTGCTCAATCGCTGGGGCGAGGGCGTCGAGCGTATTCCGGCGTCGGAGGTGAATCCGGCGGGGCTTGGCGATTAAGGAGGCAGTCATGAGTGAACGTTTCCGCGATGTCTCGCCAGACGCACCGGAATTGCAGCCGATTTTAGACGGGCTGTTTGGCGAATACGCTGCACGCTATGGCGACTATTTTTCCCGCAGCGCCGAAGTGGAACTCACCGAGTGGTATTTGGCGCCGCAGGGGCTGTTTATTGTGCTGGAGCGTGAGGGAGAAATTATCGCGACCGGTGCCTACAAACCGTTTGATGCCCATATGGCGGAGATCAAACGTATCTGGACGAAACATGCACTGCGTAAGCAAGGGCTGGCGGCCAGAATCGTGCAGGAGCTGGAGCGGCGCGCGGTACTGGCCGGTTACAGCCACATCTACCTGACCACCGGTTTTCGCCAGCCGGAAGCGGTGCGGCTGTATCTCAGCCAGGGCTATCAGCCGCAGTTTGATATCCATCGCGATCCGGAAGAGTACAGCCAGCCGCCGTTCGACGGTCGGCTGCGCTTTAGCAAAGCGTTGTCGGTTGAGCGTTTAAGCAAAACCGCCTGAGGAGCGACCATGAAGAATACAGAAACCATCAAGGTGGTGCCCGCGCGCTACCCACTGCGTACGGTCGGCGCACTTGTCGCCCTGTTTGTGCTGGCGGCGATTGTTCAGTCCGTGGCTTTTAACCCGCGCTGGGAATGGAAAGTGTTTGCCCGTTGGTTTTTCGACCCGGTGATCCTCGAAGGGTTAGGGCAGACGCTGTTGCTGACCTTGCTCGGCACGGCGTTGAGCGTGATTTTCGGCGGTTTACTGGCGCTAGCCAGGCTTTCGTCATCGTGGCTGCTGAGTAGCCTTGCGTGGAGTTATATCTGGCTGTTTCGCTCGCTGCCGCTGATTGTGGTGCTGATCATTCTTTATAACTTCTCCTATCTGTACGACACCTTATCGCTCGGCATTCCGTTTACCGGCATTGAGTGGGCGAGCTATCAAACCATCAATGTCCTTGGGCAGTTTTCCACGGCGGTTGTCGGGTTGACGCTGGTGCAAAGTGCCTATACCGCCGAGATTATTCGCGGCGGCTTTCTTGGGGTTGATCACGGGCAGTACGAAGCGGCGGCCGCGCTGGGGTTACCCGCCTGGCGGCGCACGCTGCGCATTATTCTGCCGCAGGCGCTGCGCACGATTTTACCCTCCGGTTTTAACGAGATCATCAGCCTCGCCAAAGGCACAGCGATGGTTTATGTGCTGGCGATGCCGGAGCTGTTTTACACCATTCAGATGATTTACAACCGCACGCAGGAGGTTATCCCGCTGCTGATGGTTGGCGCAGTGTGGTATCTGGTGATCACCAGCGTGCTGTCGGCCATTCAGTATCTGGTTGAACGCTGGCTGGCGCGCAGCGAACGGCGTTCAGCCATTTCACCCTCGCGGATTCGTGCATATTCCACCGCCCGCGTGGCGCAACCGCGGGAGGCTGTTCATGCCAACCTCTCTTAATGGTCATATTTCGATTACCGGCGTCAGCAAATATTTTGGTCGCCATAAAGCGCTGGATGAGGTGTCGCTGGAGATCCCGCCCGGTTCGGTCACGGTGATCCTGGGGCCATCCGGCTCCGGGAAATCGACGCTGCTGCGTACCATTAATCACCTTGAGCGCGTGGATGAAGGGTTTATACGCATTGATGGCGAATACATCGGTTATCGCCTGCACGGCGACAAACTGTATGAGCTGAAAGAGAAGGAGATTTTGCGCCAGCGCGTTAACGTCGGGTATGTGTTTCAGAATTTCAATTTATTCCCGCACCTGACGGTGCTGGAAAACCTGATTGAAGCGCCGATTGCGCACAAAAAGCTGAGCCGCAAAGAGGCCATCGAACAGGCATACGATCTGCTGGATGTGGTGGGATTGCGTAATAAAGCCGATGCCTGGTCACGCCATCTTTCCGGCGGACAGCAGCAGCGCATCGCCATTGCCCGCGCGCTTTCGCTGCGCCCGCGGGTGATGTTATTCGATGAGCCGACATCGGCGCTGGATCCGGAACTGGTGGGTGAGGTGCTGGATGTGATCAAAAAGCTGGCGCGCGCCGGTTCCACGCTGGTGGTGGTGACGCATGAAATTGGCTTTGCCCGCGAAGTCGCCGATCAGGTGGTGTTTATGGTCGAGGGCAAAATTGTTGAACAGGGAAGCAGCGACGAGGTGCTGAATCACCCGCAGCATCCGCGTACACGCCAGTTTTTATCGAAGGTCTTATAAGGAGCCACCATGAAACGATTACTGGCGCTGCTGCTGGTCAGCACGGGCAGTTTCGCCGCCGGACAACTGGATTTAAAGGCTAATGAACAGCCGGTTACCGTGCAGCGCAACGCCGCGGCGATTGCGAAAATCCCGGCGAATTATCGCTTTGTCGAACCGGGAACGTTAACCGTGGCGATCTCGGCGCTTAACTCACCGCCACTGGCGCTGGTCGCCAGCGATAATCGCACACGCATCGGCAGCGATCCGGATATCGCCCGTTTACTGGCGCAAAGCCTCGGTTTAAAGCTCAGGCTGGTGCCAACCGCATGGGAAGACTGGCCGCTGGGCATTACTTCCGGGCGTTATGATGTCGCGCTGGTGAATATCGCGGTTACCGAAGCGCGCAAACAGAAGTTTGACTTCGCCACCTACCGCGCGGATTCACTGGCGTTTTCGGTGAAATCCTCCAGCGCAATTCAGGCCATCCGCTCCGCAGGCGATCTCGCCGGGCGTAAAGTGATTGTTGGTTCCGGCACCAATCAGGAGCGTATTTTGCTGCGCTGGAATGAAGAGAACCAGGCCGCCGGTCGCCCGTTAGCGCAGCCAATTTATCTGACTGATGACGCCTCGGGGAATTTGTATATTCAGTCCGGTCGCGCGGATGTGGTGTTTGGCCCGCAGTCCGTCGCAGCCTACAAAGCGGCGCTTAACGGCAACACAAAAGTTGTCGGCCTGGGGCCGAAAAAAGCGTGGGTGGCGACCACCACGAAAAAAGGGAACGGTCTGGTGTATGCCTTGCAGGCGGCGCTGGATGGCGCAATCGCGCGCGGTGAATATCAACAGGTGCTGGCGCGCTGGGGAGAGCAGGGGGAAGCGGTCGAACATTCGCAGGTCAACCCGCCGGGGATCACCTACGATTAAACAAAAAACGCTGTTCCGCCGGGAGTACAACTTGCGGAACAGCGTGGCGCATCGGGTCGCCAGTTTCAGGCTGTGGTCGGCGTAAGCGTAATTCGCTCCAGCGAACCGACAATAAACAGGTACGAGAAGAGACCAATCAGCCCCATTGAGCCGACATAGAGGATCGCGTAATCAAAGGAATGGGTATTGGTGAGGATCACACCAATCACCAGCGGTGTAACAATGCTCGCCAGATTGCCGCACATATTGAATACGCCACCGGCTATTCCCAGCACCTCTTTTGGCGACGTATCGCTGAGCACGCACCAGCCAAGGTTGCCAAACCCTTTGGCGAAGAATGCAACGCTCATGGCGGCAATCACCACCACTTCTGAATCAGTGTAATTGGCGAGCACAATCACGCAGGAGAGCAGCATGCCGCAGATAACGGGGAATTTACGCGCAGTAGTCAGGCTGTAACCGCGCGTCAGCAGCCAGTCGGATACCACGCCGCCCAGCAGGCCGCCGATAAACCCGGCAATAGCCGGAATGCTGGCGACAAAGCCCACTTTTAAAATCGACATCCCTTTGGCCTGATAAAGGTAGGTGGGAAACCAGGTGAGAAAAAACCAGGTAATTGACGTCACGCAGAACTGACCAATATAAACGCCGATCATCATGCGATTCACGCAGACACTTTTTAGTTGCGCGAAATTGATTTTCGCCGGTCCTTTTTTACTGCCTAATTCCGGCTCACCGCCGCCATCACGAATATAATCAATCTCCTGCTGGTTAATCTCCTTATGGGATAACGGGTCACGCACTTTAATTAACCAGAATATCCCCAGCACTACGCCAGTCGCGCCAATATAATAGAAAACATAATGCCAGCTCAGGGTGTGCAAAATAATCGTCATCAGCGGAGTGATAATACCTAATGAAATATATTGCGCAGCCTGGTAAACCGCCGTGACGAAACCACGCTCTTTATCAGGAAACCACTGCACGCTAAGACGGCTGTTGGCCGGGAAGGCGGGCGCTTCAATGGCCCCCATCATCAGGCGCAGCACAACCAGCACAATAAGCGGGCTGGCATAGAGATAAATCGTACCCTGAAACATCGTGACGATTGACCAGCCAATCAACGCCGCACCATAAACTAACCGTGAACCATATTTGTCCAGCAGCCAGCCGCCGGGAATTTGCATTACCACATAGGCGATACCAAATACGGAAAATGCGAGACCTAACGCTTCGGGATCAAAACCTAACTCTTTACTCATTATTGGCGCGACAACCGAAAGCGTCGCGCGGTCGGCATAATTAAATACCGTAGCAAGAAATAAAAATAACAGAATGCCGTAACGCACATTGGTGCGTTTAATTATTGTATTCATCACAACTCCTTTAACAGGGTTGAATGTCGGGTGTAGGGTACAAAAAAGACGGAAGGGGCCTCCCGTCCGCAATCGATGATTATGGGCGTTTGCCGAATTCGCAGCTTTGCTGAGTCCAGGCGCGTGCCTGTTCGCTCAGCGTGAAGCCCAGACCGTGGCGGTCGGAGACATACATCCGGCCATCGCGCAGTTCAAGCTGTTCGTTAAATAGCGGATTGAGCCATTCGAAGTGCTCCAGCCACGGCTCCAGCGGGTAGGCGGCAGACAGGTGCAAATGCACTTCCATGGCAAAATGCGGTGCCAGCTTGCGGTTGTGTCTGGCCGCCAGATCCATGATTTTCAGGAACGGCGAGATCCCGCCAACGCGCGGTGCGTCCGGCTGCACAAAATCACTGGCGTTGCCGAGGATCAGTTGTTCATGTTCACGGAAACTGGTGAGCATCTCGCCGGTGGCGATCGGAGTATCCAGCGCCGCAGCAAGCTGGGCGTGGCCTTCAACGTCGTAGGCATCGAGCGGCTCTTCAATCCAGATAAGGTTAAATTTTTCCATCTGGCGTCCCATACGAATCGCCGTTTCGCGATCCCATTGCTGGTTGGCATCCACCATCAGCGGGAAGTCATCGCCCAGCGCTTCGCGCACGGCGGTGAGACGACGAATGTCCTCTTTGGTGTCCGGCTGGCCGACTTTAATTTTGATGCCGCCGATGCCATTTTCACGCGAAATAATGACGTTTTTCAGCACCTGCTCCAGCGGGGTATGCAGAAAACCGCCCGAGGTGTTGTAGCACTGCACCGAGTCGCGGTGCGCGCCGAGCAGCTTCGCCAGCGGTAAACCGGCGCGTTTGGCTTTCATATCCCACAGCGCAATATCGATAGGGGAGATGGCCTGCACCGCCATGCCGCTGCGCCCCACGGAGGCACCCGCCCACAGCAGCCTGGTGTAAATCTTGTCGATATCGTTGGGATCTTCACCGAGCAGGTTATCGGCAATCTCTCTGGCATGGGCGTAAATCCCCTGGCCGCCGGCGCGTTTGGAGTAACTAAAACCGACGCCTTCGAAACCGTCGCGGCTGCGGATTTCGGCAATAATAATCGCCACTTCTGTCAGTGGTTTTTGCCGCCCGGTCAGCACCTTCGCATCACTGACCGGTGTCGCCAGCGGTAAAAAGGCGAGGGAGAGTTTTACCCACTCGATGCGGTCGCCGGTTTCAGCAGCGGTTTTGACACTGGACGCGCGGGCGTAGGTTACGGCATCGGAATTAGCACTTACGGTCATGGTTTTGCTCCTGTGAACAACAATAATGTTTGCGCTAACATTTGTAGATCGACAGGAAAATATTCACCAGAAAAAGGAGGGGATTTTGTACAATCGATCACAAACCCGGCGCTAAAAAGGGGTGTTATTGCTACCTTAATCACATTTCCCCGTTAGTGAGATCGTCTCACGCAACAAAATGATAGCGATAACATTTACAGGATGGTATGCGAGTTAACTCACTGATTTATGAGGGCAGACAGGCAATGAAAGAAGAAAGGGGTATAATACAAACACTGAAACTAATCATCGCCAATAACCGTCTGGTTCTCTGTGAGTGAACATGTCGAAAACCGCCCGTCCTGTACTACCGCGCGCGCCCACGCTGGAAGATGTTGCTCGTGCTGCGGGGCTTTCCTCAATGACCGTAAGTCGGGCGCTTAACACGCCGCAACTGGTACGCCCGAAAACGGTGGAAAAAGTGCTCGCCGCCGTTAAAGCAACGGGTTATATCCCGAACGCGCTGGCCGGTGGCCTGGCATCGCGGCGCAGTAAATTGATTGCCGTGGTCGTCCCGCAGATCAACAACAATATGTTTGTCGATACGATTCAGGCCATCAGCGATGAACTGGCGATGCGCGGCTACCATATGCTGCTGTGTGTCGCCGGTTATACCCAGCAAACCGAAGCGGAGCTGGTCGCTGCGCTGTTGTCGCGCCGCCCGGATGGCATTGTGCTGACCGGTATTCACCACTCAACCGATTTGAAAAAGGTGATCCTCAACGCCAGTGTGCCGGTAGTGGAAATCTGGGATTTAACGCCCACACCGCTCGATATGCTGGTCGGTTTTTCGCATGAAAAAGTGGGGCAGGCTACCGCAGAGTATCTGTTGCGCAAAGGGTATCGCCGTCCGGGGTTGCTGTGGACGGTGGATAAACGCGCCTCACAGCGTAAAGCCGGGCTGTGTGAAGCGCTGGCGCGGCATGGCATTACCGATCCGCTCAGTGTGGATGTGGCGCTGCCGGCACGATTTACCTCAGGGCGCGAAGGGTTATCGCAGTTGCTGGCGCTGGGTGAGTCCGATGTCATTGTTTGCAGCTCCGACACGCTGGCGCAGGGGGCTATTGTCGAGGCGCAGGCGCGTGGCATGCGCGTACCGCAGGATCTGGCGTTCATTGGTTTTGGCGATCTCGATTTCGCCGCCGGGAATAACCCTGCCATCACCACGGTAAGCGTCGACAGGAAAATCATCGGCCAGCGCGCGGCAACCCTGCTGATGGAACGCATCGAAGGAACACGTTCCGGGGAGGAGATCGTGGATATCGGTTTTCATTTTATTGAACGGGAATCAGCGTGATCTCATGAGAATTAACGTTATTGGCACCAGCGGCAGCGGAAAATCGACGCTGGCAAAACGTCTGGCCAGCCAGCTCAATGTGCCTTATATCGAAATGGATCTGCTTTACTGGCGCCCCAACTGGCAGGGGACGCCGGATGAAGAGTTGTATGCGCGCCTGGAAAAATTGCTTGAACAACCCGGCTGGGTGCTTGATGGCAACTATAACCGCAGCCGCGATATTAAATGGCGGCACGTTGATCTGGTGGTATGGGTCGATTACGGATTCTGGCGCACGTTGCGCCAGGTGACGCTGCGCGCTATTGCTCGCGCCAGAAGTCAACAGGAGTTATGGCCGGGAACCGGTAATCGCGAAAGCCTGCGTCGTGTTTTTTTGAGCCGCGAGTCGATCATCCTCTGGTCGTTAAAGACCTGGCGCAAAAACCGCGAACGTTATGCGCAGGATATGGCCGATCCGCGCTATCAGCATCTGCGCTTTGTCCGCCTTACCACGCCGCAACAAGTTGACGAATTTCTCGCCAGTCTGACCTAAGCTTAAGGCTCATCCTGAACATAAGGAGCCCTTATGATTACGGTTTATGGTGTTCCCGGCTGGGGATCGGCCATCAGCGAAGTGATGCTGACGCTGGCCGAGATCCCTTATCGCTTCGTCAATGTTGATGGCTTCGACAAACCTGGCCCACAGCAAGATACCCTGCGCAAATTAAACCCGTTGTGCCAGGTACCAACGTTGCAACTGGACGATGGCAGCGTGATGACGGAATCCGCCGCCGTGGCGCTGATGATCCTCGACCAGCGTCCGGATTTCGCGCCCGCCGCAGGCACCGCGCAACGCCAGCAGTTCTGGCGGCTGCTGGTATGGCTCGTCGCGAATGTCTATCCCACTTTTACCTACGCCGATTACCCGGAACGCTGGGCAGCGGATGCGCCGGAGCAATTAGTAGAAAATTGCCAGAAGTACCGTAAATCGCTCTATCTGTGGCTCGACACACAATTGCAGGCAGCACCGTACGCTTTTGGCCAACAACTGACGCTGCTGGATATTTATCTTTGCGTCATGCGCACATGGGGGCCGCGTCATGCGTGGTTCGCCGGGCACACGCCAAATATTACCGCCATCGCGGATGCGGTATGTCAGTTACCGCAATTACAGACTGTGCTGCGTAATAATGAAATTATCCGTTAACCGCTTATTTCGGATTATTTTAATATTCTTAGTATCTCGCATAAGTTGAAGCGGTATATAAAATTGGGGCGAGGAAAAAATAATTTGAAATCGCCCCGTTTATATGAGACAACATTTGGCGAATTTTCGTCGTTGACGCAATATTGCATTTTTATCGCAAAATCGGAATAGTAATTTAACAGGGTGAAAATGATGGAGTATATTCATTCGTATTTGAAAGGTGGTTCATGGTTTACGCTTGGCGACAGCATAACAGAACGGGGATGGTATCAACCTATCGTCGCAGAGAATTTAGGGCTGGCGCAATGGACAAACTACGGAATTGGTGGAACCTGTATCGCACAAAAAAATGAGCAAGATAATTCAGCCATCTGTTTACGTTATAAAACCATGGGGGAAAATCCTGATCTTATTACTATCTGGGGCGGTGGCAACGATTTCGGTTTTAACTTCGGCTCGGAAGGCGGCACTGAAATAGGCGATAAACACGATAAAACGTCACTGACTTTTTATGGCGCAATGGATCTGCTGCTTACTGGCGTCATAAAAAAATATCCGTTGGCCAGAGTAGGGTTTGTTGTTACGACACCTGTTTCAATTGCGCGTGGTCATGGACAAAAAAATGCCAAAGGATATTATCTGGCCGATTATTGCAACGTGAGCAGAGAAAAGTGTGAGGAATATTCCATACCTTATCTCGACCTACAAAAGAACTCCGGCTTCAACGAACTCAATATGGATATTATGACCAGTAATACAGCTGGCGTGATTCCCGATGGTTTGCACCCTTCAAAATTAGGCATGGAAAGGCTGGCGACTAAGATTACGCACTTTATCTTATCGCTGTAGGAGAGGTGGCTATGAGAATTGCAACCATCGACCTTCTCAAGATACTCGCGATCTTTCTTGTCATCCTGGCGCACGTGACGTTGTTTTTTCTGAATCGCGACGAAAGCGATGTCGTGTTGTGCTTTTTCAGACAGGCGGGGCTATCTGGTGTTGCCCTTTTTTTTATCTGTAGCGGCTATTTTTTATTAAATAACAAACACGAAAATCAAGCGAACTATGTTATTGCCAAGATTAAAAGCATCGTTGGCGTATTGATTTTCTGGTTACTCTTTTATTACGCCTATGACACCTGGTGGATAAGCCGATTTACCGATGTGCCGGAAATAAATCTTCTTAATTACCTGAATGTCAGCAAAGCCACTACAGAAGCAACGCCACTCTGGTTTATATTTGCCATTATCCCGCTGTACATTTTCACGCCTTTAATGCGCCATGCGTTTAAGAAAGAGCGCGCGGGTGAAATTCTGAAAGTGGTTATGTTAATGGTAATTATCGCCAATCTGACATTAATCAATGCATGGACTGAAGCCAGTTTCCATTTCTCGCTATTTGCATTTAACTTACTTATTCCCTTTCAACCGGAAGGGCTGATCTGTTTTTTAATTGGCGGCTATCTCGGGCTGGTTAAACCAGCGCTCAGGCCATTCTCCGTGGCGCATATTATGACGTTAATAATGGCGATTGCCGCATTGTTAATATTGGCCTTCATTTCGTCCGGCGCGGGGATCGCCATCTTTTATGGCAAGTTTTATAACTTATTATTACTTATCACATCGGTCGGTTTGTTTTTATTTGTGGTTAACCTGAATATTAACGCCTTGCCGCGCTGGGTGAGTAATGTGAGTGACAGTGTGTTAGGGATCTACCTTGTACATAACATTTTTGTGGTGGAAGTACATAGCGTGTTTATTCATGAAAAGCTGTTAGGAAGCATCCCGGGGGCGAAGAGTTATCTTTATATCATTGCTTACTCCTTGCTGGCTTTTATCCTGGCATATGGCCTCTGTGCGTTGCTGAAAAGATCAAAGATAACTGCCAGAATTGTCACACTTTGATAACCTGAATGCGGCGCAATGAGCAGTAACTTGTGCTACTGTCACTCTCTTTATAAAACAAGGAGTTTGCTATGCCGCACGTTGATATCAAATGTTTTCCCCGCGATCTGACTGAGGAGCAAAAAACCGCACTGGCGAGCGATATCGCTGAGGTAATTATTCGCCATTTGAACAGCAAAGATAGCGCTGTCAGCGTCGCCCTTAACGAAGTCACGCCGGACGACTGGAAAGCGCAGGTGTGGGACACCGACATTGCGCCGCATATCGACACGCTTATCAAGAAGCCTGGCTATTCACTGTAAATTTCCTGTCGCCTGCGCCTGTTGCGCAGGCTTTTTTTTACCAATAAGTAAAAAAGATCCTATTTTTTTGAACAACCTCCCGGAATATATAATACGCAGCATTCTGATTGTGAATGTAAGCACATCACTTTTTTCATTATTTTCGCTTTCAGAAAATTCATATTTGCGCGTTCTTAAATACAACTCTAGAGTTTTTATTATCTGGCTCGGATTAAAGAACAGAGCAATATAATTTTCACGGAAAGCGCTGGTTGGATAAATTGCGGCAGCAACGCACTAAACAAGGAACGTCATTCATGAAGCCATCTCGTTCTTTCATATTATTATTGCCCTTGTTTGCAGCACTGCCGTTACAGGCCACAGAACCCGCTGCGAAATCACAAAACTGGTATCCCTCTGTTTATGGTGAAAATGACGAAACAGGTGCCGCCAACTTGCTCACGCCTGAGGGTGTTTTACAAGCTATTCGCCTTGTAAAACAGGGCATTGTGGTGCCGCTGTCGGTAGCGGTTGATAAGAATTTCCCGGCGTTTCAACACTGTTGTTTTCATCTCTACAATATTCAATCCGGCCAGCAGGATGGGAATACACATGGCCCGAATACATCCACCTTTAGTGACGAACAGGTTAATACACGGACAGGCGTGGGCATGCTGTTAAATGATATTGGCCATATCGACATTAATAATATCTATTACAACGGTAATAAAGCGGCAGATTTTGTCACTATCGATGGGGTTAAAAAATTAGGCATTGAAAAAGTCCCGCCGATGGTAACGCGAGGTGTGGTATTAGATATGACCGCTTTTTATCAACAAAAGATTGTTCCCGGCGGTACAGAGTTTAGCGTCGCGGATATTCAGTCGGTATTAAAAAACCAGGGATTAACCCTCAAGAAGGGCGATATCGTTTTATTCAATACCGGATGGCTGGAACTTGTTGGTAAAGACAATAAACAGTTTCTGGAAAAGGAGCCTGGCATTGGCATGGAAGCAGCAAAATGGCTGGCGGACCAGCAGATCGTCGCGTTTGGCGGTGATACCTGGGCGTCTGAAGTGTATCCAAACCCGGCAACTAAGGAGGAATTCGCGATCAATCACTATCTGTTAGCGAAGCGGGGTATCTACAACCTGGAGTTGATCGATACACGTCCACTGGTCAGCAAGCAAGTTTGGGAATTCTTGTTCGTCCTTGGCCAACCGCTGTACACCGGTTCAACACAGGTCAACATCAACCCTGTGGCGATTTATTAGTGGTTTGTTGTTAGCGCTACCCTGAAGTGGTTTTCATTTTTAGTAAAACATTGTTCTGTGGAGCGGCTCGAATTTCATTTACCGGGTTAATGTTACATAAGCATCTTTGACATGGAGATGATTATGTTCCGGAAACTCAGTTCACTGACATTCGCGCTGCTCCTTTTTTCGCACCCTTCCGTTGCCGCACCAGAGCATTTTCCCGTCTGGCCGCAAGGCGATGCGCCAGGCGCCAAAAGTAGCCCGGTCAGTTTTGTATTAACCGAGCGCAGTACAGATCCTGCGCTTCCCGACCGCGCCGTAACCGGCATTCGAGCGCCGCAAATCACCGTTTACAAACCGCAAAAACCCAACGGTATCGCCATCCTCGTGATCCCGGGTGGCTCCTATAAACGCGTGGTGCTGGATAAAGAGGGCAGTGATTTAGCCGCGCCATTCAATGCGCGTGGTTACACCTTGTTTGTAATGACCTACCGCATGCCGGAAGATGGTCACGCCGAAGGTTCAAACGCACCGCTGGCGGATGCACAACGTGCTGTGCGCACCTTGCGCGCGCAGGCAGGATCACGCCATCTCAATGCGAAAAAAATCGGTGTGATGGGTTTCTCCGCAGGTGGGCACGTGGCGGCAAGTCTGGAAACACGCTATGACGAGGAGGTGTACACACCGGTGGACGACATTGATAACCAGCACGCACGGCCAGATTTTGTAGTGCTGGGTTACCCGGTGATTTCAATGGATCAGTCGATTGCCCATCCCGGCTCGCGAAAAGCGCTGATTGGTGAAACGCCAACGGCGGAGCAGATTAAACACTACTCGCCGGAACAGAATGTGACCGCGCAAACACCACCAACCTTTTTGCTGCATGCCGCGGACGATCCTTCGGTGCCGGTGGCCAACTCGCTGGTGATGTTCAACGCGCTGCACGCGCATCAGGTGCTCACTGAATTACATCTGTTCAGCAAGGGGCAACATGGGTTTGGCGTACGCGGTGTAAAACACCTGCCGGCAGCGGTCTGGCCAGAACTGGCGATGAACTGGATCGAGGCGCTGCCTGAGTAAATGCTTCGTTATTCGCCAGCGGTAATGCGCTTGCCGCTGGTGACGAACGTGCCGCCGCCAAGATGATGAATGGTGTTCAGCTTATCGTCATCAAAGTGCCAGCGCCCGTTGATAAACGCACGTTCATCGGCGGCGGCGGAAACCACTTCGCCAAACAGCGTGTCATATTTTTCCTGCGCGGCGGTCGGCGGGAGCAAACGACACTCCATCCACGCCAGGCACTTCTCTTCGATCACCGGCAGGCCGAGCACCGGCCCGGCAAAAGCGGGAATGCCATAGCAATTAAACTTATCTTCATCGCGACCGGTGACGCTGCCGACCGCGTAACTCCAGTTCGTTGCCGCAACGCCTGGCACCACAATGCCAAACATGCCGCTGTGTTCAATCAACTCGCGCGACCAGGCACTTTTATCCACCACTATCGCAATTCGCGGCGGGGAAAATTCCACCGGCATTGACCACGCCGCCGCCATGATATTGCGCCGGTCGATCTGCTCATCGCGGCTGGTAATCAGAATGGTCGGACCGTGGTTTAGCAGGCGGCTGGCATGTTCTAACGCCACCGGACGGAAATAGCTCATAGCGGTTCCTCTGTGCAAACGTTTCTGCCATTAAATGGCCGAACAGGCGGCAAAATCAAGACGTGGCGCATTATCCGGTGCTCCTTGCCACCACAATCTGACCGCGGCCTTGTTCTTTCGCCAGATAGAGCGCCAGGTCGGCTGCCCGGACCAGATTATCCGCGCGCGCGTGGCGCGGCCAGGTCGCCAGCCCAATGGAAACCGATACCGGGCCAATATCCTGTGATTCATACAGCATGTGGTGATTGAGGACATTGTGCAGCAGCGTCTCAGCCACTTTTTTCGCCTGCACTTCATCCGCACCGGGCAGAACAAGCAGGAACTCTTCGCCGCCATAACGGAACGCAACACTGTTGTCATCCAGCGTTTCGGTGATCAACCGTGACAGCTCGCGCAGCACTTTGTCACCCGCGTCGTGGCCGTACTGGTCGTTGAGTTTCTTGAAATAATCCACGTCGACCATCAGACAGCTCAGCGTCGTGCCTTCCACCATCGCCTGGTCGAGCATATTGCGCAGCGTCTCATCCAGACTGTGGCGGTTGAGCAGGCCGGTCAACGAATCATGCATGGCGCGTTCCGTCAGCGTATCGCGCAGGATCTGATTGGCCAGCGCCAGGGCCAGCGTTTCCGCCAGCAGCTCAAGGTAGATATAGGGCGGCTCTTTGCCCGGCGTGTAATTATCGAAAGTGAGCAAACCAATGCTTTTATTCTGCGCATTAAGCGGCACACAAATCGCGCGTGACGCGAGCTCTGGCTTGATATGTTCACAGGGCATATCAACGCCACCTTTGGCGGGACTATGCAACTGCCCGCGTTTCAGTGCCCAGCAATGTTCGGCCGGGAAGGGGGCGTCTTCGCCCGGCGGCAACCCCCAGCGCGCCACGCACTTCATGCGCTTAGTGCGGGGATTAAGTACAAACAACCGTCCACCCATATCCGGGATAATTTGTGGCGCAAAGCGGCTGACCACGCGAAAAATCGCGCTATGAGAATCACACCCCTGAAGTCGTTGCGTCATTCGCGCCAGCAACGTGCGCGTGGCCCACTCCGCGTCGCGCTCCTGTTCCAGCCGCTGCCGGGTCAGGCCGTTTTCGCGAAATATGCGAATGGCCTGCGCCATATCGCCAATTTCATCCACCTGCGCCAGTACCGGCGCTTCTACATTGTAATCCTGGGTCGCGAGGCGGTTAACCACATCGCTCAACGTCACCACCGGGCGCAAAATGCGGTGTTTGATAATAAAACCAAGCACAAACAGGAACAGCAGCGCCGTCAGCCCGACCATAATTTCTGATAACGTGCGTAAACGTAAAGAGCGATCGGTTGCTTCGCTTATCGCGCTCTGGACACGCTGATCCGACAAGCTGCGGAAGTGGGCGAAACGGTACTCCGCTTCGGAAAGTCGCTCTTCATAGCTGGCGCTGTACAACAGATTCATCGCCTCGTCCGTTTTCCCGGCTTCGATATCGGCGATGGCGATGCGCTGCTCATCTTCGAGTTGGTCCAGCGTCGACAGCCCATCGCGCAGGATCAGTAACTCTTCATCGGAAGCGCCACGGTCACGCAGGGCGACCAGATGATTTTCCAGAGCGATATCCTGCTGCTGGCGGGTTTTCCAGCTTTGAATCACTTCCGGCTGCTTCTTGATCACCGCTTCACGCGCCAGTTCGCTCAGCGCATAAGCCTCTTTTTCCAGATCGTCCGTCAACGTATCGAAAACGCGATTTTGCGCCACGGCGTCACGCTCGGCGCGTTCCGCATTCGACGCCATAAACAGCGCCACGCCGGAGGTCAGCGTCAATACCACGGTCGCGGTATAAGCAAAATTGGTGATCGTAGCGATGCGCACGGGGGATCCTTTTCGACGTGAGTGCGGGAATATGCCTATCAGTTTAGACATTCAGTTAAAAATCAATGCGCAATATTGACGTCATTTCTTCGTCATATTCGCTGCCTATAGTCAGCCGCAATCAAATCCCAAAGAGGATAACAATATGTTTGCTCCCCTGACTTTTGTGCAGGTGGATGCGCCCCGTCGGATGAAGACCGCGGGTACGTCACGACTTTCTGTTACGGGAGGGCGTGAATGAGCGCATTCACAGACATCCGCTTACAAGGCGTTTCCTACGCCTTTGGCGCACATACCGTTCTTAATCACATCGATTTACATATTCAACCTGGCAGCATTGTCGCGCTGCTCGGCCCGTCAGGCTGCGGCAAAAGCACGTTGCTGCGCTTGCTGGCAGGGCTGAGTGAACCGGCGGAAGGTGAGATCTGGTTTGGCGATCGCCTGGTGGCGAAAGCGGGCTGGACGCTGCCGCCGGAAGCGCGCGATATCGGCATGGTATTTCAGGATTACGCGCTGTGGCCGCATATGAGCGTGGCGCAAAACGTCGCTTTCCCGCTGAAAATGCGCAACGTGCCGCGCGCAGAGCGCGAACAGCGCGTGTCGCAGGCGCTGGAAAGGGTTGGGCTGGCGGAATTTGCCGGGCGCAAACCGGCAGGCCTTTCCGGCGGGCAGCAGCAGCGCGTCGCGCTGGCACGCGCCATTGTCGCCGAACCCGGCGTCCTGCTGTTTGACGAGCCACTCTCCAATCTCGACACCGCGCTGCGCGAATCCTTATGTCTTGAGATGGCGCGACTGCTGCGCCAGCTCGGCACCACCGCCGTGTATGTCACTCATGACCACCGCGAAGCACAGCTTCTTGCCGATCGCATTGTGCATTTAGCGTCCGGGACCGTTGAATCTGTACGAACCGTTACTTCAACCTCAGGGGAAATTGCATGAAAGCCTTACTGTCCGTGAAAAAAGGAGTCGCTTTAGCCATGGTGCTGTCGTCGATGATGATCTCCAGCGCGCACGCGCTGACTGTTTACACCGCAGGTCCTGGCTCGCTGGCAAAAAGCCTGGCCAGCGGCTTTGAGCAAAAAACCGGCGTTAAAGTTAATATTTTCCAGGCCACCACCGGCAAAGTGATGGCGCGACTCGAAGCCGAGCAGGCCAATCCGCAGGCCGACATTCTGATTTCTGCCTCGTGGGATACCGCCGAAGATCTGCATCATCGCGGCTGGTTGCTGCCGTTTACCAGTGCCAATGCCCAAAATGTCCCGCAGACACTGAAAAGCGCTGACTATGTGGCGCAGGGCATCTCCGCGCTGGGGATTGTCTGGAACACCAAGAGCGGCACCCCGGAGCCGAAAGAGTGGAACGATCTGACATCTCCAGACTTTAAAGACAAAGTGACTACGCCGGATCCGTCACTTTCCGGCGCCTCGCTTGATCTGCTGATCGGTCTGCAAAATGGCATGGGCGACCGCGCATGGCAGTTGTTCGGGGCGCTGAAAAAGAACGGCATGGTGGTGAGCGGCCCGAACGCCCAGGCGGTAACGCCGGTGATGCAAGGGGCGAAAGCGGCGGTGTTTGGCGCGGTCGACTATGTCACCTATGGCAATATCGCGCAGGGCGAATCGCTGAAAGTGATCTTCCCTGCCAGCGGCACCGTTATCGCGCCGCGCCCGATGATGATCCTCAAAACCACCCAACACGCCGATGACGCTAAAGCGTTTATCGATTATGTGCTGTCGCCGGAAGGGCAGAAAATGGTCGCCGACGCCTGGCTGATGCCTGCCCGCACCGACGTGGAAGCGAAACGCCCGCTGTTTACCGAACTGAAAGTGCTGCCAACCCAGAGCAGCGGCACCAGTGAACGTGGCGAGGTTCTGAAGCGCTTTAACGCGCTCTTTGCTCAGTAATCCTTTCGATCTTTGCGGGGGTAACCCCGCTTTCAGGATACCCGTTGTGAACCAGAGATTGATTGCGCAAGCGACGCTGGCGCTGCTGCTGATACTGGTGGCGCTGCCGTTGCTATTTATTGTGTTGCAGGCGGTATTCCCGCACTTTAGCGCCGGAAAATTCAGCGGCGCATTTTCCGCCATGCCCGCCTTATTGTCAGAGCCGCAACTGCCGGCCATGTTCGGCGGGACACTACAGATAGCCTGCGGTGTGGCGCTTTGCAGCGCACTGATTGGTTTGCCGCTTGGCGTCGCGCGCGGGTTATTTACTTTACCGTGGCCGAAATTGTGGGATCTGCTGTTTTTGATCCCGTTCTTAACTCCGCCCTATATTGCCGCGCTGTCGTGGATGCTGGTGCTGCAAACCCAGGGCTACCTGATGCAGCTCACCGGGCTGGATCTCAACAATCTGCTGTTTAGCAAGAGCGGCATCATTCTGGTGATGACGCTGAATATCTTCCCGGTGGTGTACTTTGCCGTATCGCGCAGTTTGCTTGCCAGCGGGCAGCGCCTGGCACAAGTCGCCCGCGTTCATGGCGCCACGCCGTGGCGCGCATTTTGCCATATCACCTTGCCGTTACTTTCCCCGGCGCTGGCGGCAGGTATGTTGCTGGCCTTTACACTGGCGGTGGAAGAGTATGGCGTGCCCGCCGCGCTGGGTACCCGTTCCGGTGTGGTGATGCTGACGGTCGGTATCGAAGAGAAACTCGCCGACTGGCCGATCGATTTGCCCGGCGCGGCGCTGCTGTCGGTAGTGCTGATCGCCATTGCGCTGTGCGGATGGTGGCTGCAACGCAAACTGACCGGCGATAAAGACGTCACTAGTGTTTCCGGGAAACCGACCGAGCTTGTCGGGGCGAAACTCGGTTTTGCCACTTTACCGGTGCTGCTGGTGATGGCGGCGGTCGGTTTTCTCGCCGTGGTGCTACCGGGGTTATCGATGGCGTTCACCGGCTTTAGCTCTACGCTTTCCGGCGGCGTGTCGCTGGATAATCTCACCATGAAGCATTTTGCGGCGCTGTTCGAACAGCGCGGTGATGCGCTACCCGCGCTGGGCACCAGTTTGTCGCTGGCATTCGGCGCGGCACTGATTACCGGCGCGCTGGGCTTGTGCGCCGCCTGGCTGGTGGTGATGCAGAAGATAAAAGGGCGCTCGGTAATTGATGCGTTATCGCTGATGCCAGCCGCGCTGCCCGGCGTGGTGGTTGGCGTTGGGTTGATTTTGCTGTGGAACCGCAGCTTCTGGCCGGTTTCGCCCTACAACAGCTGGGCAATTTTGCTTATCTCTTACTGTTGCCTGCTGCTGCCGTGGCCGGTGCGTTATATCGGCAGCGCCCTGCGTCAGCTAGGCGGCAACCTGGAGCCTGCCGCCCGGGTTCACGGTGCCAGCGCGTTCCAGGCACTGCGTCTGATTGTGCTGCCGCTGGTTTTCCCGGCGATGCTCGCCTCCATGTTAATGGTGTTCGCCATTGCCTCGCGCGAGCTGGTCACCTCTCTGTTGCTGGCGCCGGCGGGCACACAAACCGTGGCGGTATTTATCTGGCGGCAATTCGAGCAAGGCTCAGTAGGTCAGGGGATGGCAATGGCAACACTGACGCTGCTCACCGGGCTGGTATTGATGCTCACCGCGCTCGGCATTATGCAGCGCAGCACAAAGGGATAAATCGAGGGCACGAAATCGACGGTAACGCGAAAAAAATGCGCTATAACAACGGGACACCATTCGCAAGGAGCCTGTATGACCCCTTTTTTGACCGCTTATCTGGCCCGTATTGGCTGGGAGCAAACGCCCGATGTCTCACTGGAAACGCTGCGGGCGCTGCATTTACATCACAACGGCGCTATCCCTTTTGAAAACCTCGATGTGGTACTGCCGCGCGAAATTGAACTGAGCGATGAGGCGATTTTCCATAAACTGGTGGTTGCCCGTCGCGGTGGCTACTGTTTTGAGCAGAACGGGCTATTTGAGCGCGTGCTGAAAGAGGTGGGTTTTACGGTGCGCAGCCTGTTAGGACGGGTGGTGATTGCTAATCCACACCAGATGCCACCGCGCACGCACCGTATTTTGCTGGTGCAGATTGCGGGCGAGCCGTGGATCGCCGATGTCGGATTTGGCGGGCAGACACTGACCGCGCCAATCCGCTTACAGGAGGATATTGAGCAGGCCACGCCGCATGGCGTCTACCGCTTGCAGCGCAAGGGGGAAGACTGGGTGCTCCAGTTCCGTCACCACGAACGCTGGCAGTCGATGTATCAGTTTGAGATGGGTCAGCAGTACCAGGCCGATTTTGTCATGGGGAATTTTCACTCCGCACACTGGCCGGCATCCCATTTTCGCCATCACTTGCTGATGTGCCGCCATCTGCCGGACGGCGTCAAACTGACGTTAACCAACTTCCATTTTACCCACTGGAAAAACGGTCAGGTGCTGGAAGAGGTGACCTTTGCAGATGTTCCGGCGCTGTATGACGCGCTGCAACAGCGCTTTGGGCTTGGTGTGAACGACGCACAGTATGGCTTTAGCCTGCAACAGCTGGAAACGGTGATGGCCGGTTTCGATTTGCACGGCGAAAAAGTTTAACGGAGCTCGTTGTCAATCATGACGGCCAGATGGCGATTGAAGGCAGCTTCATCGACATCTGGCATGCCCAGCATGCAAATCCCGTCCAGCCCGCAGACCAGCGCCATCAGGCGCCAGGCAATGTTTGCCGCCGTATCGGTATCCGTGAATTCACCTGCCGCACGGCCTTGCTCAATCAGTTGCACCACTTTGACGTGCCACATCTCCATGGTCAGCAGGTACGCGCCTTTGAATTCCGGCTCTTTACTCGCCAGCAGTAACGCTTCACGCCACAAATGCACATAGGGTTCGAGACCGCCTTCATCGCTGCCCAGCATCGCGTGCAACTGCTCGCGCCATGGCGCGGTCGCGGGTACTACTTCCACCTCCAGCAGTTCCGCAATCAGGCGGATAAACGCCTCGGCTTTTAATGCATTCGCCGAGGTGAAATGGTGGTGGACCTGGCCGGTGGCAACCCCGGCTTCGCTCGCCACGCGGCGAACGGTCATGGCGGAAAAACCTTCCGCCAGCGCTACGCGCATCGCGGCTTTCAGGATCACCTCCCGGCGATCATCCTTGTTCAGATAGCGCATACAACCTCGGTTAAATAGAGCGTCAACGGAGTTTAACAAAAAGCTGGACATGCGTTCAACTTTACGTAGAATCGCGATTCTGGACATCTGTCCAGGAATGAAAAAACGATGGAGAGGAGTATGTTTCGTCAGTGGTTAACGCTGGTCATCATTGTGCTGGTTTATATTCCGGTCGCGATTGATGCGACGGTGCTGCATGTTGCCGCGCCCACACTGAGCGCGGAGTTAAATGCCAGCGGAAATGAACTGTTATGGATAATTGATATTTACTCGCTAGTGATGGCCGGTATGGTGCTGCCGATGGGCGCGCTGGGCGACAGAATTGGTTTTAAGCGGCTGCTGCTTGTCGGCAGCGGCCTGTTTGGCGCAGCCTCGTTACTGGCGGCCTTTGCCGCGAGCGCCAGTTGGCTGATTGCCACGCGCGCGCTGTTAGCTGTGGGCGCGGCGATGATCGTGCCGGCAACGCTTGCCGGGATCCGTAATACCTTCTCGCAGGCACAGCAACGCAATACGGCGCTCGGCGTCTGGGCGGCAATTGGTTCCGGCGGCGCGGCGTTCGGCCCATTAATTGGCGGTATGTTACTGGAGCATTTCTACTGGGGGTCGGTATTTTTAATTAACGTGCCGATCGTCATTGTCGTGATGGCGCTGACCGCACGCTTTGTACCGCGCCAGCAGGGCCGCGCCGATCAGCCGTTACACCTGAACCAGGCGTTGAGCTTAATTGTCGCCATCTTACTGCTGGTGTGGAGTGCCAAAACGGCAATGAAAGGCACGCTTCCGCTGTGGATCGTAGCGAGCACGTTACTGGTTGGTGCCACCTTGCTGACCGGATTTGTCCGCATTCAGCTGGCCGCCAGCACGCCGATGATCGATATGCGTCTGTTTACGCATCGCGTGATTTTGAGCGGTGTATTGATGGCGATCACCTCGATGGTCACGCTGGTCGGTTTTGAACTGCTGATGGCGCAGGAGCTGCAATTTGTCCACGGTTTCACGCCATTTGCCGCCGGGGTGTTTATGCTGCCGGTGATGCTGGCAAGCGGGTTTAGCGGGCCGATTGCCGGGGTTCTGGTGTCAAAACTGGGCTTACGCCGCGTCGCCGCAGGCGGAATGGCGCTCAGCGCGCTGAGTTTTCTTGGTCTTTCCGCGACCAATTTTGCCACCCAGCCGTGGCAGGCCGGAGTATTGATGGCGCTGCTCGGTTTCAGTGCGGCGAGCGCGTTACTGGCTTCAACGGCGGCGATTATGGCCGCAGCGCCCAAAGAGAAAGCGGCAGCCGCCGGGGCGATAGAAGCGATGTCTTACGAACTGGGCGCCGGACTGGGCATTGCCGTGTTTGGGCTGATTTTGAGCCGCAGTTTCTCCGCCTCGATCCAGCTTCCGCAGGGGTTAAGCAGCGAGACCGCCGCGCAGGCTTCATCTTCCATTGGTGAAGCATTCCGCCTGGCGCAGGAAGCACCACCTGCACTTGCTGAAGGGATCATCTCGGCGGCGAAAACGGCGTTTACCGGTTCGCACAGCATTGCACTGAGCACCGCCAGCGCACTGTTAATGCTGCTGGCGGTAGGGATCTGGTTTAGCCTGGCGCGAGTGGAAAAAGCGTAGCGTTTGGCCGGATCACGCGCGCTGGCGGGTTGAGTACCAGCAGAGCAGCGATCCGGCGCACACCATCAGCGCGCCCTGCCAGAAAGAGAACGAGAGCGGGGCGCTTAACACCACCGCCGCCAGCGCGGAAGAGAGCACCGGCGTGAAATAGGACGCGGCTGCCAGCACGGTGACGTTGCCGTGCAAAATACCAATATTCCACGCGGCATAACCACAACCGAGCGCAATGCCGGTCATCAATAATTTCACCACAACCGGCAGCGTAAAAACCATTTCCGGCTGCGGTGTGAGCGCGAATTTCACCCATAATGTCGCGGCTGTCAGCAATACAAACAGCGTAATGCCGTTCGCGCCGTTGGCGTATTTGGTAGTAACGGTGCAATAAATCGCCCAAATAAACGCACCGGCAAATGCCAGCGCATAGCTCAGCGGGCTGGAGATAATATTGTGCTGGATTTCAGAGATATTAAGGCCGCTTTCGCCGCCGAGCACCCAGCTCACGCCCAATAACGCCAGTAATAAACCGGGAATAACCCATAAACTGGCTTTTTGACCGTTGAATAATATTGCGCAAAGAATCGTCAGACTCGGCCATAAATAGTTGACCATGCCCACTTCAATCGCCTGTTGTCGCGTCGCGGCAAAGCCCAGCGAGAGCGCCAGACACAGTTCATAACTGACAAACAGCACGCTTCCGGCAATAAGATAACGAGCTGAAAAACGGCGTAAATCCGGGATACCAACGATGACAGCCAGCAGCAACCCGCTTAAGGTGTAGATCATCGCCGCACCGCCAACCGGGCCAAGCCCTTCGCTGACGGCGCGAATAAAACCGACCATCGTGCTCCAGAGTAATACCGCCAGTAAACCAATCAGCGTTGCTTTATTTTTATTCATTACCGCACTTAACCGCCTGAAACAAAGCCTCAATGTATAACACGCGTGAATGCCTAAACGAAATGAATCGCATGCCATCTACTCCTTTCGAGTCATGAAAAGAGAACGCTCGAGACTATTAGGTATCAAGCGCCAGGCGTTATTGATTTACCGCAATTAATTCACTGCGTGGAGTGTTTAGTTTTCCGGCCGCAGTCAAAGACAATAATTGAGGAAAACAATGGACGTCAGCCGCAGACAATTTTTTAAAATCTGCGCGGGCGGAATGGCAGGAACCACGGCGGCCGCGTTGGGATTTGCTCCCGAAATGGCGCTGGCGCAGGCGCGAAATTATAAATTACTGCGCGCCAAAGAGACGCGAAATTCCTGTACATACTGCTCCGTGGGGTGCGGGTTATTAATGTATAGCCTGGGCGATGGTGCGAAAAACGCGAAAGAGGCCATCTATCATATCGAAGGCGACCCGGATCATCCGGTCAGCCGCGGCGCGCTGTGCCCGAAAGGGGCCGGTCTGCTGGATTACGTACACAGTGAAAACCGCCTGCGCTACCCGGAATACCGCGCGCCAGGCTCTGACAAATGGCAGCGCATTAGCTGGGATGACGCCTTTAACCGCATCGCCCGTCTGATGAAAAACGACCGCGACGCCAACTTTGTTGAAAACAATGCCGCAGGCGTAAAAGTCAATCGCTGGCTGTCAACGGGCATGTTGTGTGCCTCAGCAGCGAGTAATGAAACCGGCATGCTGACGCAAAAATTCGTGCGCTCTCTCGGCATGCTGGCGGTAGATAACCAGGCGCGCGTCTGACACGGACCAACGGTAGCAAGTCTTGCTCCAACATTTGGTCGCGGTGCGATGACCAACCACTGGGTTGATATCAAAAACGCCAACGTGGTGATGGTGATGGGCGGTAACGCCGCTGAAGCCCACCCGGTCGGTTTCCGCTGGGCGATGGAAGCCAAAAACAATAACGACGCCACGTTGATCGTCGTCGATCCGCGCTTTACGCGCACGGCATCAGTTGCCGATATTTATGCGCCAATACGTTCCGGGACGGACATCACTTTCCTCTCCGGCGTGCTGCGCTACCTGATCGAAAACAACAAAATCAACGCCGAATACGTCAAACACTACACCAACGCCGCGTTGCTGGTGCGGGACGATTTTGCCTTTGAAGACGGCTTGTTCAGCGGCTACGACGCGCAAAAACGCCAGTACGACAAAACCTCATGGAACTACCAGTTTGATGAAAACGGCTACGCCAGACGTGATGACACGCTGACCGATCCGCGCTGCGTGTGGAACTTGCTGAAACAGCACGTGGCCCGCTATACGCTGGAAACGGTCGAAAACATCTGCGGTACGCCAAAAGCGGACTTCCTGAAAGTGTGTGACGTGCTGGCCTCAACCAGCGCGGCGGACAGAACCACTACCTTCCTGTACGCCCTGGGCTGGACGCAACACACCGTCGGTGCGCAGAACATCCGTACCATGGCGATGATCCAGTTGCTGCTCGGCAACATGGGGATGGCCGGTGGCGGGGTAAACGCCTTGCGTGGGCACTCCAACATTCAAGGGCTGACGGATCTGGGGCTATTATCAACCAGCCTGCCGGGTTACCTGACGCTGCCGTCGGAAAAACAGACCGATTTACAGCAGTACCTGGCGGCGAATACGCCAAAAGCGCTGTTGCCGGACCAGGTGAACTACTGGAGCAACTATCCCAAGTTCTTTGTCAGCCTGATGAAGTCGTTCTACGGCGACGCGGCGCAGAAAGAGAATAACTGGGGCTTTGACTGGTTGCCGAAGTGGGATCAGGCCTGGGATGTGATCAAGTACTTCAACAAGATGGCGAAAGGCGAAGTCAACGGTTATATCTGCCAGGGCTTTAACCCGGTGGCGTCGTTCCCGGACAAAAACAAAGTGGTCAGCACGTTGAGCAAGCTGAAGTACCTGGTGGTTATCGATCCGCTGGTGACTGAAACCTCCACCTTCTGGCAGAACCACGGTGAGATGAACGACGTCAACCCGGCGGATATCCAGACCGAAGTGTTCCGTCTGCCATCGACCTGCTTTGCCGAAGAGGATGGCTCGATCGCCAACTCCGGCCGCTGGTTACAGTGGCACTGGAAAGGCCAGGACGCGCCGGGCGAAGCGCTGAACGATGGCGAAATCCTCGCCGGGATTTACCACCGCCTGCGCGAGATGTACCGCACCGAAGGCGGCAAAGGCGCGGAGCCGCTGCTGAAGATGTCCTGGAACTACCGTCAGCCGCACAACCCGCACTCGGAAGAAGTGGCGAAAGAGAACAACGGCTACGCGCTGGCGGATCTCTATGACGCCAACGGGCAACTGCTGGCGAAAAAAGGCCAACTGCTCAATAGCTTTGCGCTGCTGCGCGATGACGGCACCACCGCCTCATCGTGCTGGATCTACAGCGGGAGCTGGACGGAGCTGGGTAATCAGATGGCGAACCGCGATAACGCCGATCCGTCCGGGCTTGGCAATACGCTCGGTTGGGCGTGGGCGTGGCCGCTAAACCGCCGCGTGCTCTACAACCGCGCGTCGGCGGATGTGCAGGGTAAACCGTGGGATGCGAAACGGATGCTGATCCAGTGGAACGGGACGAAGTGGGTCGGCAACGACATCCCGGACTTCAACACCGCGCCGCCGGGCAGCAATACCGGGCCATTCATCATGCAGCAGGAGGGGCTGGGTCGGCTGTTCGCCCTCGACAAGCTGGCGGAAGGGCCATTCCCGGAACACTACGAGCCGGTGGAGACACCGCTGGGCACCAACCCGCTGCACCCGAACGTGATCTCCAGCCCGGTAGTGCGTCTGTTCGAGGACGATGCCAAACGGATGGGGAAAAAAGATCAGTTCCCGTATGTCGGCACCACCTACCGCCTGACGGAGCATTTCCACACCTGGACCAAGCATGCGCGTCTCAACGCCATCGCCCAGCCGCAGCAGTTTGTCGAAATCAGCGAAACGCTGGCAGCGGCAAAAGGCATCGCCAACGGCGATTGCGTGACGGTGAGCAGCAAGCGCGGCTTTATTCGCGCGGTCGCGGTGGTGACGCATCGTCTGCGGACTTTGCAGGTTCATGGTCAGCAGGTGGAAACCATTGGTATTCCGCTGCACTGGGGCTTTGAAGGGGTGGCGCAAAAAGGTTATATCGCCAACACCCTGACGCCGAACGTGGGCGACGCAAACTCGCAAACGCCGGAGTACAAAGCGTTTTTAGTCAATATCGAGAAGGCGTAAAGGAGCGAAATAATGGCTATGGAAACGCAGGACATTCTGAAACGCTCCGCCACCAACCCGGTCACGCCGCCCCCGCGGGCGCGTGATTACAAAGCGGAAGTCGCCAAACTTATCGACGTTTCCACCTGTGTGGGCTGCAAAGCCTGCCAGGTGGCCTGTTCGGAGTGGAACGATATTCGCGATGAAGTGGGGCACTGCGTCGGGGTTTACGATAATCCGGCCGATTTGAGCGCCAAATCCTGGACGGTGATGCGTTTTAGCGAAACCGAGCAGAACGGCAAACTGGAGTGGCTGATCCGCAAAGATGGCTGTATGCACTGCGCGGAACCGGGCTGCCTGAAAGCCTGCCCGTCGGCGGGCGCGATTATTCAGTACGCCAACGGTATTGTCGATTTCCAGCAGGAGAACTGTATCGGCTGCGGGTACTGCATCGCCGGATGTCCGTTTAATGTGCCGCGCCTCAACAAAGAGGATAACCGCGTTTACAAATGCACGCTCTGTGTCGATCGCGTCAGCGTCGGCCAGGAGCCCGCGTGTGTGAAAACCTGCCCGACCGGCGCTATCCATTTCGGCACCAAAGCCGAGATGCTGGAGCTTGGCGAGCAGCGCGTGGCAAAGCTGAAGGCGCGCGGTTATGCCAGTGCGGGCATCTACAACCCGCAGGGCGTGGGCGGTACGCATGTGATGTATGTGCTGCATCATGCCGATCAGCCGGGCCTGTACCACAACCTGCCGAAAGATCCGCAGATAGATACCTCGGTCAACCTGTGGAAAGGGGTACTGAAACCGTTGTCGGCGGCGGGCTTCCTCGCCACCTTCGCCGGGCTGATTTACCACTACATCGGCATCGGGCCGAACAAAGAGGTGGATGACGATGAAGAGGAGCACCATGAGTAAGTCAAAAATGATTGTGCGCACCACGTTTATCGACCGCGCCTGTCACTGGACGGTGGTGATCTGCTTTTTCCTGGTCGCGCTGTCCGGCATTTCGTTTTTCTTCCCGACGCTGCAATGGCTAACGGAAACTTTCGGCACACCGCAGATGGGGCGCATTTTGCACCCGTTCTTTGGCGTGGTTGTCTTCCTCGCGCTGATGTTTATGTTTGTGCGTTTTGTGCATCACAACATCCCGGACAAGCAGGATCTGCCGTGGCTGAAAAACATTGTCGAAGTGCTGAAAGGCAACGAGCACAAGGTGGCGAAAGTCGGCAAATACAATGCCGGGCAAAAGATGATGTTCTGGTCAATCATGAGCATGATTTTTGTGCTGCTGGTAACCGG
Source organism: Kosakonia sp. AG348 (assembly GCF_003337365.1). Classification (NCBI taxonomy): domain Bacteria; kingdom Pseudomonadati; phylum Pseudomonadota; class Gammaproteobacteria; order Enterobacterales; family Enterobacteriaceae; genus Kosakonia; species Kosakonia sp. AG348. Next base: position 271,738 of record NZ_QPJR01000002.1, read on the forward strand.
GGTGATTATCTGGCGCCCGTACTTTGCGCACTACTTCCCGATTCAGGTGATCCGCTACAGCCTGCTGCTGCACGCCACTTCGGCGATCATTTTGCTGCACGCTATCCTGATCCATATGTATATGGCGTTCTGGGTGAAAGGCTCCATCAAAGGGATGGTTGAAGGGAAAGTGAGCCGCCGCTGGGCGCAGAAACACCACCCGCGCTGGTATCGCGATGTGGAGCGTCTGGAAGCAAAAAAAGAGAGCACCGAAGGCATTAAATAATCTGCAAACCGCTCCGGATAACCGTTCGGAGCGGTTTTATCTTTCCGCACACCTGCGTTTCCCACCTTTTGCGCTTTATTCATTAATCTGCCCGAATGCATGGATTTATATGCCAGCCCGGCCATTTCAACTGGTCGCTGTGGCATGAATAGTCAATAATGCCTGTCGCAAACTTTTAACAAGTGGTTAGTGGTATGAAAAAAACCGTTTTTTCGTTGGCACTTGCGACCTTTGGTCTGGGCATGGCGGAGTTCGGCATTATGGGCGTGTTGACCGAACTCGCGAACAATGTCGGCATTTCAATTCCTTCGGCGGGGCACATGATCTCCGCTTACGCCTTTGGCGTGGTGATTGGCGCACCGATCATGGCGCTCTTTTCGAACCGCTTTTCGCTGAAAAACACGCTGCTGTTTCTGGTGGCGCTGTGTCTCGTCGGTAACGCCATTTTTACCTTTTCCAGTTCCTACACCATGCTGATTATCGCGCGCCTGATTTCCGGTTTCCCGCACGGGGCGATTTTTGGCGTGGGGGCGATAATCCTCTCTAAAATCGCGCCGCCGGGAAAAGTGACCATGGCGGTAGCCGGGATGATCGCCGGAATGACCGTCGCCAATCTGATTGGCATTCCGCTCGGCACGTGGATCGGACACACGTTCAGCTGGCGCTACACCTTCTTGCTGATCGCCGTCTTTTTCGCGCTGGTGATCGTCTCGGTGATTGCCTGGGTGCCGTCGCTGTTTGATACCAGCGAAAGTCGCCTGCGCGAGCAGTTTCACTTCCTGAAGAAACCAGAACCGTGGCTGATTTTTGCCGCCACCATGTTCGGCAACGCGGGCGTATTCGCCTGGTTTAGCTATGTGAAGCCGTTTATGGTCAATGTTTCCGGTTTCAGCGAAAGCGCGATGACACTGATCATGATGCTGATGGGTCTCGGTATGGTGCTGGGCAATATGTTCAGCGGCAGGCTTTCGGTGAAATTCAGCCCAGTGCGCATCGCGGCGGTAACGGAATTACTGATTATGCTGGCGATGCTGGCGCTGTTTGTCGCCGGTGAAAGCAAAGTGGGGGCGTTGTCGCTTGGTTTTGTCTGCTGCGCCGGGCTGTTTGCGCTCTCTGCGCCGCTGCAAATCATGCTGCTGCAAAATGCGAAGGGCGGTGAAATGCTCGGCGCGGCAGGGGGACAGATGGCGTTTAACCTCGGCAACGCGGTCGGTGCCTGGTTTGGCGGGTTGATTATTGCGTTTGGTTTCACTTACAGCTACCTGACGTTACCGGCAGCGGTGCTGACGTTTGCCGCCATGACCTCGCTTCTGATCTATGGTCACCGAAAAACAAAGCATCAACCGCAGCAGGCTGTTCAGCACTCGTCCTCCACCCGGTGAGCCTTGTGCCCACCGGGTCAATCACTCACGGCAAATACGGCTCGCCAAGCGTTAACATCAAGCGGTTCGCCCATGCGAAAAACGCAGCAGACTGGATAAGATCCAGTTGCTGCAAGGTATCCAGCCCCTGAGCATTGAGTCTTTCCAGATGCGCCACCGTTAGCGCAGGCGGCGTTACCGACAGCGCGGCAGCGGCATCAATTTCTGCCTGCCAGCGCGTCGATTGTCCCTCGCTCAGAATCCCGCCCGGCTGCACGGCCAGCAAGGTTTCCACGGCATTATCATCCTTCGATAACTGGCTGGTTTTACGCGCATGGACCGAAGCGCAGTAGATACAGCCGTTAATTTTACTGGCCGCGGTGGCCGCCAGCTCGCGTTCCGCACGCGGTAAACCACCCGGCGTATAGAAAATGCCTTTATCGGTTAAGGTGCGCTGCTCCAGCACCGGCAGGTTACGGCCCAGCAGGCGGAAATAGTCGGAATCCGTATGGCCAAATTTCGCCAGGATCGCCTGTTCGTCAGGCGTGAATTCCGCCAGCGGTTTTGCCGCCAGCCACGGCTCCCAGCCTAATTCCTGTTGCGTAAATTGTACCGGCGCAGCTTTGCCGCTTTGCGTTTTCGCGCTGGTGTGCCAGGCACCGGCCACCACCGGAATATCGCTGTCAGCTACCGTTTTTCCGTTTAACAGCCGCAATCCGGCCAGTAACCGGCTCTGGAAGCTGACAAATGCAACCAGTTGCGCCAGCGTGACAATACTCTCTTTCTTCCAGCCCGCGGCAACCAGTGTGTTGAGCGCCTGAGGCGTCGCTTTCACCGGCGAAAAAGTCAGTAAGCGGGCGAATTCCAGCGCCGGGGTTAAGCGTGCCGAAGTCGGGTCGGCGAGGCCAAAACCGGCGTAGTGTGCCGCCAGTTCATTGGCGTTGTGCCATTTCGCCACTTTCGCCGCCACGCTATAGCGCTCATCGGCGGTGAACGCCTCTTCCTGAATATCAAACAGCGCCTGGTAACTGCCTTGCGCATGCTGCGTTGCGGCATCACGCGTGTCACGCGCCTGAGCCACAGGAGAGCCGGGGGCGATCTCCGCCAGTTCGGCAAGAATGTCCTGAGTAAACGCCATAACCACTCCTTATAAAATCTGCGGGGCGATCCGCCCGGCGATCAGTTCGATGGAACGCAGGGTGTCCTGGTGCGAAGGTTCGACCGAATGCACCTGGAAAGAGATATCGGTGACGCGCGCCAGCACGCTGTCTTTGCCGAGCGAATCCAGAACGGTTTTCGCATCACCGATATGGGCATCAAATTGCTGAATATAATCAGTGACGTTGTCACCATTTACGCGATAGCCCGCCGCGCGGTGCTGCTGCGCTTGCTTCGTAAGACCCGGTGCGGCGACGTGAAGCGCGTAATCAACGCTGTCGGCAACAAACGCGGTGCGCGACGCCAGAATTCGCGGTGCTACACCGGATGGCAGCGCGGCAAGGTAGGCATCGATCATCGGGTTCTGGATAGCATCCAGCGGCAGGAAGGGTTCATCGGCCGGACGCGGTTGGGTGCGCGATAGCATCAATCCGTGACCGCCTTGCGCTGCCCGGATAGCCCCTTCCACCGAAAAGGTGGCGATCCACACGCGCTCCGCCAGCTGCGGCGCAGGCGGGTAGAGGTGGTTATCCGGGTGAGTGAGCGAATCCCCGCGCCACGCACTCTGGATCAGATGCAGACCGTCGGCAAAGGCTGACGCACGTTCGTTAATCGTCAGACCAAACGGCAGAAAGGATGTCGGCGTCCCGCCGGAGCCAAAGCCCACTTCCAGCCGTCCGTCGCTGAGCAAGTCCAGCACCGCCGCGTCTTCCGCCACCCGCAGCGGGTTTTCCAGCGGCAGAGTGATGATGGCAGTGCCGAGCCGAATGCGTTCAGTGTGCGCGGCAACGTGCGCCAGAAAAACCAGCGGCGACGGTAAACCGCCTTCGTGCTCATGGAAATGGTGCTGCGCAATCCACGCCGTATCGAAACCGTGGCGTTCGGCATGGCGGATCTGTTCCGTCGCCAGCCGGTAGCGCTCTTTCGGCGCGGCGTTATCAAGCAGACGGGTAAAAAAGCCCAGGCGTTTTCGCGTCATGCGAACTCCTCCGTAGCGGGTGAAAAATGTGGAATGGCGTTGATTAATTCGCGGGTATAGTCGTGCTGCGGCGCGGCAAACAGTTGCTCAACCGGACCGTGTTCGACAACGCGACCATTACGCAGCACCGTGACGCTGTGACCAATACGGCGCACGGTCGCCAGATCGTGGGTGATAAACAGATAAGTCAGACCCAGTTGCTGCTGCAATTGCTGAAGCAGGGCGAGGATCTGCGCCTGTACCGTGACATCCAGCGCAGAAGTGGCCTCATCCAGCACCAGAATGGCTGGCTCAAGGATCAGTGCGCGGGCAATCGCAACGCGCTGACGCTGCCCGCCGGAAAGCTCCCGCGCCGTGCGTTCAAGTAGCGACAGCGGCAGCGCGACCCGGCGGGCAACGGCCTCCACGCGCGCCATGCGTTCCGCTTTCTCAATACGCTCAAAGTTCTTTAACGGCTCTTCGATAATCTGCGCCAGCGTCTGGCGCGGATCGAGCGAGGCGAAAGGGTTCTGATAAACGAACTGGATTTTGCGCCGCAGTTGCCGGTGCGCCTCCGGGCGCAACTGCGTGGCATCGATATCATCAATGATCACTCTGCCGCTATCCGCTTGTTCAAAGCCCAGCAGAATGCGCGCCAGCGTGGTTTTCCCGGAACCGGATTCGCCCACCAGCGCGTGGGTGCTGCCGCGGCGTACCTCAAAGCTCACGGCGTCAAGCGCCTGTAACGTGTGGCCTTTACCGAGCGAAAAGCGTTTATCGATATCCAGCAAACGGATTGCCGGTGAGGAGTGCGGCTGGCCGGAAACCGGCGCGATAGTCAGTGATTGCCCGTGCACATCGCTGAGCAACTGGCGGGTGTAGGCATGCTGCGGCGCGCGCAAAATATCCGCCGTCTTACCCTGTTCCTGAATGTCGCCGTCACGGAAAACCAGCAGCCGATCGGCGCGCTCGGCGGCCAGCGCCAAATCATGCGTCACAAACAGCACTGCCGTGCCGGATTCGCGACGTAGCACGTCCAGCAGATCGAGAATGCGTTTCTGCACGGTGACATCCAGCGCGCTGGTCGGTTCGTCGGCGATAATCACATCCGGTTGCAGAGCGATAGACATGGCGATCAGGACACGCTGTTTCATGCCGCCGGAAAGCTGGTGCGGATACTGTTTGATGCGTTGCTCTGGATGGCTAAGTCCCACTTTGCTCAACAGCGCCAGCACCTGCGCGTCGCGCTGTCGGGCAGTGAGTTTGCTGTGCAGATGGAGCACTTCCGCCACCTGCGCACCGATCGTTTTGACCGGGTTGAGCGAATTTCCCGGATCCTGCGGCACCAGACTGATGCGCGCACCGCGCAAGCTGTTCAGCCGCCTGGCCGACCACTGGCTTATCACTTCGCCGTTAAGCACAATGTTGCCACTGTCGCGCCGGGCATTCTCAGCGAGCAGGCCAATAATCGCCTGCGCTGTGGTGGTTTTACCGGAACCCGACTCGCCGACAAATGCCAGCATTTCACCACGCTGGAGAGTAAAACTGACCTGATGCACCACTTCGCGCCATTCTCGCCCGGTGCGATAACTGACGCGTAAATTTTCTACCGATAACACTGTCATGCGCGACCTCCACTAAACTGGCGGCTGATGCGGTTTACCGCCAGCACCACCACAACCACGACTACACCCGGGAAGGTCGTCAGCCACCAGGCAGTGGATAAATAATTGCGTCCTTCCGCAATCAGTAAGCCCCATTCCGGCACCGGCGGCGGGGTGCCGTAACCGAGGAAACTGAGGGTGGAAAGGGCGAGGATCGCCTGGCCGAATTGCAGTGTGGCGAACGCCAGCACCGCTGTGAGCGAGTTGGGTAAAATGTGTCGCCACAGCACGGCCAGAAAGGTGCCGCCGCTGCCTCTGGCCGCTTCGACATAATCGGTATGGCGAATGCGCACCACTTCGCCGCGCGACAGGCGGGCAAAACTGGCGACCGAAGCCACGCCGACGGCAATTGCCGCGTTCACCGTACCAAAGCCAAGCAAAATAATGACCGTCAGCGACAGCAACAGCGAAGGAATTGAGAGCAGAACATCCACCAGACGCATCAGTACCGATTCGACGCGTCCGGCAAGCGCTCCGGCGATAACGCCGGTCAGCGTGCCGACAATCAACCCCATCGCCACCGCCGCCAACGCAGCCGAAAGGGAATGCGACGCGCCATAAACAATGCGCGCATACAGGTCGCGTCCTAGCTGGTCGGTGCCCAGCCAGTGACCGGCTTGTGGCGCCAACCGCTGCGCGCCGGCGATACCTTCTGTCGGGCTATACGCGGTAAACAACGCAGGGAATAACGCGGCCAGAACCGCCAGAATAATCACCGTCCACGCCAGCCATAATCCTGGCTGCCAGCGCAACCCCGACCAGACAGGAACCCGCTTGCGTGCGGCGATAGCGTAATCAACCAGGCTCATAACGCCCCTCCGCTAACGGTTTGCAGCCGCGGGTCAAACCACGGCATCAGTAAATCAACCAGCAGGTTGATCAGCACAAAGCCGAGCGCGGAGATCATCACCACCGCCTGCAACACCGCGATATCCTGATTATTTACCGCCTGCTGAGTAAGCTGGCCTAAGCCGGAACGGCCAAACACGGTTTCGGTAATTAGCGCCCCGGCAATCAATTCACCCAGCAGCAACCCGGCAATGTTCAGCACCGGCAGCAGGGCGTTGCCCGTCACATGCCGCCACAGCACGCCGGTTTCGCTAAAGCCTTTCGCGCGTGCTACCGCAACAAAGGGTTGCGCGGCAACCTGATCGATACTGCGCATGAAAATTTGCGCCAGCGGTGCACTAATCGGAATGGCAACGGTAATAATCGGCAGGATCAGCCCCTGTAGTGGCGAAGGGTTAATCACCGGGATCAACCGCCAGTGAAATGAGAACAGCTGAATCAGCGCGATCCCCAGCCAGAATGTCGGCAGGGAGATCAGCAGCACCGGAACAGACTGAATCGCATTACTAAGCCCGCGCAGCGCCGGAAGTCGGGAGGCAAACGCCAGCGTGAAGGCCAGTGCTACCGCGAGCGCAAAGGCGGGGAGCGCCAGCTGGAGCGTGTCCGGCAAATTGCTGGCGATAAGCTCGCTGACCGGCACACCCGCTTGCACCGAATAGCCAAAATCTCCGCGCACCATGGCAAGCAGCGTATGAAAATATTGCTGCCAGAGTGGACTGTTTGCGCCATAGGCCACGCGCATCTCTTCGATTTGCGTCGGGCTGAGGCCCAGATCCGGGTTCTGAAACTTAATCAGCACCGCGTCGCCCGGCAGCACCTGAAGCAGCACGAAGGAGAGAGTAAACGCGGCCCATAACACCAGCAGACCTTGCCCGGCGCGCCGCAGAAGATAGTGGCTCATCGCCTGCCTCCTCAGTGTTTTTCAATCCACGCGCCGTAGAACGACGGGCGACCTACGGCTTCAAAGCTTGCGCCTTTTAGCCATGGCGCGCCGGCAAAGACCTGCGGCTCTTCAAAAATCGGGATCACATAAGCGTTATCCAGCAGATAACGCTGCGCGTCACCGGTCAGTTGCAGACGTTTTTGTCCATCCACTTCGGCGGAAATGCTCACCAGCAGGTCGTTAAGTTTGTCGTCGCGGAAATTTTTCACCTTGTCGCTGGAGCCACCTTTTTGCAGCAGCGCGTCGCGGTTTGCCGGATAGAACATGCTTTTCACTACATCTGGATCGGCACGCCCGACTTCGGAAACAGTGAGCGGTGTTTTCAGCGGGTCGAGGTTATCCAGCGTATGGCTACCCGCATCGCCGGCTTTTACGCTCAACGCCACGCCAACCTGTCGCCACTGCTGCGCCACCAGTTGCAGCACCTCTTTGTTTTGCGGCTGCGGCAAGGATTCATACACTGCCAGCGCCAGTCGTTGTCCGTCTTTGCTGCGAATACCGTCCGCGCCTGTTTTCCAGCCCGCGTCGTCCAGCAATTGCTTCGCTTTCGCCGGATCGAATGTCAGTTTGTCGCGCAGATCGACGTAACCGGCGGCAGAATGAGCAATCACAGAGGTTGCCTGCGGATAATTAGGCGAGAAAAGGGTATCGACAACTTGTTTAGCGTCGGTGGCGTGCAGCAGCGCCTGGCGGACCCGCACATCGGCAACCAGCGGGTTATCGGGGCGGAAACTTATGCTGTCATTCACGCCACGTGTCGGCGCGGCATAAATGTTGAAACCCTGATCGGTGGCCTGCTTTTCGTCGTATGCCTGCACCTGGCGAATAAAGCCCGCCTGACCCGACAGCAACGCGCCGATGCGCACACTGTCTTCCGGGGTGACAATAATTTTTATGCCATCAAGATTCGCCGGGCCTTGCTGGGTAAGGTTTTTCGGCCCCCACTGATAATCTTTACGCGCGGTGAGGGTGACTTCACGCCCCAGTTTTTCATCGCTGACGACAAACGGCCCGGAACCAATAATCTGCCGCGCGTCGCCCAGTTGTTCGAAGTTACGCTGTAACGTACTGAGCGATACCAGACCAGAGCCAATGGTAGCGGTGCCTTGCAGGAAGCCCGGCGACGGTTTTTTAAAGTAGAATTTAACGGTCTGCGCATCGATCACTTCACTGTGATCGTAGTTATTGATCACTTCCGATACCGGCAGGCGTTGCGCTTTGTTGCCAAGGCCGTAGGTGTCGAAGTTTTTCGCTACCGCGTTGGCATCAAGCGGCGTGCCGTCGGAAAAGGTCACCCCCGGGCGAATTTTAAAGGTGTATTCGGTCTTATCGGCGTTGGTGCTCCAGCTTTCAGCAATCCACGGCTCCACCTGCAATGTTTTGGGGTTCTGCCAGGTCAGCTTGTCGGTGATTTGATTAAGAATGCCGCCGTTGGGGTAAAAACCCCCGGCTGGAGGGTATAAATTGGTGTGCGCCTGCTGCTCAAGATAAATTAGCGTGCCACCTTTAACCGGCGTCTGTGCCGCCCAGCTCTGAACGGAAGCGGCCGTTATCAGCACCGTCAGCAGCGGCAAGCGAAAAGGGATGTGCATGGTGAATTCCTTTGTTATCTATGGTCTTAACGTCGGATTCATCATCCGGTGCGCGCTATAACAAGGGAACAAAGGAATTGAGATAAGCATTTCAGAAAAGCGCAAAACCGGGGCACGCCCCGCTAAGACAGCGCGTTAACGCAGCCAGGGCGTAATGGTCAGCCCGACCAGTACCCCTTCAGGCGCAAGCAGGCGCGTGACGCTCTGCCCCCAGGGTTCCAGACGGTTGGCAACCAGCAGTTGATACCCTTTGTTGACCAACACATCGGTAGCGGTAGCCAAATCCTGCACTTCAAATTCAACCCAGCTTTGCGGAACGGGGTGGGAATCCGGCCACTTCTCTGCGCCAAAGCACGACGCGGCGGCGTGATGCAGCGGCCACAGGGCGAAGTGTTTTGCGCCGTCGAGCGCATCGTGGTCGGCGACGAGGTAATCGCTCGCGCCCTCCATCGGTTTCAACGGCAGCCCAAGGGTGTGCTGGTAAAACGCCTGGCTGTCGGCAACGTTTTGCGGGATGGGGCCGAAACCGGCGATAAACAGCACTTCAAGCCCGGGGATAGTGGGGGTCATAAGCACCTCTGTGTCAGAAAAAAAGGGGCAGTAATGCCCCCCGATTATAGGCAATGCCCGGTGATTAATGGCGGAGGTCGATCACCATACGACCACGGATCTGGCCCTGTTCCATCTCTTTAAAGATGGCGTTGATATCTTCCAGCGGGCGCAGCGCCACTTTCGGCACCACTTTGCCTTCGGCGGCGAACTGGAAAGCTTCGTGCAGATCCTGACGCGTACCGACCAGCGAACCAACGACCTGAATGCCGTCCAGCACCAGGCGCGGAATATCGAGGCTCATTGCTTCTGGCGGCAGACCCACGGCCACCACGCGACCACCGGCACGCACGGCATCAACAGCCGAGTTAAAGGCTGCTTTTGCCACCGCGGTAACTACGGCGGCATGTGCACCGCCGGTTTTTTCATGCACCACTGTTGCCGCATCTTCGCTGCGCGAGTTGATGGTGAGATCTGCGCCCATGCTGGCAGCGAGTTTAAGCTGCTCATCATTTACGTCGATGGCGATGACTTTGGCGTTAAACACATTTTTGGCGTATTGCAGCGCCAGGTTACCCAGCCCGCCGAGACCGTAGATAGCAATCCACTGGCCCGGTTTAATCTGCGAAACTTTCACCGCTTTATAGGTGGTCACGCCCGCGCAGGTGATGCTGCTGGCTGCGGCGGAGTCCAGACCGTCTGGCACTTTCACCGCATAATCCGCGACCACAATGCACTCTTCCGCCATGCCGCCATCGGCCGTGTAACCCGCGTTTACTACCTCACGGCACAAGGTTTCGTTGCCGCTGTTGCAATATTCGCAGTGGCCGCAGCCCTGAAAAAACCACGCCACAGAAGCGCGATCGCCCACTTTCAGCGAGGTCACGCCTTCGGCCACCTGGGTGACAATACCAATGCCTTCGTGTCCGAGGATCACACCGGTTTTGTCGCCGAAATCCCCGTTTTTCACGTGCAAGTCCGTATGGCAAACGCCACAGCACTCCATTTTCAGTAACGCTTCGCCATGTTTCAGCGGGCGTAATGTTTTTTGAGTCACTTCAACCTGATGATCTTTTGTAACAACAGCAGCCTTCATGGTGTTTCTCCTGTGATGAGGCATGGAACTGAGATCCGGGTGTGGCGTATGGCTTCATCCGTAATATACGTCTTTAGAATTAATGGTTTAGGAGGGACATTCAAGAGCAGGGCAACATGCTGTAATACTTTCAGCGCCTTTCCCCTGGTTTAGGTAGGGTAAATAATCAGTAACCACGCTGTTAATAAGGTTATAGAGTTAGCAGCATCAATGTCATGCTACTGTCATCAATTGCCGCCAAATTGTTGCTTTCTATAACAAAAGAGTGATTAACAATGCATCTGGTGAAAAAGCTGCTGGCCGTCAGCATTCTCTTATCCGCCTCGGTTCAGGCACACAATATCCTTGCGTTTCCGCAGCCGGAAAATAACCCGGAAGAGTTCTACGCGGTAACGGAAATCCCGGCGGGCGGCATTATTAAGTATGAAACGGACGCCGAAACCGGCTTTATCGTGGCAGACCGCTTCCAGTCAATGCCGGTGGCTTACCCGGCGAACTACGGCTCGCTCACCCAGTCGCTGGCGGGGGATGGCGATCCGCTGGATGTGATTTTTTACACCCGCGCGCCGCTGGCACCGGGAACGCTGATTAAACTGCGCCCGATTGGCGTGCTGAAAATGATTGATGGCGGCGAAACGGACGACAAAATTGTTGCCGTACCGGCCAGCAAAATCGACCCGACCTATGACGACATTAAAAACATCACCGATTTGCCTAAAATCGAGCAGCAACGGCTGGAAGCGTTCTTCCGCGTTTACAAACAGTTGCCGGACGGACGTAAAAAAGTGGAGCTGAACGGTTTTAACGACGCGGCAACCGCAAAGCAGGAAATCAAACAGGCATGGGAGGCCTGGAAAGCGAAAAAACCGCAGCAGTAAGAAACCGCCTGCATACTGCTGGCATGGGCTGCGCTTTTGAGTGACGTCCTCACTAAAAAGTCTCTGCCGGTTCTGCACGATGTCGATCCGAGGTGTCTCCTCCGCGCGAAAAGAATAAACCAGCACCTGTTGCTGACCCGCAGCACAGGCTGGTGTTAAAAAACAGGCGCCTTACGGCGCCTGTTTGCTGTGGTACTACAACCTTTGTTGCAGGCGGGCAATCTCCTCGCGCCACTGCGCCTGAAGTTGCGGTTTCTGGTGCTTCGCTTTACGCGCCAGGTCTTCTGCCAGTTGGGTTTCAAGCTTGATTAACCGCTCCAGAAGGGCATCAATATCCTCTGGCTCAGCGGCGACGCTAAGCGCCTCCGGCGCTGCCTGCTCGTGGCGGACACTTTCGCGCAGGCGTTCAAACACCGCCTCAGCATCATGCCATTCGCTCAGTTCACCGTTTTCCACCAACCAGAAGCGGTTACAGCTACTGCTGATAAGCGCTCTGTCGTGGCTGACCAGCAACACACCGCCGCTGAACTGTTGCAGCGTTTGCGCCAGCGCCTCTTTGCCTGCCATATCCAGATGGTTGGTTGGCTCATCCAGCATCAGCAGGTTAAAGTGCGCCAGCGACAGACCGACAAACAATAACCTGGAGCGCTCACCGCCGCTGAGTGTCGCCACGCGTTGCCCGTGACGCGCCCAGGCAAAACCGGCGCTGATGAGCGCCATTTTGCGATCCTGTGGCGTGGGGGCAAACGGCTCTAGCGCGTCAAACAGCGTGGCGTCATCCGGCAACTGATGCAGCGTCTGGTCGTAGTAACCGGCGTTCAGCCGGGGATGCAGACGCAACCCGGATGCGCTTTCCTGCTGGTAAGCCCGCCAGATAAGACGCAGCAGCGAGGATTTCCCGCAGCCGTTACGCCCGACAATGGCGACCCGATCGCCGCTTTTCAGCCGCGCAACCGGCACCCGGAACAAGTCCGGTAATCCGGGCGCAGGCGGAACAGCGAGCTGTTCCATCTCCAGCAGACGATCCGCCCTGAGTTCCTCGCCATGCAGCGCCAGCCGCCACTGGCTGCCCTCGGTCAGTTCGGTCTGGTTCTCTTTCAGGCGTTCAACCTGGCGCTCCATCTGCTTCGCTTTGCGCGCCAGATCTTCGTTGTCATAGACGCGCCCCCAGGTGGCCAGCCGTTTGGCGCTGGCGGTAACGCGGTCGATCTCCTTTTGCTCCGCTTTGTGACGCAGGGCATCGCTCTCATCCCGCGCTTCCAGCGCCTGCCGCGCCGCGCTACAGGGGAGTGCGAAGCTGTGCAGAGTATGGTCACGCAGGATCCAGCTGCCATTGGTCACCGCATCCAGTAACGCCGCGTCGTGCGACACCATCACGAAACTGCCGGACCAGCTTCGCAGAAACTGTTCCATCCACAGCAATGTGGGCAGATCGAGGTGGTTGCCCGGCTCATCCAGGAGCAGCAGATCCGGTTCGCGGATAAGCGCCCGCGCCAGCAGCAAGCGGGTATGTTGCCCGCCGCTCAGCGTGGCGGCCGTTAAGGCGATTTCCTGCGGACTCAGTCCCATGCTGGCCAGTAATGCTTCGCCGCGCCAGCGCTGGCTGTCGCGCTCCGTCGACGGGAGCTGCGCCAGTACCGCATCAAGCAGCGTCATCGATAACAGGGCATCGGGCAGATGTTGCTCAACGCGCGCCAGCAGGCACTGGTTTGCCACCGTCACGTTGCCGGAAAGCGGCGACAGCGAACCGTCCAGCACTTTTAGCAGCGTACTTTTGCCGCAGCCATTGTCGCCAATTAGCCCGAGGCGATCGCCTTTTTTCAGGGTGAAGGAGAGATCGGAAAATAACGGACCAAACGCCGTTTCAACACGGATGGATTGTGCAGATAGTAATGTGCTCATTGCTTACTCAAGAGTTACAGGCACGAGCGTGCCTCGTCAAACATCGCTGACGATAACCTGGTAAGCCCAAGGGAAGGGATTGTTGTCTTCGCTCAAGCCGAAGTTATCGCAGCACGAAACCGATAACGCTTGAGCTGGCGCGATCGCCAAAGGCATGTGAATAGTCAAACAATTCACAATACAGCATAAGTAGCCTCCTTTTTTATATTCAGTAAGTTAATGGGTGAAAAGGAGTTTAGCGGGGAAATGAATGTTTTACCAGCAGGGAAAAACCCGGCGCACTGCGGCGCCGGGTGCGGAGATTAAATAGAAGTACGGCGGTAGCTGCGGTACTTCGGCTCCCAGAAGTTTTCGTCAATGGATTGCTTCAGCGCTTCGGCCGAGGTTTTTGCCGCCAGACCTTGTTGTTGCGCCATTTTGCCAACGGCAAAGGCTATGGCGCGCGAAACTTGCTGAATGTCTTTCAGCTCCGGCAGCACCAACCCTTCGCCATTGAGTAGCAGTGGGGAGTATTCCGCCAGCGTTTCGCTTGCCGCCATCAGCATTTCATCCGTAATGCGTGACGCGCCGCTGGAAATAACCCCAAGACCGATGCCCGGGAAGATGTAGGCGTTGTTGCACTGGGCAATCGGGTAGGTTTTCTCTTTCCACTGCACGGGCGAGAACGGGCTGCCGGTGGCAACCAGCGCCATCCCATCCGTCCAGCTAATGATATCCTGCGGCGTTGCTTCCACGCGCGAGGTCGGGTTCGACAGCGGCATGATAATCGGGCGCGGGCAGTGTTTGTGCATTTCACGGATGATCTCTTCCGTGAACAACCCGGTCTGACCAGAAACACCGATCAGAATATCCGGTTTCACGTTACGCACCACATCCAGCAGGGAAAGGGCTTCATTTTGCGCGCCGGTGTCCCAGTTTTGCAGGTTTTCGCGTTTTTGTACCAGCTTACTCTGGAACGGCAGCAAATTCGGCATTTCGTCCGTCAGCAGGCCGAAACGGTCAACCATATAGACCTTCTGACGGGCGTCCGCTTCGCTCAACCCTTCACGCTGAGTCTGCGCAATGATTTGTTCCGCAATACCGCAACCGGCGGAACCCGCGCCAAGGAAGACGATTTTCTGCTGGCTGAGCTGGCTGCCCGCCGCGCGGCTGGCGGCGATCAGCGTCCCGACAGTGACTGCCGCCGTGCCCTGGATGTCATCGTTAAAGCAGCAGATTTCATCGCGATAACGGTTCAGCAGCGGCATGGCATTTTTCTGCGCGAAGTCTTCAAATTGCAACAGCGCGTCCGGCCAGCGCTGTTTCACCGCCTGAATAAATTCATCCACAAAAGCGTAGTAATCATCGCCAGTGATACGCGGATGACGCGAACCCATATAGAGCGGATCGTTAATCAACTGCTGGTTGTTGGTGCCAACATCCAGCACGACGGGCAGGGTGTAAGCCGGGCTGATACCGCCGCAGGAGGTGTAAAGCGACAGCTTACCAATCGGAATACCCATGCCGCCGATGCCCTGGTCGCCAAGACCGAGGATGCGTTCCCCGTCGGTCACCACGATCACTTTGATATTGTGGTTCGGCACGTTTTGCAGGATGTCGTCCATGCTGGCGCGGTTCTGCCAGGAGATGAACACACCGCGTGCGCGGCGGTAAATATCAGAGAAACGCTCGCACGCCCAGCCGACGGTTGGGGTATAGATCACCGGCATCATCTCTTCGAGATGATTTTCGACCAGCCGATAGAAGAGGGTTTCATTGGTGTCCTGAATATTGCGCAGATAGATGTGCTTATCGATGTCGGTTTTAAAGCCCTGATACTGCAACCAGGCGCGTTCGGCTTGTTCTTCAATGGTTTCAACCACTTCTGGCAGCAGGCCAAGCAGGTTGAAGTTGCTGCGCTCTTCCATGCTGAAGGCGCTGCCTTTGTTCAGCAACGGAAACTCCAGCAACACGGGTCCAGCGTAAGGGATATATAACGATCGGTTTTTATTATGCTTTGCATTCATCTTACAGCTCCTTGATCAACTTTCTCCCGTGGGGGTGAGTCACGGGCAGGTACAGCGGCGGGCGCAAGTATAAAGCATCGCTTCAGCAAATACTTCCCGATCGCGGTATTCGTTGATTGAATTTTTAGCAATAACAAGGAGAGGGGGGATAAAACACCACCCCGGACGGGGTGGTGAGGGTGGACAAATCAGCCTGCGCGGCGATGACGCCCGGAGCGGTGAGTGACCACCGTCTCTTCCTGGTTGTCTTTCGTGACAACTTTGCGGGTGTTCGACACTTTGTAATCCAGCCCCATAAGATGACGTGCCTGACGGTTCGATTTCATGCTTACTCCTTAATCCAGTTCAATGTTTCAAGGACAAGCCCGGTGACTGACCGGGCGAAATTCAATCTCATCATTGCGCGGTACAAAAAACATACCGAACTGTTATCCTCGGACATCCCGGTATAAAGTGCAATAAGAAAAGTTACCTTTAGGTTTTATCGCGATAAATAATAAAGCCTCTCTAACAGATTAAATTCCTGCACACTATAGGGTTTGAGAGTAAAAATTCCGAATGGCCTCAATTAAAGTAGAATATTCTTGAGTTTAAACGCCTTCACAAAGTTGCTTAATGGTTACAATAATTAAATTGATATATTACGGATGAAACATCATTTCGCTTTTTTATGTGACGAAAAGTAAAAAAATGACATTATCTTCAACATTGCGATGCCAACCACTTTAAACCCAGGCCGTAATATGCTTTTCTTAGCATCAATGGAATAATTAAAAAAATATCTTCGCAATGAGAAAGAGGTAATTCCATGGACGTTAGAAATGGAGTAATTTTTATTTCTTTTGATGCTGTTGCTTTTTCAGGAATTACTGTTGAAGCATTCAAAACAGCACAAGAGTTAGTGCACAAGGGAATTAAGCCTTATCTTGATCTTGGTTACGACATCAAGATTGATAAAGGCAAATTCAATAAACCATATGAATGGGAGAATGCTATATATAAAGGTGGATTTACGCTTGCACGAATAAATGACATTACCAGCCTACCTGACTACAACCCCGGTTTTATCGAGTACTCGCATAATGTATTGATTAGTCAGAAAATAACCGTTTCATCAGCGGAACGTGAAAGAATTCTTTCTGTGATTGATAAAACAGCATGCCAACTGGCAAAAAAAATCGTGCTGCAATGGGAGCAACTCAATATCGGCACGGTTTATGTTGAAAACGGCACGCTTCCGGAAAATATTATTTATACAAAGGCCCTATATATTGCAATAGATGTATATGGGAAGCGATATGATTTAGAGAGATTCGTCACCTGGCGCGACCATGATTTAATGTGGAACAGCGAAAAAACGGTGATGAAATATGGTGCTTATCCATACCCATATGCCATCAAACCCATAAAATCCCCCTATATCACCTACGTTACGCTTAATGAGGATTTGAAAGCAAAACTTGAAGAATGGTGTAACTATGCTGTTGAAGTTAAAGTTAAAAAGAACGCTTACAACTTTAGCGAGGCGCGAAGTCATAGTGATATGCGGCGCAGCCTTGGTATAGGTTGTAATGATATATTGATTGCCCGAACCACGCGCCTCATCCCACAAAAACGGCTTGACCGGGATATTTACCTGGTATCAAAACTCAACCAGCTATTTCAACAACACGGTCGCGAGGGGCACGTATTTCTTGTTATCGCAGGCGATCCCCATGAGGCGCCGGAGTGTTATCAATCGCTGGTTGATTTAGCAAGGACATTACAGGTTGAACCGTTTATACACTTTATTGGTTGGCTGCAGCACGGTTACATGCCTCCGGGCATGAACACCTACACCATTGAAGATTTATATTACTCGTGTGATGTCGTCTCTTTTCTGACGTCATGGGATTACGACAGTTATGGAAATCCAATTGGTGAAGCGATTAGTCACCGGCGCTGTTACATTTCGACACGTTACGAATATTATGACGAAGTCTATGGGCAATATGGTTTCTTTGCTCCAGTCATGGATATTTCTGCCGAGAAAGATGATTTACCTGACGATGAGTTTATTCTCAATGTTTATAAACTCATCACTAACAAACCGTTAATGTCAGAAATGGCTTATCAAAATTTTCTTATTGGTAAGAAAATACTTAACAGTAAGAGCATTGAGTCTTAATTAATACTCAGGGAGAGTATATATGCGTAACAATGTTTATGTTTCGATTGTCTTACCCGTTTATAACGAGAGCGACAGAATTAATTCTGTGCTTGTCTCGTTACTTCATCAAAGAACGCGTAATAACATGCTGACACATGATAACTGGGAGCTGATCGTGGTGGATAATAATTCCACCGACGATTCAGTAGCGCAAATAGAGGATTTTCATCGGCTCAATCCGGCAATGGATATTCATATCATCAAGGAAACCACGCAGGGTGTCTCCTCCGCGCGAAAATGCGGAATGGACTACGCCTCGCTGCGTTCAAAAGCGCGTGATAAACGCCTTGGCATAAACCGTAAGCACTATATCGTTTCGGCCGATGCGGACTGTACCGTGGACAGCTGGTGGCTGCACACGCTAATTGAAAAAATGGTCGAGGAAGCAGGGGATTTAGGCACCTGTAATTACTACTACAACGAAAACGACTTCCGGCTGCGCCCAAACCTGTTTGCGGAGATCCAGAAAACGCTGCGCTGCCGCGATGTCTCCTTCTCGCTGTTTGGCGGCTTCCCGGATGGCAAAGGTTTTGCCGTTGAACGTACGATGTACGACAAAGTCGGCGGCATTGAGATTTTTTACCAGCTCAATAACGGCCGGTTTGTCGAGCACCTTTCCGATGACTGGGATTTCGGTATTCGCGTGATCGCCGCGGGCGGAAAACCTGTCTACGCACGCGATTCCCATGTTGAAATCAACAGCCGCCGCGTGGACACCATTCTGCAGGAAGTGATAACCGGTGTCGCTTATGGACAGGATGGCATCATCATCATGAAAGATGTCCGTCCGGAAGGGGGACAGCAAACCTCGCTGAGCGACACGACACCAGAACAGTCATTACAGGCCTGGCACTACTCCATAAAAGATTACGTGCCGAAAAACATTGTGCTGCCGGTGCTTCTCAACCCGCACCTGCTGTTAGACAGCGACGCCGTGCGTGACTTCTTCGGTCCGGTGGTAGCCGATCGCCTGTTCCGGCGCATCGAGGCCATCAAACACGAAACACGCATTATCGATTTCACGCCCATCCACGCCTATAAAACGCCCGCTTACCGGCTCTATTTCGAATTTCGCGACGAGATTTTCAGCGCCATGCGCCGTGCGATGGGCGAAGACATTGGTTTCCCACCGCCGCTGCCAGCCTGTTTTGACGAGGTTGAGGAGCGCGATTTCCAGCGTTTCGTCTGGTATTTCTGTGAGGATCGCGAGTCCGGCATGGCGCATAACTACTTTGCCAACGGGGGAGTCTTCTGATGAATAACGCACTTCTGGATTCATTGAACGATCTCGACCCGCACTACCCGGTGCCGCGCGTGTACGACTTTCTGGCGGCGCCGGAAAATCACACCTTGCTGGAGTACGTCTACCGGGATCCTTTTGGTTGCCACGTGTTTCCGGGCGACATCAAAGACTACCCGCAGGACGCCTTTTTCCGCGAGATGGAACACGACATTAAACAGGCAGCGCAGATCCATCTCTGGGCGTCGATTCCCACCTGCCGCTACCGCTGCCATTTCTGCCAGTTCCCGACCATTATCATTAATCCGCAGAGCGCCCCCTCGCGGGCCGTTTTTCACCGGGTGGTGGATCAGAATATTCAGGAAGCAACGTTGTGGCTGCAAAAGGTGCCCGCGCTTGCCCATGCGGAAGTGGGCGAATTTAACGTTTTCGGCGGCACGCCGTCGTTGCTACCGGAAGCGGAACTTCGGCGTCTGATTGAGTTTTACCGCAACAATTTTAACTTTTCTGCCGCCACGCTGCGCTTTGAAGGGGAACCGGCAACGCTGACAAAAGCCTATCTGCAGCTGCTCAAAACGCTGGGGTTCAGCAAAATCAGTTTTGGCGTCCAGTCATTCAATAACCAGCTTATCGAGGCCTGTGGACGTAAACATAGCGCGGAAACCTGCGAACAGACGATTGCGAACGCGCGCGAAGTCGGTTTCGACTGGATAAGTGTGGATCTGATCTACGGCCTGCCAGGGCAAAGCGTCGATGACGTGAAATATGATATGGAGAAGTGCCGCGAACTGGCGCTTTCCCATGTCGTCTGCACAAAGCTGCATATGGCGGAATTGATGAAGCAGCGCACCGGGGTATCGGGGCAGCGCCAGAGTTTATGGCAGAAAAAAGGGACGACCAGCCGCTTTCCGGGGCTCGGTAAGCAGTACCAGATGCGTGAGCTGATCGAGCGCTACTTCGCCGATGAGTACACTGAGCATCCCACCATGTATTTCCATCAGCGCACCCAGCCTGCGGAGAAGTGGAAAGGGCTGATTACTGACCTTAATAAACAGTATCCGGAAGTGGCGATTGGTCTTGGCGGCAGTTCGAAATGCACGCAGTCGGAGGCGATCAACATTACGGATTACAAACACTACTCCCAGGCGCTGGAAGAAGGGCGCTTACCCATTGAATCGCAACAGGGTTTTTCACCGCTTCAGCGCGAAGTTAATGCCTTCAAAATGGCCCTCTCCACTCTGCGCCCGGTCAACGATAGCGAATTCCGCCAGCGCTTCGACAGTCGCAGTTTTTTCCACAACCCGGTGATTCATCGCGCGTTAGAAACGTTAACGCAAAAAGCGCTCATCACCGTGACTGGCGATAACGTCACGCTTACGCCAAATGGCGTCACGCTGGTGGAAGCGATCATTAATACCCAATTCACATTCGCCGACAGTCAGGAGGTCGCGCATGAAACACACTGACGCATCAACACCGGTTTTTAGCCTTTATTACATCGCCATTGACACCGAAGCCGGGGTCACCAATGAACAGTTTGAGCAGTTTGTTCGTGAGAAAGGGTGCCAGATCCCCTGTTATCCCGGCTGGCGCTGGACGTTGCTGCGCGGCCTGCGGGGAGAGCGCGCCGGGCAATTTCTGATGCTGTATGAAATCGAAAACGCCGGCTTGCGCGATCGTTACCAGCGCGCGGATGGCAATCTCACCGAACTGGCGCGTCAGTTCTGGCGCGATCGCCCGCACGCTCAGCAATTGCTGCGGGAGTGGCAACAACTGGGGACATTCAGCGCGCTACCGACGATCTACACCGATTATCGGCTGCTGGCAGAAAACAAAAAAAGCACCGTGATGGATGGCCCCCGTTATCGCGAGCGACCGGGAGAGGAACCGGAAGCCAGGGTGATTGGCATCCATAACCTGGCGCTGCGCCCGGATGTCGAAGCCGCGACCTTCGAGACCTTTATCGCCGAAAATTACCAGCGTATTGAAGATTACCCGGACTGGAAATTCCGCATGCTGAAAGGCGAGCGCGGCAACCGGCTGGATCAATATGTGGTGATGATGGAGATCGCAAGTCTTGCGGCGCTGGATGTTTTCTATCCTGAACCGGATATCGCCACCGATCAGGCAGCCATTTTCGCCAGCGCACACCGGGACACCAAACAGATGTACGAGGAGTGGAAACAGCTCGCGTCATTCTCGGGATCGCCGCAAATCTACACCGATTATCTGGCCGTGGCCGAAAGCCAGGGACAAGGAGTGTAGCCAATGACAACGCCTCACCCAGCCACAAATACCGGCGCACAGCATGCGACACGGGGGATATTTTTTATCGCCGGTCTGGCGGTCTCCGCGTGGGCACCGCTGATCCCGCTGGTGAAAGCCACGCTGCACGTTGATGACGGCGCGCTGGGTTTGCTGCTGTTTTGCATTGCCGCAGGGTCGATGCTGGCAATGCCGTTCAGCGGCAGCTTAATCAGCCGGTTTGGCTGTCGGGCCGTGATCCTCTGCTGCGCCCTGGTGTTGTGTCTCGATCTGCCCGTAATGTTGTTTATCGATTCTCCCGTCGTGATGGGCGGGGTTCTGCTCTTTTTCGGCGCGGCAAATGGCCTGCTCGATGTGTCGATGAACAGCCAGGCGGTGGTGGTTGAGCGTGAATCCGGCCAGGCAAGAATGGCCGGTTTCCATAGCTTTTATAGCCTGGGTTGCATCGCGGGTGCCGGAAGCGTCAGCCTGTTGTTGTGGGCAGGTGTGGCGCCGCGACACGCCATTTTACTGATTGCGCTGCTGATTCTGGCGATCGCGCTGGCTTCATCCGGCCATTTATTAGCCAGGCGCCCGCAACAAACCGACGCGAAAGGAAGCCTGCTGCGAACGCTGGCGCATCCGCATGTGCTTTTCATCGCTATCGTCTGTTTTTTTATCTTTCTGATCGAAGGCGCGATGCTGGACTGGTCAGCCGTTTTCCTGCACAGCGAACGTCAGATGCCCGCGCAGCAGGCGGGCCTGGGCTTTACGCTCTACTCCATTGCCGTAGCGCTGGGGCGGGTATATGGCGATCGCTTAATCAACACGTATGGCAACGTGCGCGTGCTGCTCTTCGGCGGAGTGTGTGCCGCGGCGGGGTTGCTGGTGATGGTTTCACTGCATAGCGCCATGCTCTCTCTTGCCGGGTTCGTGCTGGTTGGCGCGGGGCTGGCGAACATTGTGCCGGTGCTTTTCTCCGGCGCGGGGAATCAGCCCAGTGTGCCGTCGCACTTCGCGCTGCCCGCCGTCACGTTATTCGGCTATGCGGGATTGCTGAGCGGCCCGGCGCTGATTGGCGCCATGGCTCAACACTTCAGCCTGAGCGCGGTGTTCAGCGCCGGCATTGTGCTTCTGCTGCTGGTTAGCCTGCAGGCGCGCAACATTATCCATTAACCACGGGCACGCCCGTGTTGTGAAAATTGAAAAATTGAAAAAAGAAAGGAGTCTTTATGAATTACCCATCTCATGCAGTTTTTAGCGTGCATTACATTGGCCTCAACCTGAAAAAAGGGGTAACGGCGGGCGATTTTGAGCAATTCGCCCGCGAGCGCGGTGTGCAGATCCCGGCGTATCCGGGCTGGCGCTGGACGTTGCTTAAAGGTTTACGCGGTGAGCGAGAAAACGAGTATCTGATGCTGTACGAAGCGCCGGATGCGCAGCAGTACGCCCGCTATGTGACAGCCAGTGGCGAGCAGACCGCCGAAGCGCAGCAATTCTGGCAGCAACACCCGCAGGCGCTGGCGCTGATTGCTGAGTGGAAAACCTTCGCGACGTTTGCCGAGCTGCCGACCATTTTCACCACTTATTCCCTGGTGGCGGAAAATACGCATAGCTCGTTGCCGGATGGGCCGAATTACCAGGCCAAAGCCGGGCAAGAAACGGTGGCGCGTGTCGTCGGTTTCCACAACCTCGCCCTGCGCGCGGGCGTGCTGCCGCAGACGTTCGAAAAATTCATTACTGACAATATCCACCGCGTCGAAGATTACCCCGGCTGGAAATTCCACATGCTGAAAGGTCAGGGCGGTAATCGTCTCGATCAGTACGCGGTGATGCTGGAAATCGAGAGTCTGGCGTCGCTGAACGCCTTTCATCCGGGGCTGGATGTGTCCACGGAAAAATCACTGGCCTTTGTCGCCGCACATCAGGATACGGAACGGATGTATGACGAGTGGCGCACGCTCGCATCGTTTTCCGGTGCGCCACAGCTCTATACGGACTATCTGGCGATAGCCGGAAACGCCGGTTAACCTCACTTACTCCTGTCGGGCGGTGGCGGCCATCAGATGGCTGAGATCACCGCCCAGACGGGTGTTTTGCAGCGGGCGCAGGGACGCTATACGCTGGCGCAGCGGATCATTACACCTATACAGCTGGCACCAGCCTTCAAGCCAGGCCAGATTGGTCGGGTGCTGTAAAAACGACACATCCTGCGCCGCGTCTGTCTTTTGCGCAAACGGCTGCGCATCGGTTATCCCGCCAATCACCACTTCCCCCAGACGCCGCAGCGCGTCGTGATTTTCCGCTTCTGGATCGACACCGTTTGCACGGGCAAACAGCGCAATCATCACCAGCGGCTGGATAGCGTAATTGTGGTAAGAGAACGCCCGCTGACGACGGCGCAGTTCGTTGGGTAAAAAACCTTGCGGATCAATTTGCTGCATCGCCGTACGGTAAATATCCAGCGCGTCGGTAAAGAGATCGCGCTGCTGCGTGACGACCGCGGTTGCCATAATGGCCCAGGCCGCCCAGTAGCTGTGGTTATTGACTTTATTCAGCGGTAAATCATGCCATTCGTTAACGGTTAAATCACCAAGTGTGCTGAGCCAGCGCTCAATATTTGCCTGCTGAGCCGGATAAGCGCGCAGCGGATGCTGAGGCGAATATTGCAACTGCAGCCAGGCAGAAGAGAAGGTGGCCAGCGCCCATTTACGCATTGATCTGCCGGTATGGTTCTTCGCATCGCCAGTTAACGCCCCCGCGCTGGCCCAGTCTGCCAGGGCGTTGACCACACAGGCGACATTCGACGGGTTCCCGTTTTGCGCCCAGGCGGTTACCTGGCGGCTGACAAAGCGCTCCATATCGGTAATCGGTCTGGTTTGCTGGCGGAAAGCGGCGTCGGCTTCAGGGTTGAGCGTGGCACGCGCGCTGTCGGAGCCTGCATATTTACTTTGAAAATCCAGCACGCCAGTGAAAGGCGCGGGGGCTGTGGGGCAGTTAACCGCTTTTGCTGGGTGGTGTTCCGGCGGTTGCATAAACCCGGCGGGAGGAGAAAGACGATCGGCGCCATGGGCGGCTGCCGAAAAGATGAAGATCAGCACTGCTCTTAGAAACACCATGCTATGTCCTGTTTTTCCACGACCGGGAGCAGCACTATAGCATGGTGTCCTGGACTATCAGCTACCGCCGAAAACATGCACCGCGCGATGCAGGCGGGCGGCGCGTTCAGAGAGATCTTCCGCCGCGCTGGTGACATGCTCCACCATGCCGGTGTTGTTATGCGTCATGGCGCCAATACGTGAAACGGACTGGTTAATCAGCTCCAGCGCCTGTGTCTGTTCGTGGGTGGCGATGCCGATCTCTTTAATCATCGCCGACATATTGATCACGCTTTCGATCATCGCTGTCAGGTGGGTTTCGGTGTTTTCGACCATCTCAACACCGCTTTTCACGTTAGCCACGTTGTGTTCGATAAGCGTCTGAATTTCACGCGCGGCAGAGGCGGAGTGTTGCGCCAGATTACGCACTTCCGCTGCAACCACGGCAAAACCGCGGCCGGATTCACCGGCACGCGCCGCTTCCACCGCCGCATTCAGCGCCAGAATATTGGTCTGGAAAGCGATACTGTCGATGACGCCAATGATGTCGACGATTTTATTATTGTCCGCGGAAACCGACTGCATCATGGCAATGGTCTTTTTCATCACATCGCCGCTTTCCATCGCGCTGGCGCTGGTCTCATCCGCGCGCGCCATCGCTTCTGTTGCGGTTTCCGCCGTTTGCCTTACCGCGCTGGCGATCTCTTCAACTGCCGCCGCAGTCTGGTGCAGATCGCCGGAGGTCTCTTCCGTACGTTGCCGCAGAGAATCGCCTTCGCTGGAGATGCGCCCGCTGATCACGCGAATGCCTTTTATTTGCGCGGAAACATCGCCCACCAGCGAATTAAGGTTCAACCCGGACTGGTTTACCAGGCGCATCAGCAAACCGATTTCATCCACGCGGTTAAAATGGCGGTAGTCGGCTTTTCGCCCGGAGACCACTTTTTGCATTTGTGACAAAACTATTTTGAGCGGGCGTGATATTTGGCTCTGCAAAAAAGCGGAAAGTAATCCCAATGCAATAACCGTTACACCGGCTTTTTCAGCCGCATTAAATGGCAGGAATTGCAATACCACTAACAGGGCAGCGGTAATAATGGCGCCCAGGTTAATCCGTTTTGAAACACTAATCCGCTGAAAAATTGAAAGGAAAGAAAATAACCCACGGCGAACCACTAAACCTTTATAAAAACGGAAACCGCGAAGTTTGTTTTCATTCACTTGATCATAAAGCGCGGCGCTGGCGTCAATTTCATCGCGTTGTGGAATATTCCGCACCGAGATATAACCGGTCAACTCACCTTGCTGATAAACCGGCGTCACGTTAGCGCGCACCCAGTAATGATCGCCGTTCTGGCGGCGGTTTTTCACCATCCCGGTCCAGCTATCACCTTGCTGGATGGTAAACCACATATCACCAAAAGCGGCGGCGGGCATATCCGGGTGGCGAATAATATTGTGCGCTTCGCCCATCAACTGGTCTTCGGTAAATCCGCTGGCGTCAATAAATGCCGTATTGGCATAAGTAATATGGCTGTGCGTATTTGTGGTCGACAACAGCGTCGCCCCATCGTTAAGCAAATACTCTTTCTGTGTAACAGGAGTGTTACGCTTCATGAAAAACCCCGTAATGTACCGCGATCAATAAATTGCTGACGCGGTAATAGGCTTTTTTATAATTTACCGGCCAGTGAGTTTTTGTTATTACCAGTGCATTCTCCACAAAGTTATCGGCAACGGAAAGTAGCTGCGTTAAATATTTTTTTAGTCATACTTACGACTCAATTTATAAATATTGTTATGATTTTGCGAAAGAAAAATGACGACAAAAAAACAAACCAGCCATAAGTACATTCTTAAGTCAAATTAATAGCCAGTGATGCAGCAAAGGCGAATAAATAGACGATCAAAAATAGAAACATTAACATCGCAGGCTAACATTTTTACTTTTAGATAAAGTCCCAGGTATAAGAAAACCACAATACAAGTAATTTATTTATGGTTATTAACGATGCAGCAGCAGAATATTGACTGCGACGGCAGTGCGGCGGAAAACCGCCGCACTGCAATTAATGGCTGAGGATCTGATCGAGGAACTGACGGGTACGCGGATGCGCAGGCTGAGTGAAAAACGTTTCCGGCGGCGCGGATTCAACAATGCGGCCGTCGGCCATCAAAATCACGTTATCCGCCACGGTACGGGCAAAGCCCATTTCATGCGTGACCACAATCATCGTCATGCCGCTGTCCGCCAGATCCAGCATCACATCCAGCACTTCTTTGATCATTTCCGGGTCCAGCGCCGAGGTTGGCTCGTCAAACAGCATAATCTCCGGTTGCATACAGAGCGCGCGGGCAATCGCCACGCGCTGTTGCTGGCCGCCGGAGAGCTGCAACGGGAACTTATGCGCCTGGTTGGCGATCTGCACTTTTTCCAGATAGTGCATCGCCAGCTCCGTTGCCTGCGGGCGGCTCATCTTGCGCACCAGCGTGGGGCCGATAATCAGGTTATCCAGCACGCTTAAATGCGGAAACAGATTAAACTGCTGAAACAGCATCCCGATGCTCAAACGAATGCGGCTGATGTTGCGCACGTTGTCATTCATTTCGATACCGTTCACCAGAATCTGGCCTTTCTGGTGCTCTTCCAGCCGGTTAATACAGCGGATAAGCGTCGATTTACCGGAACCGGATGGCCCGCAAATCACCACGCGCTCGCCTTTTTTTACGCTGAGCGAAACATCATCCAGCACCTGAAATTTCCCGTACCATTTGCTGACGGAGGTCATTTGAATGATCGCATCGTGCGGGGGTGTTGTGGTTTGCATCAGGAAACTCCTTCAGGGTTGCGGCGTTCATCGATGCGTCCTTCGATCCACATCGCGTAACGGGAAAGCGAAAAGCCAAACAGTAAATACAGGCCGGCAATAAACACATAGGTTTCAATGTAATAACGACGCCATACCGGATCCTGCATCACTGCGGTGGTGGCGGTCAGAACATCGAACAGGCCGATAATGATCACGAATGACGAGTTCTTCATCGCCGCAATAATATGGTTGGTCACCGCCGGCAGGCAGATGCGCAGCGCCTGCGGCAGCACAATTTTGGTGGTGGTGTGCCAGTAACCCAGATTCAGCACCGCGGCCGCTTCATACTGACCGCGCGGTACCGCCTGCAAACCACCACGGATCACTTCAGCCTGATAGCAGGCAAAGAACAGGGCAATACCAATAATCACCCGCAGCAGCTTGTTCACTTCCATCCCGGCAGGTAAAAACAGCGGAAAAACGTTCACGGCGACAAATAAGATCGTGATCAACGGTACGCCGCGTAACCCTTCAATAAACACCACCGACAAACCGCGCAAAAACGGTAGCGGAGAGCGGCGGCCCAGCGCCAGCGCCACCGACACCGGCATGCCAATAATCACCGTCCCGGAAAAAAGCAGCAGCGTCAGCGGCAGACCGCCCCAGTCCGCAGAAGAGACCGGCGGTAGCCCGAACAGACCGCCACTCATCAGCACTGA
Source organism: Kosakonia sp. AG348 (assembly GCF_003337365.1). NCBI lineage: Bacteria > Pseudomonadati > Pseudomonadota > Gammaproteobacteria > Enterobacterales > Enterobacteriaceae > Kosakonia > Kosakonia sp. AG348. The sequence goes on from NZ_QPJR01000002.1 coordinate 299,279, forward strand.
CATCACAACCAGCGAGACTATCCACAGCGGCCACAACAGGCGCGAGTGCCAGCACATCGGCGACAGCGAAAGCCCGACGGTGACAAACCACACCAGCACCGCCAGGGCGGCACGCCACTGCTCATCATACGGATAGAGCCCGAAGAGGATCGGGCGATACTTCTCGCCGATCACCGCCCAACAGGCACCAGCCGCCGCCCGGCACTGCTCGGCCGTCCCGTTAAAACCGACCGCGTCTATCACGCCCCAGCGCAGGATCGTTGCCCCCACCAGCGCCAGCACGGTTAATAACAGCAGCGTCAATACGCTTTGTGCAACGCTGCTAAATAAATGCTGTCGTAGCCAGAAAACCACAGGATTTTGCATAACGGTTCCTTAGCGCTCTTTAATGGCGACGTAGCGGTTAAACAGGTTCATCAACAGCGAGGTGGTGCCGCTAATGACCAGATACACCACCATCATAATGGCTATAGCCTCCAGCGCCTGGCCGGTCTGACTCATCATGGTGTTGCTGATATTCGCCAGTTCCGGGTAGCCAATCACCACGGCTATCGAACTGTTTTTCGCGAGGCTCACATATTTACTCGCCAGCGGCGGCACCATCACCCGCATCGCCTGCGGAATGACGACATAGCGCATGACATGCCACGATGAAAACGACAGCGCGCGCGCCGCTTCCAGTTGCCCCTTGGGCACGGACTGAATCCCCGCGCGAACAATTTCGGCGATATAGGCAGACGAGTAGAGCGAGATGCCCAGCAGCAACGCGGTAAATTCCGGGCTGATGGTAAACCCACCGCGAAAGTTAAACCCGCGCAGCTCCGGCGTATTCAGCGCATGGGGCGCACCGGACAACCACCACACCAGCAGCGGCAGGCCGATAATCAGCGCGAGGCGAATAGGTCCAGTGGGCAGCACTTTGCTGCGCCGCTCGCGCCAGTAACGCGCAAGCAGTGAAACCAGCAGGCTTAACACACAGCCAGCCAGCAGCGCCAGCAATGTCCACTGCCAGCCGCTGTGCGACGCCGGAACGCTGAACGTTAAGCCCCGGTTGGTAAGAAAACCGCCCGGCAGTTCTATCGCCTGGCGCGGCGCGGGCAGGTTGCGGATCACCATCGACCAGAAGATCACATGCAGGATCACCGGGACATTACGCAGCAGCTCCACGTAAGTGACGCACACTTTCATCAATAGCCAGTTTCTGGAAACCCGGCCAATACCAACCAAAAATCCGAGCAGTGTCGCCAGCACAATGCCGCACAGCGTCACATAGAGGGTATTAAGAAATCCAACCACCAGCGCGCGGGTGTAGTTGTCATTCGCGGAGTAGGGAATTAACGTTTCCCCGATGGCGAAGTGCGCAGGCTGGTGCAGAAAACCGAAACCGGTCGAAATGCGTTGCGCATGCAGGTTTTCCACCACGTTGCTGTAGAGCCAGTAGCTAAATCCTGCAAGCAGCGCCGCCAGCAGCAACTGGTAGCAGGCGCTGCGCACGGACTGACTGCCAAAAAAGGTGAAAAGGCGAAACGCGGTGGCCTCGCGCGTCGCATCCGACGCCAGAACACCGGAGTTGTCAGACTGTTTCATCATTAAAATTACGACTGTGGCAGGAGTGGAGAAGGGCCGCCCTGCAAGACGGAGGCGGCCCGGCGATTAACGGATCGGCAGGCCGTAAAGCAGGCCACCTTTGTTCCACTGATTATTCAAATCGCGATCCAGCGGTTCAGCGCTTTTCGGGCCAAAGTGGCGGTTGTAAATATCGCCATAGTTGCCCACCTGTTTAACGATGTTGTATACCCATTTGTCATCCAGACCCAGTTTCTGACCGAAGCCGCCTGTGACACCAAGCAGGCCCTGAACATCCGGATCGCTGGATTTCAGTTTTTCATCGACATTGCTCTGGTTAACATCCATCTCTTCGGCATCGAAAGTGGCGTAAACCACCCATTTCACAATGTCATACCACTGGTTATCGCCTTTGCGCACCGCCATCGCCAGCGGCTCTTTGGAGTACATCCCCGGCAGGATCACATGATCCTGCGGTTTGTCGGTATCAAACGCCAGGATACCGGGCAGCGCCACTTTATCGCGGGCGATCACATCACAGCGACCCGCGAGGTAGGCGGCGACATACTCTTTGTTGTTTTCAATAACCACTGGCGTGTAGTGAATGTTGCGCGAGCCGAAAATCTGCGCGACGTTACGTTCGGTACTGCTTGGCGTGACACAAACGGTTGCGCCGTCGAGATCTTCCAGTTTTTTCACGCCGCTGTTGGCGCGCACCATAAAACCGGTGCCGGTGTAGAAGTTAGGCGGCGCAAAACTGATGCCGAGCGACACATCGTTAGTGAGCGTCGCGGTGGTATTACGTGACAGCACGTCCACTTCGCCAGACTGCAGCGCCATAAAGCGTTGTGCGGTTGAGAGCGGGGTAAAACGCACTTTCGACGCGTCGCCCAGCACCGCCGTTGCCAGCGCACGGCAGAAATCAACATCAAGACCTTCCCACTGGCCTTTGCTGTTAATCGCGGCAAAACCGTGACGGGCAGGGTGAACGCCGCACACCAGTTCACCGCGCGCTTTGATTTTTTTCACGGTATCGCCATTAACAGCTGGCGCGTTTTCCGCCTGGGCAGGCGCCAGGAAACTGCCGAGCGCCAGCAGCAAGGCTGAGGCGGCAAGGTGAGATTTTTTGAGCATGACCGGTCCTTTTTAAAGTTGCTATCCGATTAATTAACTGTATTTATTACTGATTTCACTAACATTTCCGTTTGTATACGTATGTTCCTCATCCATGACCTCCTTAGCAAAGAACGAATTCAGTAAAGCATATCCAGAAAACCGACGATGGAATTATTGCAGCCATCCCCGCACACCTTGCCACAGCAACTGCGCGCTGAGCAGGATCATGGTAATGCGAAACAGTATGCGGAACAGCCGCTCCGGTACGTTATCCAGTACGCGCGTTCCGAGCCACGTACCCAGCGCACCGCTGATAATCATTGCCGCCAGCACCGGTAACCAGCTGGCCCAGGCAAAACCCATCAGCCCGAACGCGAGGATCTTTAACCCGTGTTGCAACACCATGCAGGTCGCATGTGTGGCAATCAGCGGCTGGCGTTTTAGCCCTTGTGAACTGATAAGCCCGGCGACCATCGGCCCGGTTGCGCCAACAATCATCGTCCCAAGACTACTCACTGCGCCGCCAATAATAAACAACGGCCGACTCAGCGGTTTCTGTTCTCCGCGTTTACGCAGCACCGACCAGAGAATAAACAACCCCAGTGCGATACGGGCGATGCTGTCCGGGATCACCGCCGCAACCGGTGCGCCAACGGCAATGCCCACCGCGCTACCCAGTAAAAACCACAGCACCAGCGGCCACACCACATGGACTCGCTGAATCAGCGTCCGGCTAAAGTTGGAGCCAAGCTGCACCATGCCGTGTACCGGCATCAGGCTGCTCACCGGCATCCCCAGCCCCATGATCGCCAGCAACGCCGTGCCGCCGCCGAGCCCCATGGCGGCCGTCAGCGCCGAGGTCAGGAAACTGCAAAACACCATCACCCCGGCAAATAGCGGGGAAATCTCCGGCGGTATCAACGTCAGTGTCATACTCACATCCGTTTAACGAAAATCATCCTGCAGCAGGCGATGATACAGCGCCTGAGCCTCTGCCGCTGGCAGAATTCGGCTGGCGCAATCAAGAAATTTCTGTTCGATCAAGTTATCCGGCAGCGGAATTGCCGGGCTGGAACCCCGCGCCCCGGCGACCCGCAAGGCAAACTGCCGTCCGTCGACGGTGGTCAGCGTGACGAAGGCGCTGTGTGTAATCTCTTCGTCATGGCGCTCCAGCGTCACTTTCTGCATTAACGTCTGTGTCGCCGGATCCTGAAAACGCGCGTCGTCGATAAAATCATCCAGCGTCAGGGTGCCGGTGACAAACGCACGCGCCACGCAATAATGCAGGCTGAATTTACCCGCCAGCGGGTTTTCCGGCTGCGGAATATTGATATGCGGGAAGCGGATCGGGTGAACTTTCACCTCAATATGCTCAATCTCATGCGGCTGCAACCCGGTTTCCTCACGCAGCGCCAGCACGCCATCCAGCGGCGATAAAATAGCGTAACAGCATGGGAAATATTTGTAATTGTTACTCTTCACGGTATCGAGAATAAACGGCGTTGCATCCCAGTTTTCCGTTAACGGGAGTGGGTCGACATTCGCCTGGCCGTTATAGACGTGGAAATATCCCTGATGATGCTCGAAGGCATTCGCGCCTGCGCTGAAATCCTCTTTTGCCAGTTTGCAGGCCATTACCGCGCTCCGCGCCGCCTGGCCGACCGCCAGGGCTTTGGTTTCCGTGCCGAAGTTCGATTTAATGCCGCTGGCGAGTGAAGCGGTCATCGCTAGCGCCGTGGCGGTTTGCTCTTCATTAAGATCGAGTGCCACCGCGCAGGCCGCCACACCGGCGAAAACGCCGACCGTGGTAGTCGGATGCCAGCCATGGCGGTACTGAAACGGGCTCACGGCTTTACCCATGCGCACTGCGGTTTCATAGCCGGTAATATACGCGCGCAGCACCGCTTCGCCATTGATATCCAGCTCATCCGCCAGCGCCAACAGCGCAGGCAAAACGGCGACAGAAATATGGCCGTGCAGCCAGGAGTTGGAATCATCAAAATCAAGCAGGTGCGAAGAGACGCCATTTAACAGGGCGGCATCGAGCGCGTTCAGCTTCAGGTCGGTGCCAAATACGCGGCTGTTGCCGGTCGCGGCTGAAGGGACAATCACTGCACGCAATTTGCGCGAGCCATCCTGCACACCGCCGGCAAGCGTCACGCCTAACGTATCAATTATCGCGGTACGCGCCTGGGCGTACGCGGCCTGCGGGAAAGCCTGCCGGGAGAACGCCAGTAAATTACCGGCAAGTTGTCGGGCAATAGTCATGAACAGATTTCCTGTACAAAAAAAGAATTAGTGGTCGCCGGCAAGTAATCCGGTGATGCGCGCCAGTGATCCGGGGCGCTCAAAGTGCAGGGCGGTGTCATATAATTGTGCGCTTCGCGCCGCGCCGAGGACAGGAACGGTGAGGGCGTCAAATTTGGCGCGCAACTCATCGTCGCTCAGTGGATTTTGCGCGTGACCGCGATAGACATCCGTATGCGCATGCAACACGCTGCCATCATCCAGCCAGACATCAATAAAGGCGGAACTGGCGGACTGTCCATCAACCGCTTCCACTTCCAGCAGCGGCAACAGCGCACGCGGGCGCGGATCGTCAACCGTCGCCTGGGTGAAATCGGTATCTGTCAGAGCGTAGCCGCTTAATGCAAGAGTGATACAGTGAGGAATGCTGAATTTACTCTCCAGCGGCGTACGCGGATCCATAATTCCGGCGTTAACCATGCCCATCGGGTGCACTTTTGCCGAAATTCGGGTGATAGCACGCCCCTGCAATTGTGGATAAAGTTTACGTGCGGTCTCAATGGAAGCATGCGTACCACGGCAGCTGGCATACAGCTTGTAACCGTTGGTGAGCAGTTCCCAGCTCTCGCCGAAATCAAGCGGGGGAATTTCCGCGCTGCCGTCCTGGATAAAGATTTTTACCCAGCCGTCAGCTTCATAAAAATGGTGGGCACCGACAAAATTTTCCGCTGCCAGTTCAGCCGCCAGAATACCGTCCATTGCCGCTTTCCCGGCGTGGAACGGTTTTCCGTGGGTGCCGGAAGATTTCTGCAAACCGCCCATCATGGTTGCCGCCGCGCCTAACGCGTTGCGCACCTGTTCTTCGGAAAGCTGCAAAATCGCTGCGGCAACGGCTGCCGCGCCGGCGCGACCGACAACAGAAGTAGGGTGAAAACCACGGCGTTGCAGGTTGCGGCCAACGCCCGGAACCCAGCCGCCGCCCAGTTTCGCCATCACTTCAAAACCGGTGATGAAGGCCAGCAGGATCTGCTCCTCGTCAACCGGATGCGCCTGCGCCATCGCCAGCGCCGTTGACCAGCACGGGCCGCCGGGGTGGCCTGCGCCCGCTGGGTGGGTGTCGTCGTAATCGGCGGCGTGCGCCATGGTGGCGTTAACTAATGCGGCAAGTGCCGGAGTGGTGGTAGTAGAAAGGAAAATTCGCGCATCACCGGCGGCATTCCATTTTTTCGCCACCTGGCGAACAGCGTTAACGGCATCGTCATTAACGGCGCCAATCGCCACGCCAAGAAAATCAATTAATGCGCGTTTTGCTTCGTGCCGAACGGCAGCTGGCACAACGAGTTGATTAGCATGGCTGATAAAATGGCTTAGCTGTTCTCCACGGGTTAATGCAGTTTCTGCTTTCGTTGTCATGGTAAAACACAGTTTCCCTGGTGTTGACTTGCAAATACGGTGTTGGCTTACAAAATAAAAAGCAAATATTCGTTTTGTGTATATTTGAATTCATTTGTATACAATGAATTTAAAATAAACATAGCAGCGATTTCGTAAACGTCAAAAGATGTTTTTTAAATAAGCAAAGAATAAAAAATGCAAAAGCCTCCCCGTTCCTGTGGCAAGATGAACGACGGCAGGGTGCAGACTTTGCAAAGCCATCATCAGTACATACGAAAGGAGCTAAAACGTGAAATCGACGGGTCGCGACGCGGGCTTAACGCCGTTTGAAATTCTTATTTCCGCTATCGAAGCAGGAGAGTTGCTGCCGGGAGAGCGTCTACAGGAGACGCGGCTGGCAGAGCAGTTTGGCCTGAGCCGAACGCCGATACGTGAAGCGCTTCATCGCCTGGAAACGCTCGGGCTTGCCGAACCGGGACCGCAACGCGGCCTTATCATCGCCCACATCAGTTACGAGCGTCTGCGTCAGTTGTTCGATGTGCGCGAAGGGCTGGAGCGGCTGGCGATGGCACTGGCAGTCAATGCCGCTTCTGACGCGGAGATCGCCTTGCTACAGGAGATGGTTCACGCTGAAGCCTCTCTGACCGACAGCAAAGCCCTTCACGATCACAACCGCATGTTCCACCGTCAAATCTACCGCGCAACACATAATCCCTATCTCAATGAAATGCTGGACAATTTACGCATCCATTTGTCGTTATTGCGCAGCACCACCTACGAACTGAAAGAGCGTACCGAAGAGTCGAAACGCGAACACCAGTCCATTGTTGACGCGCTGGCGCGACGTGACAGTGCCGCGGCGCAGGAAATCGCCTGTGAGCATATTCGCCACGGCTATCGCGCACGTTTGACAATTTTAAGCCAACGAGAACGCTAACAGATTGCCCCTTATTTGACGGACGGAAATCCTCAACCGCTGATAGACTCCGGAATGGCGTATTTTTAATCGGGCTTTCTGTGGGCATTCTGAGGGTAGCATTTCGTGTTAGCGACTTTGATTTACCGTAGCCGACTGAATCGAACATTAGATCCCTCACAACTGGCAGGCATTGTCGAGCGAGCAAGCCTGCGCAACGCGCAATTGCATGTAACGGGAATTTTACTGTTCGACGGCGATCATTTTTTACAGGTCCTTGAGGGACCGCAGGCATCGGTCAACGCGGTGTATGAGCGGATCGGCAAAGATCCCCGCCACGGTAACGTGGTTGAACTGCTGCGCGATTTCGCGCCGCGCCGTCGCTTTGTTGACAGAGGAATGGTGTTGTTCGATTTGCGGGTGATGAAACCCCACGTCGTGCTACGCGCGATCCTCCGCTTTGGCACGCTGAAATATAAGCTGGCCAGCAATGATCGGGTCTACAAATTTATCCGCACGTTTATCGCCTCGCCGAACACCAACGGCGGGGTGCGTAACACGTCGCCCGAACAGTGGCGTTTCGCCATCAAAACATCGCCTTTCGCCAGCGATACCCCGTTATTTCACGAACAACCGTGCCAGTTTGCCTTCCAGCCCATTATCGAACCGTTGCGCGGCAATATTTCGTCGCTGGAAGCCCTGATCCGTGGACCCGACGGCGGCAGCCCGCAGGACTATTTCTCAACGATTGCGCCAAACAAGCTGCACGAAGCCGACCTCGCATCGAAAGGCTGGGCGCTGGCAATGGCGCGTCGCCTCGGCATTGGTAACCACAAAGTCGCCATCAATTTGCTGCCGATGTCGCTGGTCAAAATTCCCGGCGCGGTGGACATTCTGCTGAATCACATCACCCGTAACCAGCTTAATCCCGGGCAGATCATCGTCGAAGTGACAGAAGATGAAGTGATTTCCGGTTATGAAGAATTTACCTGGGCCATCCGCCAGCTGCGCGCCGCCGGTATTGGTCTGGCGATTGACGATTTTGGTTCCGGTTTTGCCGGGTTGTCATTGCTGGCGAAATTCCAGCCAGACAAGCTGAAAATCGACCGCACCATCGTCACCGATATTCATCTGCATGGCCCGAAACAGGCGATTGTGAAAGCGATTATCGATTGCTGCGCCGAACTGCAAATTACCGTCGTCGCCGAAGGGGTGGAGAAGGTGGAAGAGTGGTGCTGGCTGGAAGCCGTTGGCATTCAGCGTTTCCAGGGGTTTCTGTTTGCCCGCCCGATGCTTAATGGTGTTTCGGCAATTAACTGGCCCCAGCGCATCCTTCACAAAATCTAATCTTTTCCGGCAAGCCTCACTGCTAAGGAGGATCCACACGGTATTCTCCTTTTTTATGCCAACGCCGCGCGTATTACGCCGGAAATAGCGCAAACCACTGCGTTATTTGGCTTATAAATCATCGTTCTTCTATGCTTAACTGAATAATAGTGGATGTGGTTGCGGGGGAATGATGAAACTCAAAAGACGTGTCGCGCGGGCGCTGGCGCTCCATTCCTCCCTCGGGCGCAGTATCACTTTTTTTATGGTTGGTCTGTTACTGGCTGGCAGCGCGACCAGCGCATGGACGTTATCCCGGGCATGGGAACGTGTCGTCGAAGACAGCGAACGGGATGCGATTAACCTTTCCGTTTCACAGGCGCGCCAGGCGGAAGATACCTTTTTGCAAACGGAGCTGGTGCTGCGCGACATTCGCCGCAACCTGCCAACAGACAGCATTGAAGGCATTGATGTCAACCAGTTCGGCGTTTATCTCGCAGAGCTGGCAGAGCGGTTACCGCAGTTGCATGGGCTGATGGTTTACGACACCCAGGGCAATATGAAAGCCACCTCGTTTGGCAAAATTCCGGTGATGTCGAACAACAGTGACCGCGAATATTTTGTCTACCATCGCCGTAACGGCCACGGCAGTATTCACATCGGCCATGTTATTCGCAGTCGTTCGACCGGCGATCTGGTGATCCCGGTGTCGCTGCGCATCAGCGACAGTTCCGGCGGTTTTGCCGGTGTTTTGCTGGCAACGGTAAAAGTCGACTATTTCCGCCATTTCTATGGCTATTTTGAGTTGCAAAGCCGCGACATGCTGGCGCTGGTAAATACCGACGGCACCGCCGTGTATGTGCGCCCCTATGGCGATGAAATCATCAACCGCAATCTCTCTGCCAGCCCGTTATTTACCCGCGAACTGGCGAAAAAGGACCGGGGGAATGGCACCTGGGTTTCCGCACTGGATCATATTGAGCGCATTTATGGGTTTGCCCGCCTGGAGCGCTATCCGCTGGTGGTGGCAGCGGGTTATGACAAACCCGCGCTGTGGCATAGCTGGTTAAAGGACAGCCTGCCGGATCTGGTGCTTAATGCCATGCTGCTGCTGGGTACGCTGCTGATGGGGGCGATTATCTTCCGCCAGGTCAGGCTTAATGTGCGCAACCAGACGGAACTTGCCGTCCTGCGCGATGAACTCACCAGCATCAATCACACCTTGCAGCTGATGGCGCTGGCCGATGGGTTGACCGGGCTTGCCAACCGTCGCCAGTTCGATCTGTTTCTGGCAAAAAGCCTGAAAGCCTCTGCGGTGACGCAAAAACCCGTCTCGCTTATCATGCTCGATATCGACTATTTCAAGCGTTATAACGATTTTTACGGTCACGTTGCCGGCGATAACTGCCTGCGAATGGTCGGCGAAATTATTGCCAAACTGAAAGTGCGCAGTCACGATCTGATTGCCCGTTACGGCGGCGAAGAGTTTGCCATTATCCTGCCCGATACCGGCCCAGAAGGCGCGCTGTTTGTCGCGCGTCAGGCTGTCGCAATGGTGCGCAGCGCCAAAATTCCGCACACCAAAACCAGCGGTCAGGAAAATGTGGTCACTATCAGCGCAGGCTGTTACAGCCTGATCGCCGATGCGAATTTTGACGATGCCATCCGGCTAAAAGAGGGCGCTGATAAAGCGCTTTACCAGGCCAAAATAGAAGGGCGCGATCGCGCAGTTGCCGCAACTGAAGCGCTGTTACGGCAAACGGATTGAATTTCAGACCAGCGCTTTCGTTAGATAGTGGCGCTGCATACCGGTGTGCGGATAATCCGGCAGCGACATTTGCAATTCATAACCGAGTTTTTGATAGAAAGGCAGTGCCTGGAAACTGAAGGTATCCACCAGCGCATGGTGGCAACCCAGCGCGACCGCTTCCTGCGCGGCGCGCTGCATCAGTTCTTTGCCAAGCCCGCTGCCACGCCGATCCTCATGCACCCATAAATAGTGGATATTCAGCCAGCCACCTTGCTGGTGGGCAATCAAACCGCCCTGCATGACGCCATTATCATCGCGAAAATAGACGCCCAGATGCGCCCATTCGCTGAGATTAACAAACTGCTGATTGTAGCGGCGCAAACCGGTAAAAAGCTCCTGCTGATCCTGCTCGGTCACTTCATGTTTAACTATCAGCGCCATTTCTCTTTTCTCCTCTTTGTATTTATCAGAATGATAACAGGTTGGTCAGCGGCGAGCGTCGTCTACCCTTAAAGACTGTTACCAATTCGCAAGGAGAAAGTACAGTGAGCATGAAAACCAGTGATTTCTTTGTTCAGCGTCTGAAAGAATGGGGCGTGACTCGCATTTACGGTTATCCAGGCGATGGCATCAACGGTGTGCTGGGCGCCATCCAGCGCGCTAATAAAGCGGGCGACGGGATTGAATTTATCCAGGTTCGCCATGAAGAGATGGCCGCGTTTATGGCGGTCGGTCACGCGAAGTTTACCGGTGAACTGGGGGTATGCTTATCGACGGGCGGCCCGGGGGCCACGCATCTGCTCACCGGCTTGTATGACGCCAAAATGGATCACGCGCCGGTGCTGGCCATCACCGGGCAGGCAGAAACCACCGCGCGCGGTGCCAGTTACCAGCAGGAGATGAACCTGGATCGCGTTTTCGCCGATGTCGCCAACTTCGTGCAGGAAGCGGCATCGCCCGCGCAAGTCCGGCATCTGGTCGATCGCGGCGTTCGTGTAGCCATGGCGCAAAACGGCGTTGGCGTGGTGATCATCCCCAAAGATGTACAGGACGAAGCCTGGCAACCGCCCCGGCACGCGCACGGATTTACCCATTCAGGTTCGGGTTACCAGCGACCACGCGTCATCCCACACGATGCCGACCTGCAACGGGCGGCAGAGGTACTGAACGCCGGGAAAAAGGTGGCGATACTGATTGGCGCGGGCGCGCGTAACGCGGCGGTGGAAGTGGTGCAGGCGGCAAATTTACTGGGCGCAGGCGTGGCAAAAGCCCTGCTCGGCAAGGATGTGCTGCCTGATGATGCGCCGTTCGTCACCGGCTCCATTGGCCTGCTGGGCACGGAACCATCGTGGAAACTGATGCAGGAGTGCGACACGTTATTGATGATCGGGAGCGGTTTTCCGTGGACGGAATTTCTGCCGCCGGAGGGCAACGCGCGCGCGGTACAGATCGATATTGACCCGGCAATGCTTGGCCTGCGCTACCCCTGCGAAGTCAATTTGCACGGGGATGCAGCCGAAACCCTGCGCGCATTGCTTCCGTTGCTGACGCACAAAAACGACCGTAGCTGGCAGGAGGAGATTGCCCGTCAGGTTCGCGACTGGTGGCAACTGATGGAGCAGCGCGCCATGGCGCCGGCAAAACCGGTCAACCCGCAACGCGTGGTCTGGGAGATGTCTCCGCTACTGCCGGAGAATGCGATTGTCACCTCTGACTCCGGTTCCTGCGCGAACTGGTTCGCCCGCGACTACCGCGTTAAGCAGGGGCAGCGCGCCTCGCTTTCCGGCGGGCTGGCCTGTATGGGTGCCGCGGTGCCGTACGCCATTGCCGCGAAATTTGCCGCGCCGGAAAAACCCGTGGTGGCGCTGGTGGGCGATGGCGCCATGCAAATGAATAATATGGCCGAACTGATCACCATTCAGAAATACTGGCAACAGTGGCAGGATCCCCGCTTAATCATCTGCGTATTCAATAACCAGGATCTCAACCAGGTCACCTGGGAGCAGCGGGTAATGGAGGGCGATCCCCGCTTTGAAGCAACGCAGCAACTACCGGATGTGCATTATGCGGAATTTGCCCGCACGCTGGGGCTGGAGGGTATTTTTGTCGATACGCCCGAGGCCTTATCCGCCGCCTGGCAACAGGCGTTGCAGGCGGATCGCCCGGTGGTGCTGGAGGTGAAGACCGATCCGGAAGTTGCGCCATTACCGCCGCACATCACCTTCAAACAGGCGAAAGCGTTTATGGCGTCAATGGTGAAAGGGGATCGCGGTGCAGTTCAGGTGCTGAGCGATACCGCCAGCCAGTTGTTCCATAAGAAGTGATAAAAAAGCCCGGTGCGCATGGCGTACCGGGCGAGTGCAATATCAGGGGTAATTACAGTTTGTTGAGGAACGCCAGCAGATCGGCGTTCAACTGATCCTGATGCGTGACCGCAAAGCCGTGCGGGCCATTTTCATAGACTTTCAGTTCCGCGCCTTTAATCAGTTCAGCCGATAATTTACCGGTCGCTTCAAACGGCACGATCTGGTCGTTACTGCCGTGAATAACCAGCGTCGGCACATCCACTTTCGCCACATCCGGGCGGAAATCTGTTTCCGCAAACGCGGTAACGCAGTCAAGCGTGCCTTTCAGCGACGCCAGCAGGGCGATATTCAGCGTTTGCGTCAGCACGCCGTCAGAGACTTTCTGCCCGGCGTTCAGGCCATAAAACGGCGTGGCGAAATCACTGATAAACTGCGCGCGATCTTTCAGCAGACCGGCCTGAATCCCGTCGAATACGCTTTTATCAACGCCCTGCGGGTGATCGTCGGTTTTGCCAAAAATCGGCGTCACCGCGCCAAGCAGTACCAGACCGGCGACGCGCGCGCTACCGTAGCGGCCGATATAACGGGTGACGTCACCGCCGCCCATCGAGAAGCCAACCAGCGTCACATCGTGCAGATCCAGCGCGGTAATCAGATCGTTAATATCGGAAGCAAAAGTATCGTAGTTGTAGCCATTCCACGGCTGATCGGAGCGACCAAAACCGCGACGGTCGAACGCAATCACACGGTAGCCGCGTTCAGCAAGAAAATTCAGCTGGCTGTCCCACATATCGCCATCTAACGGCCAGCCATGGCTGAAGAGAACCGGCTTACCCGCACCCCAGTCTTTGTAATAGATCTGAGTACCATCCTGCGTTTTGATTGTGCTCATGTGTTTACCTCATTGTTGTGTTGTGGTTTTAACTGCATAACGCTTATCGTTGCGCGGGCGCGACCAGATGCCGGACCACCGGCGGCTCGTCGCCCTGATGAAAGGCCAGCACGCGCTCTCTGATCAGTTTGTCATTGACCGTGTGACGTTCATGCTGGCGCAAATGCTCGATCCACGATCCCATCACCCAGGTTTCAACAAACAGGCCAGCATGGTGGGCATCTTCATACACCGCCCAGCCCATCGCGCCGGTACGCCTGCGCACGCGGCGCATCTCCTGCATCGCACAGACAAAATCATGCGCATCTTGCGGGGAGACCCGATATTCGCAACTGACCATCACCGGCCCGCGCTCATGCGGAATGTCGGTTTCGGTCGCGAAGCCCGCCGGATCAATCATGTCGAGATCCAGCGCGGCGTCTTTTTCCAGCCGCCAGCGTAAAACTGTAGCAGTTCCCAGCACCATCCCCAGCGTGGCGGCACAAAGTGCCCACGTCACGCCGAACTCCGACGCCAGCTTGCCCCAGATGGCGCTGCCGACCGTCATTGAGCCGAAGAACACGGTCAGATAGACCGCCAGCGCGCGCGCTTTTACCCAGCGGGCCGCGCTGCGCTGTGCGCCGACGTTCAGCGTCGAGAGCACGGCAATCCACGCGAAGCCGGTAAAAAACTCAAAGGCATTGAGCAGCCAGACATGGCGAATAAACGCCAGCGCCACCATGGTGACGGCAAACAGCAAACTGGCGGCCACCATCATTTGGTCGGCATTCAGCCGCTTGCGCAGTTTTGGCAGCAGCATCGCGCCACAAATCGCGCCGAACCCGATACAGGCCAGCATGATGCCGTAACCGCCAGGGCCGAGACCCAGCTCGCGTCGCGCCACCAGCGGCAGCATTGCCCATCCGGCGCTACCAAACAGGAAAAACGCCACCGTACGCGCCAGCACATTGCGCAGCACCGGCGCGGCGTGAACATAGCGCAGCCCACCGCGAATGGCGGTAAAGAAGTGTTCCGGCGGCAGACGCTGAATGGTCACCTGTGGCTGCCAGCGATAGAGCACAAACGCCACGCCCAGTACCGACAGGGCGTTCAGGAAGAACACCATCCACGGACCGGCGAAAGAGAGCAGCAGCCCGCCCAGCGCCGGACCAATCGCGCGGCTGATATTGATGCCCAGCGAATTAAGGGCAATCGCCGGACTCAGTTCGCGTTTTTCAACCAGATCCGGCACCACCGCCTGGAAAGCCGGTGAGCTAAGCGCCGCGCCGGTACTGAGTAAAAACGTCGCCGCCAGCAGCACTTCCGGCGTGACATTGCCGGTAAACGACAACAGCGCCAGACCGGCTGCCGCGCAGAACGTCCAGGCTTGTGAAAAGAGCAGGATTTTGCGCCGTTCAACGATATCCGCCAGTACCCCCGCAGGCAGTACAAACAGGAACATCGGCAGGCTGCTGGCCGCCTGCACCAGCGCGACCGCCAGCGGATCGGCGCTCAGCGAGAGCATTGTCCAGTTCACCCCGATGTCGCTCATCCATGAGCCGACATTCGATACCACTGTCGCTATCCATAGCATGCGAAAAACGCGCTGGCGCAGCGGCTGCCAGGCTGAAGCGGCTGGGACAGCGTTGATATCAGGTGACACTGTCACCGCTGCGTGCAGTTCGTTTTGTTGCGTCATGCCAGTGCTCCTTTCGCCGCCACGCGCAGCCGCCAGCTTCCCGGCCCGGTTAACAGCAAGGTGGTGAAGATAATCAGCAACAACCAGCCGAATTGCCCCTCGGCCAGCGACCAGTCTGCATGCACGACCAGCATCGCGACCAGCAGCACCACGATGATCGGGATACAGGCCAGCCGAGTGGCGACACCGGCGATGATCAGCAGCGGGCAAACCACTTCGGCGAAAATCGCCGGCAGCAGACTCATCCACGGGCTGAGACCAAACGGATCTTCGATATGCGCCAGTTCGTTACTGAAATGCAGCACCTTCGGCAGGCCATGCACATACAGCAACAGCAGGCTGCCGGTCAGGCGCAGGAAGAACAGCCCCGCATCAACGCGGGGCGAAACAGCTGAGAAAGAGGATGTTTTCATGATGTCAGAACGCAAAGCAGCTGCAACCGAGCGCGCCCCAGAAGGCGTTTTCATCGGAAACCGGCATGGCGGCACCGCGTGCAACATCGTGTTGATGGATATGTACGCCACACGGACCAGAGCAGTGGTGTACGCCCGACGCCTGACCTACGCGAGCGGCCTGCGGCGGCGCACTGCGATAATGACCAGGGACTTTCACCACCGGCGACCAGTCTGGCAGTACCGGGATCGCCGGCGGTGCCAGCGGACCAAACGCGCCAGTGGCATAAACAATCTCACCGCCGACCACCGTCAGGACCGATTCAATCCCTTTGATCTCCTCCTCAGGTACGCGGAAGTAGTCTTTGCTGAGGATGGCGAGATCGGCCAGTTGACCGACTTTAATCTGGCCTTTTTTCCCCTGTTCGCTGGAGAACCAGGCGCTGCCTTGCGTCCAGAGCAGCAGGGCGGTATCGCGATCGAGACGCGCGCTGTGGTCGTACATTTGCATGCCGCCAACCGTGCGCCCGGAAACCAGCCAGTAGAGTGCCGTCCACGGGTTGTAGCTGGCAACGCGCGTGGCGTCGGTGCCCAGACCAACCGGCAACCCGGCTTCCAGCATTTTCGCCACCGGCGGCGTCTGTTTAGTGGCCTGCGAACCGTAGCGTTCGGCGAAATATTCGCCCTGGAAGGCCATGCGATGCTGAACCGCAATCCCGCCGCCGAGCGCTTTTACACGCTCAATATTGGCTTCGGTGATGGTTTCCGCATGGTCAAAGAACCAGTGCAGACCGTTAAACGGAATGTCGCGGTTCACTTTTTCAAATACATCCAGCATGCGGCTGATCGATTCGTTATAGGTGGCGTGCAGGCGGAACGGCCAGCGGTGCTCAACCAGATGGCGCACCACGCGCTCCAGTTCCTCTTCCATACCGGGTGCCAGATCCGGGCGCGGCTCAAGGAAATCTTCAAAATCGGCGGCGGAAAAGACCAGCATTTCACCGGCACCGTTGTGGCGGAAAAAGTCGCTGCCCTGGCCCGGCGTTAACATATCGGTCCATTTTTCGAAATCTTCCAGCTCATGCCCCGGACGCTGGGTAAACAGGTTATAGGCGATGCGAATGGTCATCTGCTGTTTGCTGTGCAGTTCGGCGATCACTTCGTAATCTTCCGGGTAGTTCTGGAAACCACCGCCCGCGTCAATAGCGCTGGTCAGCCCCAGACGATTCAGCTCACGCATAAACTGGCGCGTGGAGTTGACCTGCTGCTCCAGCGGCAGTTTTGGCCCTTTCGCCAGCGTGGCGTAGAGGATCATCGCGTTTGGCCGCGCAATCAGCATCCCGGTCGGGTTGCCATTGCTGTCGCGCTGAATTTCGCCGCCCGGCGGGTTAGGTGTGTCTTTGGTGTAGCCCACCACATTCAGCGCCGCGCGGTTGAGCAGGGCGCGATCGTACAGATGCAGGATAAACACCGGCGTGTCCGGCGCGGCCTCGTTAATTTCGTCCAGCGTCGGCATACGGCGTTCGGCGAACTGGAACTCTGTCCAGCCGCCCACCACGCGTACCCACTGCGGAGACGGCGTGCGCAGCGCCTGTTCTTTCAGCATACGCAGGGCATCCGCCAGCGACGGCACACCTTCCCAGCGCAGCTCCAGGTTGTAATTAAGCCCGCCGCGGATCAGGTGCAGGTGCGAGTCGTTCAGCCCCGGGATCGCCGTATGGCCTTTCAGATCCACCACTTTTGTGCGTTCACCACGGTAAGCCATCACCTCGGCTTCGGTCCCCACCTGGACAAATTTTCCGTCGTGGATAGCCACGGCATCGGCGAGCGGGTTTTCCCGATCAACCGTATGAAACTGACCATTAAGCAATATCAGTTCTGCATGTACGAGCGAATCCATACTTCCTCCAGTCTGGCGGCCTCATGGGCCGGATAAGCGTCTGGGCGGATTATGCTAAGCGTTGGGAAAGAATGAACAGTTATACGAACGTATAGGTATACGAAAGGATAGTTATACCTTCAGATAATAGTTATGCCGGGGAGGGATACCTAACATACAGCCAACGATAGCGATGGCGCGTGAGTTGCTGTCTTAACGTAACACTCCTCACTTTAACCTCTAAGGATGCTTGTATGACTACCGCGAAACTTGAAGTTCTGACCCCGGCAAACTGTCAGTTAATCTTTATCGATCACCAGCCGCAGATGGCGTTTGGCGTGCAGTCTATTGACCGCCAGGTGCTGAAAAACAACACCGTCGCGCTGGCGAAAGCCGCCAAAGTGTTCAATATTCCGACCATCTTCACTACCGTCGAGACCGAAAGTTTCTCCGGCAACACCTATCCTGAACTGCTGGATGTGTTCCCGGAGAAAGACATTCTGGAACGTACTTCAATGAACTCCTGGGATGACCAGAAAGTGCGTGATGCGCTGGCGGCCAACGGCAAACGTAAGGTGGTGGTGTCCGGCTTGTGGACCGAAGTGTGCAACAACACTTTCGCCCTGTGCGCCATGCTGGAAGGCGACTACGAAATCTATATGGTGGCAGATGCCTCCGGCGGCACCTCGAAAGAGGCGCATGATTACGCCATGCAGCGCATGATCCAGGCAGGCGTGATCCCGGTGACCTGGCAGCAGGTGATGCTGGAGTGGCAGCGTGACTGGGCGCACCGCGAAACGTACGACGCGGTCATGAATATTGTGAAAGAGCATTCCGGCGCATACGGCATGGGCGTCGATTATGCCTACACCATGGTGCACAAAGCGCCTTCTCGCGCGAAAGCGGGTCATCGCACGCTGGCACCGGTTCCGGCGAAATAAGTCTCTTGCTGGCCGGTGTACGCCGGTCAGCCTTTAAACGGCAGGAGAATGCCATGAGTGTCGGACTTGTCTCTTTCGCCGCAGGCGTGCTGATTGGCGTGATGTACGCCTTGCTGAAGGTGCGATCGCCTGCGCCACCGGCGATTGCGCTGGTCGGGTTGCTTGGCATGTTGATGGGCGAACAGCTCGTCAGCGCACTGATCACACAAGCTGCGGCGGGGTGAGCCTATGAAATCCTGGATCCTTTCCCTCCTGGTCGGTCTTCTGGCCGGGGGGATTTATGCTTTACTGGGGACACGTTCCCCCGCACCGCCGGTGATTGCCTTACTGGGGTTATTCGGCATGCTGGTGGGAGAGCAACTGGTTCCGATTACCCGTCGGTTACTTGCCCGGCAACCGTTAACCATGGCATGGTTTCGCCATGAGTGTGTGCCAAAGATTAGCGGTACGCCGCAACCTGAACCGCCGGACGCACCGCCGCGCCGGGATTAATGCCCCGAGGATAACCATGACGCACACCCTGCGTATTGCCATTGTTGATGATGAACCGTCCGTGCGTAGCGGGTTAAGCAATTTGCTGCAATCGGCGGGGTACGCCACGCTGACCTTCGCGTCCGCCGAGGCCTTCCTCAACGATGGTAGCGCGCAGCGGCAAACCGCGCTGGTGATTGCCGATATTAAACTTAAAGGCATGAGCGGGGCGGCGCTGTACGAGAAACTGCAATGTAACCCGTGCCCGCCACCGCTGATATTTATTTCCGGTCACGACGATGAAACCTGGCAACGGTTCGCGGGGCAACCCGGTGCCGTTGCTTTTTTGCATAAACCGATCGATATCGACATGCTGCTTGATCATATTTCGCGCACGCTGGCGGGAGGTGAGGAGACGCCATGACCGGAAACGCAAAATCTCCCCCCTGGCCGCCGATGCTGGCCGAAAACCAACCGTTTACGCTGCAGGATGATGCTATCTACACGCCGCTGGCGCAGGAGGGCGGCATTGTCTGGATGAATGCCCACTACCCGTGGGCGAGTGATGCGTTTATTCTCGCCACGGCGGTAAGCGACGATGCCGAGCCGCGCGCCAGCCAGTTGCTGAACAACGAATTAGCGTTACGCCAGCAGCTTGATAGCCGTTGGGCGGTAAAACCGGTGGCCAGCACGCAGTATCACGGCCGCGTTGCGCTGGTTTACCCCACATTTGCCTTTAAACCGCTCACCCGCATGATCACCCAGCCGATGGCGTGTATCGCCAGCTGGCTTGAACTGACCCTGCGCATCTGCACGCCGCTGCGCCAGATGCACCAGAGCAACCTGATCCATGGCGATATTAAACCCGGCAATATTTTTCTCACCGATGAAGGCTGCCGGTTGGGCGGGTTTGGACTGACGACCAGTACCGTCGGGGAACCGGCGCAGAACTGGCTGCCGCTCTCCGGCGGTACGCTGGCCTATATGTCACCGGAGCACACCACGCGCACCCACCACGCCGTGGACAACCGCAGCGATCTCTACAGTCTGGGGATTGTCTTTTATGAGCTGTTGACCGGCACATTGCCGTTCGATCTCAGCGAAGGCGGGCAGGCTGAATGGGTGTTGCACCACATCGCCTCTGAACCTTCGCCGCCGCATAGCCTACGCGACGGGGTGCCGGAGATGCTCTCCACCATTGTGCTGAAGTTGCTGGCAAAGTCGCCGGAAAAACGTTACCAGACGGTCGATGGGCTGATGGCGGATTTGCGCCGCTGCCAGGCGACATTAACGCCCGATGGCGAGATAGCCGCCTTTACGCCAGGTCTGCAGGATCGCTCACCGGCGCTGCATTTTGCTAACACGTTGTATCGCGCCCATCCGCAGGCCAAATCGCTGGCAGACGCGCTGGACGCGGTTGTGCAAAGCGGTACGCAAACGCTGGTCACCATCAGCGGTCCTGTCGGGATGGGGAAATCGTCGCTGATGGCCTCGTCGTTAAAGGCCTTTCAGAGCCGCCCGTCGCTTATCGCGCTCGGGAAGGTGGAACAAAACTCGTCGATTCTGCCGCTGGGTGTGCTGACGGCCGCTTTCCGCTCGCTGGCGCTGCATTTACTGGGGTTACCCGCTGAGGAAGTGGCGCGCTGGAAGACGCGGCTTAGCAGTGCGCTCACCGGTTATGAAGCGCTGGCGGTGAGCCTCGCGCCGGAGCTGGGGCTGCTGATTAACAGTAAACCCGTGCTGTTTGTCGACACTTTGTCACTCGATTCACGCGCGCGCTTCAACCACATGGTGCTGCGGCTGGTGAATGTCTTTGCCACTCCGGGTTGCCCGCTGATTATCCTTATCGATAACTTGCACTGGATCGATGACGCCAGCCTGCATTTACTGGAATACCTGTTACAGCACAGCCATGCCTTGCCGCTGCTGATGGTGGTTTCACACCGCGACGTAGCCTCGTTAGACGATCCGGCTTTTGCCACCGCGCTGGCCCGCTTGCGTAGCGCCGCCAGCCGGGTAATTGAGTGTGTGCCGCAACCGCGTTCGGCGAAAGCAATCTCGCGCTGGCTGGCGACCGTTTTTCAGACGCGCCCGGCATCCACCCTTGAGCTGGCAAAACTGATCCATGAAAAAACCGGCGGCAATCCGCTGTTCGTCCATGAGTTCTTTAAGCGCATTACCGAAGACGGTCTGGTGAGCCATAACAGTTACCAGGGCAAATGGCAGTATGACCTGGCGGCGATTAGCACCCGCTACCACCGCGAAAACGTCCCCGATTTGCTGCTCCAGCAGCTGGCGCAAATGCCGCCTGAAACGCGCATCCTGCTCGGGAGCATGGCCTGTCTTGGCAGCGCGGGGGATATCACGTTAATAAGCCGTGTGCTGAACCTTTCTGCCAGCGAGGTGCATTACCGTCTGCATCCTGCGCTTACGGTACGACTGGTCACGCTTAACGCCGCCGCGTACACCTTTACCCATGAGCGCATTCACGAAGCGGCCTGCGCGCTGCTGGAACCTGCATATTGCCGCCAGTTGCATCTGGCCACGGCCACGCTTCTGGCGCAAACGGCAGCCGAAGCCCCGGGCAATGAGCTGCTGTTTCGCGCTATTCACCACATTAATGCCGCGGCCGACGACATTTTGCCGCCGCAACGCCAGCACTTCAGTGAACTTAGCCTGCTTGCCGCCAGACGGGCAAAACATACCGGTGACTACACGTCGGCCCTGAGCTATTTACATCTCGCGCAGCGGCTTCGCACCGGGACAGGGCATGACTTTGCGCTGTCGCTGGAGGAGACCGCCTGTGAGTTTTTGCTCGGTAACCTGTCAACCGCGCGCGGACTGTGCGAACGGTTACTGGCCTCGCCTGGCGGGCTCACGGAAAAAGCGCAGGCCGCGACATTGCTGGCAGAAGTGCATATTCGCCAGTCCGGTTATCAGCTGGCGCTGGAGACAACGCTCTGTTGGTTGACCGTGTTTGGCATTCACCTGAGCCGTTATCCTGACGATGCAGCCTGTGATCACGCGTGGCAGGAGATGCATGCGCGTGTTGGAGATAATCCCGCGCATCTGTTTACTGCGCTGCCACGCATGAATCATCAGGAAACCGACGCGCTGATGAACCTGCTGGCGAGCGCCAGTTTGTATGCCAGCTTTAATTGCCCGCGCCTGCATTTCCTGTTGCTGTGCCAGATGCTGCAACTGACGCTCGAACGTGGGCTGACCGGCGCATCCACCTCGGCACTGGCCTGGTTTGGTGTACTGCTCGGTGAACGCTATGAAGAGTATGAACTGGGCTACCGTTACAGCGTTCTGGCGCAGGAGCTGGTGACGCGCCACGGTTTACATGAATTTGCCGCGAAAGCCCTGGTGCCGCTCGGGCGTAGCTGTGTCTGGACACAACCGCTATCACGAAGCGTGGAATGCGCTAACGCCTGCTTTACCGCGGCCGTTGCGCATGGCGATCTGACCATTGCCTGTTTTGCCGCTTTTCGCCAGGTGATCAACGCCATGAGTCGCGGCGATCACCTCGACACGGTATTAGGCCATATCGATCGCGGTCTGGCTTTTATTCGTGAAACCCAGTATTCGGACATGGATCACCTGCTGCTGTTACAACGTCACTTTGTCGAGTATCTGCGACAGCCGGATAGCATGCTAAGCGGCAAAGCGATCCTGCCCCGATCGCTGCTGCCACCGACGCCGCCTGCCACCATGCTGTTCTGGTTCTGGCTCTATCGCGGGATGGCGCACTTTTTCACCGGGGCCTGTTCCCGCGCGGAATCGTGTCTGAAAGAGGCGGGAAAACATGCCTGGTCCGCACCGGGGCATATCAGTCTGCTGGATTATCACCTTTACAGCGCGCTTGCGTTGTCGATGCAGTTAACGCCAGAGACGTTTTCCGCTGAGCACCGCCTGCGGCTGAACCAGCACTACAATAAAATCGCCCGCTGGGCGCGCGTCAATCCGGGAACCTTCAGCGATAAAGAAGCGCTGGTTTACGCGGAAATCGTGCGCCTTGACGGCATGAACAGCATCGCGCTCGAACAGTATGAGAAGGCGATTACGCTGTCCCGCGAAGCCGGTTTTAACCCCAGCAATGCGCTGGCGCATGAACTGGCGGGGCGTTTTGCGCTCTCCTGTGGATACCAGACCGCAGCCGACGCGTATTTTCGCGGCGCGATGGCCGCATGGGGACGCGTCGGGGCGCAGGCCAAAGTCCGCCATTTGCAGCAGGAGCATCCCCATCTTTTCACGCCCGTGGAAAGTACCCCCTATGACACCATCTCCTTTGCGCAGAACGATGAAATTCGCGATCTGCAAAGTATCATCAAAGCCTCCCGCGCCTTATCAGAGGAGATCAACCTCGAACGGCTGATTCAGATCCTGATGACCATGTTGCTGGAGCGTGCCGGTGCGCAGCGCGGCTTACTGATTCGCGTACTTGATGACAACATTCCGGAAATCGAAGCCAGCGCACACACCAGTAAAGAGGGCGTACTGGTGCGGGTGATCAAAGAGATGCCGCTGGCGACAGATATGCCGTTATCGGTGCTGGCGGCCGTGATCCGCACCGGACAAGAGATCCGCACCGGCCGGCCGGAAGAGTACAGCCCGTTTAGCCAGGATCCGTATCTTGTCTCTTCCGGGGCGGCGGTAATGTGTGTGCCAATGTTCAAACAGGCGCGGCTGGTGGGGGTGTTATATCTGGAAAACCGCCTGATGCCGGAGATGTTTACCGCAGGCCAGTCTCGCGTCGTGAACCTGCTTGGCGCACATGCTGCGGTGTCGCTGGAGACCGCGCGGCTGTATGCCAAGCTGGTGGAAGAGAACATGCAGCGTCGGCGCGTAGAAAAAGAGCTGCGCGCCAGCCAGACCTCGCTGATGCTGGGCGAACAAATCAGTCACACCGGAACCTGGCGCTGGGAGCTGGAACAGGATTTGATGCATATGTCGGATGAGTATGCGCGCATCCTGGGGCTGGACGAGAAGCGCAAACTGATCTCCATGGCCGAGTTTTTAACCTTTGTTCACCCGGACGATCATCCGCATATCAGCGCGCTGGTCACCCGCAGTGTCGCGCAGGGTCTCACCATGCAGGCGGAGTTTCGCATTATCCGCACCGATGGCGAGTGCCGGTATATCCTCGGCATCGGCGATCCGGTCTCTTCCGGTGATGAGGTGCATGAATATTTTGGCACCATTACCGACATTACCGCCCAGCGGCAGAGCGAAGATGCCGCGCGCGTCGCTCAGGCCGAGCTGGCGCGGGTGTCGCGCGCCACCACCGTCGGGCAGTTAACCTCATCGATTGCCCATGAAATTAACCAGCCGCTAATGTCGATTGTCTCTAACGCCGGTGCCAGCCTGCGCTGGCTTAATCGCTCACCGATCCCGGTCGATAATGTGCGCGTTGGTCTGGAGGAGATTATCAGCGAAGGGCAGCGCGCCGGAGAGGTGATCCGTAGCCTGCAATCGCTGACGCGCAGGCAGGAGCCGGTGTTCGAGCGCATCGATCTGCATTTCTTACTGCGCCATATCATGACCCTTTCCCGCAGCGAGCTGGCGCGGCGGCAGATCGCTGTTGAGTATGCCCTTGATGCGCATAACAGCTTTATTTATGGCGATAGCGTACAGATCCAGCAGGTGCTGCTTAACCTGGTGATGAATGCCGTTGAAGCAATGGCGGATATCGACTCGCGCCCGCGCGTGTTAACGCTTTCAACGCTGACGCAGAACCCGCAAGAGGTGATTTGCCAGATTGCGGATACCGGAAGCGGGATGAGTGCAGAGGTGCAGGGGCGGCTGTTTGAGTCGTTCTATACCACCAAAGCGCAGGGCATGGGCATGGGATTGACCATCAGTTATGCCATTATTGAGCGGCATAAAGGCAAGCTAACGGCGAAGTCGAGGCTACCATTCGGCAGCGTGTTTGCCTTTACCTTGCCGGTGTCCGCGGATTAGCGGCTGCGGGATTTGGCGATATGCAGGTGGCTTGCGGCATGCACCAGATCCGCCAGCGAGCGGGCCTGCATTTTATCCATCACCCGGCGGCGATGGACTTTTACGGTAATTTCGCTGACACCCAATTCCGCCGCAATCTGCTTATTAAGCAAGCCACTGATCGCCAGCTCAAAAACTTCCTGCTCACGCGGCGTCAGGGATAAGTGGCGCTGCTTGAGAGCAAAGTTTTCCTGTTGTTGCTCGAAATCTTGCGCCGCCACCGTCAGCGCGTCAGCGACCGCCGACAGCAGGCGTTCGGACTCTACCGGCTTCGTTAAGAACTCACGCGCCCCGGCTTTCATTGCCCGCACGGTCAACGGAATGGTGCCATAACCGGTCAGAAAGATTATCGGCAATTCGCGTCCGCGATCTTTTAACGCGCTGGCGACATCGAAACCGTCCGCGACCGGCATATTCAAATCCAGAATCAAACAAGAGGGTACGGAAACCAGCGGGTGAGTGAGAAAAGATTCCGCAGAGGCGAAATCAATGGCGCGGTAACCTTCTGCTGCCAGTAGCCGGACAATTGATCGTCTGACGGCATTATCATCATCGACAACATATACGAGAGGTTCCATTATCTATCAGCCTCGGTAGGGCGCATGCCAGAAAGCAGGCCGTAAGCTATGCAGGCAGATACTGATAACATAAAAATTAACTGGATGAAATAACTGATCTTTTCCTTATATGCTGTAGGCTTTTTGTGCCAGTGCGTGAAGAATATACACCCGGTAAAAGGGGCAACGTTTAGCGCATTGCTTTCGAATGAAATTTGTTATAAATCACTGAATGTTGCATGTATTTTAACCGCTTGTTAATTTATATATCGTACCGTTAACCCTCCGCAAGGGCGCTTCGTTGACGGTGTCCAAGAGCAAAAATAAGAATAATCTTAGACTGGGTGGTGGCATTTAGGGGGAAGGAATATGGCGATCAGACGGGCAAAGCCTGAAGAAGCAGAAGTCATTTGGCACATCCGTAACCAGGCTATCCGCCACGGTTGCAAAGGCGTTTATGAGGACAAGGTTATCGCCGCCTGGACTCCGGATAAAATGCCGGAAAGTCAGCGTACGATGATTGCCAATAACCCTTTTTATGTGGCAACCACGGCAAATGACCAGCCGGTCGCCACGGGTTTTCTCGATCTCACCAACGCCAGCGTGGAGGCCATTTTCACATTACCGGAGTGGGAAGGAAAGGGGCTGGCGACGCAGATAATTGCAGCCATTAAACAGGAAGCGATGCAGCGCGGTTTGCGGCGCATCACGCTGGCATCAACGCCCAACGCCTGTGGTTTCTATCAAAAGCAGGGGTTTGTCATAGTGCGGGAGAGTATTTATCCCTCTGCGCTGGCGCGTGCGGAATTACGCTGTATTGAAATGGAATATAATTTCCCTGTTAATAAATAAAGAGCATTTATTCACAGAATGGATTAATGAGGAGAAAATTCCTATTAAAATAAACAACTTAATTAACATCCCATCATAAAACATCTCCTATAATAATAAGGCTGCGCTATCGCGTGGCTTTATTTCATGATTCAACACAGAAAGGGACTTTTTATGAAAATACGTGCCTTACTTTCCATTTTATTATTTGGTTTATCAATGAATGTCTTCGCCGCCAGCCAGACGGAGTGTGAAGTGAACGGCGAAATAGACTGGAACTGCATGTGCCAGATCTTGTGCCAGGCGGGCGAGGGCGGCGCAGCCTGTAATTGCGATGGCGTGCCATAAGCCGACATTGCAAAGGGGATATTAATGTTAATATCCCCTCTGTTTCTCCACCGCCGATTTCTCTGAAACCTATTCCTGCGCCAAATAGATCCCCCCGCTTACGCTATTCACATGTTACTCTTCACGCCTGAGGTCAAACAGGGAGAGCCGTGATGTCGGCGATTAAAACGCTTGCCACAACCGAAGTGTACCGCAACAAATGGATGCGTCTGCGCGAAGACAAAATCCTGCGGGCAGATGGGAACGAAGGTATTTATTCCGTTGTTGAGAAAGCTGATTTTGTCGTGATTATCGCCCGCGAAGGTGACAGCCTGTATGTGGTTGAGCAGTTCCGTTATCCGCTGGGTAAGCACACTATTGAACTGCCGCAAGGCGCCTGGGAATGCGCGCCGCAGGCGGATCCTCTGCATGTGGCGGCCGGTGAACTGCGCGAGGAAACCGGGCTGGTGGCAGGAAAGATGCGTCATGTCGGGTACCAGAAGCTGGCGCAAGGTTACTCCAGCCAGGGTTACCATATTTTTCTTGCTGAAGCGTTGGTGCATCAGCAGCAGGAACTGGATCCTGAAGAGTTTGGTCTGACGACGCGCAAAATTACCCTGAAAGAATTTGAGACGTTGATGTGTGAAGGAAAGATCAGCGATGCAACGTCCGTCACCGCGTATTTGCTGGCAAAGCTCAAAGGCATGCTGGAATAGCGCGGGCATTTTGCTTCTCATCACAACCGTATGCGCCGGGTCCCTGGCTTAACGCGAGATCAACATGAACAGCGCCGCACAACATATTCTTTCTATCTATCAACGTCACGCCCGGACATTTGCTGAGCAGCGCTCAAAGGCGCTTTTCGAAAAAGGCTGGCTGGAAAAATTCGCCAGCCTGCTTCCGGTTGCAGGCAACATTGTCGATGTCGGGTGCGGTAACGGGCAGCCGATTGCGGGCTGGTTTATCCGCCAGGGTTTTCAACTCACCGGCGTTGATGGTGCAAGCGCAATGCTGGACCGCGCGCGCCAGCAGTTTCCCGCTCAGCGCTGGATCCAGCAGGATATGCGCAACCTGTCGCTCGGTGAAACCTTCGATGGGCTGCTGGCCTGGGACAGCTTTTTTCACCTGACGCATGAGGATCAACGCAACATGTTCGCTCGTTTTGCCGAACATAGCCATGTGGGCAGCGCGTTAATGTTCACCAGCGGAACCGATCACGGGATCGCAATGGGGCAGTTTGCCGGTGAACCGTTGTTCCATGCCAGTCTCGCACCTGACGAATACCGCGCGTTATTAGCAAATCACGGTTTCGAGGTTATCGGGATGGTTCAGGAAGATCCCCACTGCGCCGGGCATACCGTATGGCTGGCGCAACGCGTTCGCTAAAGCGGCGGTGAAGATATTTGCCGGACGCGGCTCAGGCTAAAGAGGATCGCCAGAAGTGTTGCCGCAGCGGCCAGCCCTAAGCCAAGCCGGACCGCAAAAGCCTCCTGCTCCACATTGCCGGAAGGGGCATAGAGCGAAAGTATCCCACCCAACAGCGCCGCGCCAAGACACTGGCCGAACGTGCGCATAATCGCCAGCACGCCGGACGCGTAACCACTGTGCTCCCTTGATGCGTTCGCCATCATCTCTTTATTGTTCGGGCTCTGGAAACAACCGAAGCCAATACCGCAGATCAGGCTGCGCAGGCTGATATCCCACACCGGCGGATCATGCGGTAATCGCGCCAGCAAAATTAACCCCACCGCGAAAAGGCACAGACCAACGGTGGCAATCAACGAAGGTGCGTAGCGGTCGGCAAGCCGCCCGGCATGGGGCGCAACCAGCATGATGCCAACAGGCCAGGCGGTAAACAGCAGCGCCGACGTCAGCGCGCTGTAACCATATACGCTCTGAAACAGAAACGGCAGGGCGACAAACGTCATTCCCTGGCTGATAAAAGAGGCCAGCGATGTCAGTGCCGCCAGCGAAAAACGCGGCGAGGCAAAAAGCGTCAGCGGCATCAGCGGTTGCAGTGCCTGGCGCTGACGCAATACAAACAATGCCCCGGCAGCCAGACCAACAAGCCCATAACTCAATGCGGTTAGCCCTGATCCGGAACGGGAAATGGCGCTTGATGCCATTACCATCGCGCCCAGCATAAGAGCGGAAAGCAGCGCCCCCGGCGTATCGAAGGGCCCGCGCAACGCGGAGGTTGCAGTCGGGATCACCCGTAATGTGAAGAGGAGGGCGATGATGCCCAGCGGAAGGTTAATGGCGAATAACCATTGCCAGCTCAACGTTGCCAGCAGCGTACCGCCCAGTACCGGCGCGATAGCGGTACTGGAGGCGATCAACAGGGCGTTCATTCCGAGGATGCGCCCCAGTAATCGATTGGGAAAGACCGAGCGCAAAATCGCCGGTGCAATGCTGAGTGTTGCCGCCCCACCAATCCCTTGCAAGATACGCATCGCGACCAGCGTCTCCAGCGATTGCGCCAGTGCGCAGCCCAGCGAGGCCAGCGTGAAGAGCCCCAGCCCGGCGGCGAATAATCGGCGAAAGCCAATATGTGCCGCTAACGCAGCAAAGATTGCCAGCGTCATGGCTGCGGAGAGCAGATAGCCATTCGCTACCCAAACAGCTTCCGCGGCGGTTACATCTAACGCCCGCGCAATTTGCGGCAAGGCGATATTCACCATTGAGCCATCAAACACCGCCATTGTGGTACTGGTCATCACGGCAACCATGGCCAGCAACCGCTCGCGTCCGGGCAAACCTTCATCACCGGGTTTATCCAAAAATAGTGTCATAAACAACCTCTGCTGATTTTGTGCTTGCGGTAACTATAATTTCGCGGGATATATGGCGGAAGGCGCAGCATTTGCATTAATACGTTGCAGCAAACGCCATATCTGAACCTTCTGTTGCGGACGAAAACGATGAGTGAACCCGATCTGAATTTGTTATTTGCCCTGGATGTGCTGATCGCCGAGCGCAGTGTGGCGGCGGCAGCGCGGCGGCTTGGTCTGAGCGCCTCGGCGATGAGCCGGACACTTAGCCGTTTGCGGGAAACCACCGGCGACCCACTATTAGTGCGCGCCGGGCGCAATATGGTGCTGACGCCGTATGCAGAAACGCTTCAGACACGCACGCAGAACGCCGTTTTCGAGGCGCGGGCGTTGCTGCGACCCGCGCAACCCGAGCTTAATATTGCCTCGCTACAGCAGATGTTTACCCTGCGCGCCAACGATGGTTTTGTTGAAGCGTTTGGCCCAACGCTGATTGCGGAAATGGCGGCTGTCGCGCCAGGCGTGATGCTGCGGTTTACGCCAAAGCCAGAGAAGGGCTCCAGTGCCTTGCGGGAAGGACGGGTCGATCTGGAAATTGGCGTGCTGAGCGAAATGGGGCCAGAAATTCGCGTGCAGGCGCTGTTTAGAGACCGTTTTGTCGGCGTCGTCAGGGATACGCATCCACTGGCGCAACTTAATGAGGTGACGATCAACGAGTATGTCGCCTGGGGCCATGTCGTGGCGTCGCGTCGGGGGTTAACAAGCGGTCCGGTTGATGAAGGGCTGGCAGAGCAGGGCGTGCGCAGGAAAATCGCCGCTGTGGTGCCGGGTTTTCCTGCGGCGTTAGCCGTGGCGCGTGCGTCCGATCTTATCGCGCTTATCCCGGCCTCTTTTCTTCTCAGTCCTGCGGCCAGGCAGGGAGTGGCAATGTTTGAGCTGCCGGTAAAAACGCGCACCATTACCGTATCTCAACTGTGGCATCCACGTTCAGAAGTCGATCCCGCGCATCGCTGGCTGCGCCAGTTTATGCTGGGAGTGTGCAGGCGATTAGTGCATAGCGATGCATTCAAAATTGTGTGATGCAAACAGGACGGGAGAAAGACGATGCACAAAGAAGATGCGTTACTGGCGATATTGGTGAAATATGAACAGCAGCTTCATGATCCCGACATTCGCTGCCAGCCCGACATTGTCGAGAGACTTTTACATCATGACCAGTCCGCGCATTTCACGAACTCCGGCGGCTTCCTTAATAATTGGTTTGAACACCGGAATCAGAAGGGCGATCGCCAGCGGAGTACCCCAGCGAACAAGGCCTGTTTCCATTTGGATCCCGAAAAAGATCCCTGCACCAACAACAAGAAGCCAGATAATCAGACCAGGCGCAGTCTCCAGTGCCGTTTGCCATTCAACATCAAAAGTTTTCATTAGCCAGGCAATAACAGCCAAGCAGAAAACAATTACGCCGGTAAAAAGCAGTCCAAAAATGCTTGTTTCGTTATCTCTACTCATCCTTTTTGATCCTTTTCACTGTTCAAACTTCGCACAATAAAGAACGTGCAGTGTTGGTAATACTGCACGTAATACTGCACGTTTGTCTCATTCCTGAGACTCTATTACTTTTGTTCCCTTTATCTGTAAGGCCATCGGCTGACGTGATGAGCTTCCTTTCGGTGGCATCAGTGTTGCTAATCGATTTCTCACCATACTAACAGTCGTTTTTGGATAGACCGTTTTAACGCTCATTTATGACAATGTAAACATGTCAAACCAATTCACGGTCAGATCTGACCATATATAAGGATGACCACAAAACGCCGGTTCTGTCTGATCGCATCTTGGTGCGCATAATGTATATTATGTTAAATGAAGTATAACCAGATAACCCACGGCCAAGGCCAGTCTTGCCTGAGCTATCGGTTCCACTACACTCACCTCTTTTTGCAGCGCACTGTCGATTCGCGACCTTCACCTTACATAGGTCTGGTTTTGCCCGGCACTTAGTCGTGCTTAGTCGTAATGGGTTTTGTGGTTTGAAAACGACACCGTTGTCAGCAGCGCTGCATCTCCTTGCGTCCTGGATTTACTGCGCTGTTTGTTCACTCCTGGTATCTGCTTCAGAACAACGAAAAGTGCTGCGCAATTTGCCAGCCGATCGAAAGCCCAACAACGCAGGCCATGTGACATTATTTCCAGGGAGCCCGCCCCGGCTGCGCCCGACGAAGAGTGACACGCAGAGACGTTTTGCAGACAATAAAAAAGCCGACAACATCGCTGCTGTCGGCTTTTTTTACTTACGAGGCGAATCAGGCGTTCTGTAACTGCTGACCGCAGGCAACCACACTTGCCAGCAGAACTTTGACGTCCTCCAGACAAACGGTCGGGTTTAGCAATGTCAGCTTCAGGCAGGTCACCCCGTCCGCTTCCGTTACACCAACGTTGGCGCTCCCGGAGGCCAACAGCGCATCGCCGATACGCTGATTCAGCAACGCAACGCTTGCCGTATCCCCATTTTCCGGGCGGAAACGGAACAATACGCTAGCCAGTTGCGGCTGCATCACCAGTTCCAGCTGCGGCTGTTCGGCAACAAACTGCGCCACCTGCTGCGCCAGCGTTACGCCGTTATCAATAATTTCGGCGTACTGCTTTTTACCCAGCGCTTCAAGACCCATCCACAACTTCAGCGCATCGAAACGGCGCGTTGTCTGTAAGGATTTCGACACCAGGTTTGGTACGCCCTGCTCTTCGTCAAAGTCAGAGTTCAGGTAGGCTGCCTGGTAACGCATTAACTGATAATGGCGCGCATCTTTCAGCAGGAACGCGCCACAGCTTATGGTCTGGAAGAATTGCTTATGGAAATCCAGCGTCACGGAATCAGCCAGTTCAAGGCCATTGAGGAAATGGCGATACTTCTCAGAGAGCAGCAACGCGCCGCCCCAGGCCGCATCAACGTGAACCCAAATCTGCTGTTCAGCGGCCAGCGCGGCGATGTCTGCTAACGGATCAATCGCGCCCGCATCGGTGGTGCCGGCGGTAGCAACAATCGCCATTACCTGCTCACCGTTGGCTTTCGCCTCGGCCAGTTTCTGCGCCAGATCGTTAACATCCATGCGCGAAAACGCATCCGTTTTCACCAGCGTCACGGACTGGTAACCCAGCCCCATCAGCGCCATGTTCTTCTGCACTGAAAAATGTGCATTTTCAGAACATAACACTTTAATTTTGCTGAGATTACCGGTTAAGCCGTGCTGCTGAACGGAGTGACCCTGGCGTGCAAAAAAGGCATCGCGCGCCAGCATCAAGCCCATCAGGTTACTCTGCGTCCCGCCGCTGGTGAACACGCCCGCGTCACCCGCCGGGTATCCCACCTGAGCACGCAACCATTCGATGAGTTTCATCTCGATGATGGTTGCAGACGGGCTCTGATCCCACGAATCCATGCTCTGGTTCGTGGCGTTGATCAGCACTTCTGCCGCCTGGCTAATCACCAGGCTCGGACAGTGGAGATGCGCCACGCACTGCGGGTGATGCACGGACAAGCTGTCTTTAAGGAAATACTCAACGGCGCGCTCAATAGCGGCCTGGTTGCCCAGGCCCTGAGACGTGAATTCTAAATTGATGCGCTCACGTAATTCCGCGACAGTTTTGCCCTGATACATTTCAGGTTGCTTGAGCCACTGCACAACAGCTTGCGTGCTCTGCTCAATGGCTTCCTGATAGGCAGCAATACTTTGCGCGGAACCCGAGAGAATCGGATTTAAATCAGACATTCGCTTACTTACTCCGATTAAACAGGCTTCACGCCAGCGCTCAGCAGCGCGTTTTCAAATTTATCGAGGAAAATTTCCAGCTCAGCATTGCTGATAAGCAGCGAAGGCAGCAGGCGCAGTACGCAACCGCCACGACCGCCGCGCTCCAGGATCAGACCTGATTCGAAGCATTTTTTCTGCAACAGTGCAGAAAGCTCACCGTCTGCCGGGTAGCAACCCATGTGATCCTGCGCTTCGTGCGGCTTAACGATCTCAATACCGATCATCAGGCCCAGGCCGCGAACGTGACCGATAACCGGGAAACGTTTTTGCATTTCAGCCAGTTTGCCTTTCAGCCATTCGCCCTGCTCTGCCACTTTATCGGCAATGCGATCTTCTTTGAGGATCTTCAGCGTAGTGAGGCCTGTTGCCATCGCCAGCTGGTTACCACGGAAGGTACCGGTATGGTGGCCCGGCGCCCAGGCGTCGAACTGCTTTTTGATACCCAGTACCGCCAGCGGCAAACCGCCACCAACCGCTTTGGACATCACAATGATGTCCGGCTCAATACCGGCGTGTTCGAAGGCAAACAGTTTGCCAGTACGGGCGAAACCAGCCTGCACTTCGTCCAGGATCAACATAATGCCGTGTTCCTGGGTCACTTTACGGATACGCTGCAGCCACTCGATCGGCGCCGGGTTCACGCCGCCTTCGCCCTGCACCGCTTCCAGGATCACAGCAGCCGGTTTACGCACGCCGCTTTCAACGTCGTTGATCAGGTTTTCGAAGTAGTAAGTCAGCGCTTTCACACCGGCTTCACCACCGATACCCAGCGGGCAACGATACTGGTGCGGATAAGGCATAAACTGCACTTCCGGCATCATGCCGTTTACCGCTTCCTTCGGCGACAGGTTGCCCGTCACGGAAAGCGCGCCGTGCGTCATGCCGTGGTAACCGCCAGAGAAGCTGATAATCCCGGAACGACCGGTCACTTTTTTCGCCAACTTCAGCGCCGCTTCCACGGCGTCCGCGCCGGAAGGCCCGGTGAATTGCAGGCAATATTCTTTGCCCTGACCCGGCAGCAAAGAGAGCAGATATTCTGAAAACTCATCTTTTAACGGCGTGGTCAGGTCGAGCGTATGTAACGGTAAGCCACTGGTAATGACACTTTGGATGCTTTGAATCACATCAGGATGATTATGGCCCAGCGCCAGAGTACCGGCGCCTGCAAGGCAGTCAAGGTATTGATTATTCTCAACATCGGTGATCCAGACGCCCTGCGCTTTGGCAATCGCTAACGGCAATTTACGCGGATAGCTTCTGACATTGGATTCAAATTCGGCCTGTCTTGCTAAAAAGGTCTCATTGCTTTGCGGGAATGATTTAGCACTCAAAGAATCAATACGGACTTTATCCGTCATCATATCTCTCCTACAACCTGGGTTGATTTAACACCGGGTTGAATAAGGGTTTAAGGGGGCTTGTAAAAAACGCGGCTAATATATGTGTTTTCAGCAGCGGACTCAATCTTTTATTTTGTCAGGCTATTTATGTCATTTTCTTTAAAAATCAATGACAAAAAATATTTATGCGTGGGGATTGTTCAGCATGAATTGTAACCAATTCTGTTACAAGAATATTCCAGGCAGCATCGGAAACAATGCCATGATAAGCCTCGCTTTTTAATATTTGTGCTCTTTTTATGTTATTAGAACGTTATTTAAGCCAAACTCCGCCAGCAAGCACTGAATAAATCATGATATTTTCCATTGGTTTATTGCAAATGTTGAGGAAAATATCGATTCAGCGAGTTAAATCACTTACTATGCCCCGCGATAAAAACCCTGAGGCGAAAAAAAGGAAGCATCTATTTAATCATTAATGCGTATCACACCCGGTAACTCGTGAGAGGCAATACAGGTTATCGACAACGGGAGCAGAATCCTGGGTTGTAAAAAGAAATGTTCGCGGGCGGACATTTCGTAAGGCGAAGCACACTTCCCTTATGCCGAGAATGAAAATTTTCATGCCATAAAATTATGGCGCCCTGATATGAGATTGTTATGACTCGCATTTATCCACACACCATCGTTGCCAAATTTGGCGGAACCAGTGTCGCCGATTTTGACGCGATGAGCCGCAGCGCCACCATTGTCCTTGCTGATAAAGACGTTCGTCTGGTTGTTTTATCTGCCTCCGCTGGCGTCACCAACCTGTTAGTTGAACTCTCAGGCGGTCTGGAAAGCAGCGTTCGACAAGATAAGATCGACACCCTGCGCACCCTGCAATACAACATTATTTCTCGCCTGAAACAGCCAGAAGCCATCGGCCAGGAGATTGACCGCCTGCTCGATAATATCAGCCATCTTGCGGCCATGGCCGTTGATTCCCGGTCAGACGCGCTGTGCGATGAACTGGTGAGCCACGGGGAGCTGATGTCTTCCCTGCTGTTTGTGGAGGTTCTGCGCGAACGCGACGTCGAAACGCAGTGGTTTGACGCGCGCAAAGTGATTCGCACGAACGACACGTTCGGCTGCGCGGTACCTGTTATAAGCGAGATTGCAGAACGGGTGGAAAAGCATTTGCGCCCGCGCATTGCGCAGTCGCTGGTGATCACGCAAGGCTTTATTGGCAGCGACGCGGCGGGGCAAACCACCACGCTCGGCCGTGGCGGCAGTGATTACACTGCTTCATTGCTGGCGGAAGCGTTGCAGGCAGCGCGAGTGGATATCTGGACCGATGTCGCCGGGATTTATACAACCGATCCCAGAATCGTTGCCCAGGCAAAACGCATTGATACGCTCTCATTCTCTGAAGCCAGTGAAATGGCGACCTTCGGCGCGAAAGTGCTGCATCCGGCAACACTGTTGCCCGCGATGCGTAAAAATATTCCGGTCTTTGTCGGTTCAAGCGCCCAGCCGCGCGCGGGCGGAACGCTGGTCTGCCGTGACACGCCCGAACCGCCACGTTACCGTGCGCTGGCCGTTCGTCGCCAGCAAACGCTGTTAAAGTTATCCAGCATTGATGCGCAGCCGGCACACCGCTTTTTAGCCGAGATGTTCAACATTTTGTCGCGTCATGATGTGGCGATGGATCTGGTGACAACTTCGGAAGCCAGCATTGCGCTTATCCTCAACTCCACCGGCTCTACGTCCGGTGAAGCGGACACGCTGACTACCGCGCTGCTTACCGAACTGTCATCGCACTGCCATGTCGAAATCGAGACCGGTCTGGCGTTAGTCTCGCTTATTGGTAACACGCTCTCGCAGGCTCCGGCGGTATGCAAAGAGGTGTTCGCCGAACTGGAAAACCATTCCGTGCGGATGATTTGCCACGGTGCCTCCAGCCATAATCTTTGCTTCCTGCTCCCCGCAGAATGCGCTGACAGCGCCGTGAAAACGTTACACCGTAACTTGTTAGAATAACGGCGGTTAACGGGCCCCGCACGCGGGCAACGCTCAGTGCTGGCAGCGCGTCTGCCAGCACTTACCTCAAGAGCAATCACCCGCCACTTTCTCCCTTTTTCCACTGATACCGTCACGCTCAGAGTCCGCCTTACTCAAGGTGACCGGAACGCAGAAAGTCGCCTGTGCCTGTCTGGACGGTAACGTTTAGCGGCGCAAAGCCCGTGACGCTTAGCGGGCTTTCTTGTAACCTTCCGCAACACTTTTCCTGAAAACCGGACTTCACATGGCCGCTCATATTTCAAAAGATCCTTTGCACGGCGTGACGCTTGAAATGCAGGTTAACGCGCTGGTTGCCCGCTACGGTTGGCTCGAACTCGGCAAACGCATCAATATTAATTGCTTTAAAAACGATCCAAGCGTTAAATCCAGTTTGAAATTTTTGCGACGCACGCCCTGGGCGCGCGCGGAAGTTGAGGCGCTGTATCTCGAATCGCAGGAAGAGCGCGCCCCGGCCAAATCAGACGAACCAGCGTTTAACCCGTGGACCCGCGGTCGAACGCCTAAGAGCTAATTTTCAGATGTCACTACAAAAGTCAGGCGTGCTTATTGCCACTGCGCTTTTACTCGCCAGTTGCGCCTCGAAAGCGCCGAAATCACTCGTCACACCGTTGCCGCCGGTGGCCAAACAACCACTCGCAACAACGCCTGCAAAAAATACACAACCCGTACGCGGTATCTGGCTGGCGACCGTGTCGCGTCTTGACTGGCCGCCGGTAAATTCGGTCAATATGAGTGCTGCGTTGCGCATTAGCCAGCAGCAAGAGGCGCTGAGAAACAAGCTGGATAAGCTAAAAAGCCTTGGCATCAATACCGTCTTTTTCCAGGTCAAACCCGACGGCACCGCGCTATGGCCGTCAAAGATTTTACCATGGTCAGATATGCTGACCGGCACGATTGGGCAGGATCCGGGTTACGATCCGCTGCAGTTTATTCTCGATGAAGCGCACAAGCGCGGCATGAAAGTGCACGCCTGGTTTAACCCCTACCGCGTTTCGGTTAATACCAAACCGTCGACCACCGCGGAACTCATCCGTACCTTATCCCTGCATCCGGCCAGCATTTTCGTGCTGCATCGTGACTGGATCCGCACGGCAGGCGACCGTTTTGTGCTCGATCCCGGCATTCCGGAAGTGCGCGACTGGATAACCAGCATCGTGGCAGAAGTGGTGGCACACTACCCGGTCGATGGCGTTCAGTTTGACGACTACTTCTACTCTGAAACCCCGAGTTCTGCGCTGAATGACAGCCAGACTTACCGGCAATATGGCCAGGCGTTCAGTTCAAAAGCAGACTGGCGGCGCAACAATACGCAGCAGTTGATTGAGCAGGTTTCACGCACCATCCGACAACTCAATCCCAATGTCGAATTCGGCGTGAGCCCGGCGGGAGTCTGGCGTAACCGCTCATTTGACGCCGCCGGTTCCGATACGCGTGGTGCCGCGGCGTATGACGAATCGTTCGCCGACACGCGCCGCTGGGTGCAACAAGGGTTACTGGATTACATTGCCCCGCAAATCTACTGGCCATTCGCGCGCGATGCGGCGCGTTACGATGTGCTGGCAAAATGGTGGGCGGATGTCGTGAAACCGACAAAAACACGCCTCTACATCGGCGTGGCGCTGTATAAGGTGGGGGAATATTCGAAGAATGAGCCCGACTGGACAGTCAACGGCGGCGTGCCTGAGCTGAAAAAACAGCTCGATTTAAACGAATCGCTGCCGCAGATTAACGGCACGATTTTGTTCCGCGAAAGTTATCTGGAACAGCCGCAAACTCAGCAGGCAGTGAATTATTTGAAGAGCCGCTGGGGTGGTTAAGCAGGAAGGAAAAATTTTTGATAGTTTCCCCGGGGGTTCTCGCACTCAGATTCTCCAATTAGCGTACCGTCGGGGAACACGCTGTAATTAAATGCTTGATATGCAATGCTCTCCATGAATCTCTGATAACTATCTATTCCGGCATAGTTGATGAAATCGTTTTTTTCACCCGCAAAATATTTCTCAATTGCCCGCATTAACTGCAAATCAATGCCCACAATGATTGCCAGCTCATATTTATTTTCATGTCTGTTTAATATAACAAACTCCCCCCCAAAAAACCGCTCAACTCTGAAAGAATATTGTTTAAAATCGCTTTCGCCACCGTTCATTAATTTATCAGCAAGCGCGAAAAGATTAGCGAACTTGAACCATGCTGCATAATTTCTAACTTTTACCCATTCGGCTGAAAGCTCAATTTCGTAACCTATATTTCTCCCTGGTGGATCGACATAAATGATAGCGCTGTTAACGGGCTGCTTTTCACCACGTAGGGCTGAATGCATCGCATAACCATTATTGATATTAGTTGTGGGGCTGTTCAGCCAGGGATCTACCTGCTTATCTAAAGCATGTTTTAACGACGATTTAATCTCAGAAGGGTCGTTAATCTGCAACGCGTAGGAGCTTTTAGATTCAAAAATAACTCTTTCTTTCTTACTGTTCTCAAATAAAAAATCCGCTATTTTCACTCTCTTCTTAGAATCAGGCAAAGCAGCGATATGAGCCCTCACCTTAACATCGGAAGCCAGATGTCCGACGAAAACGTAACCTAATCTGTTACTTAGCAGTAAAGATATACCTTGCCCTAGCCGACCTATTAGGCTTGTTAATGTCACATCATTGACAACTGTATCAATGTCATCAACGAGCCTCAGATTATCATTTTTTGCCAGTTTAATCAGTTCATGAGCAGACAAAATAAGTCCCAGGCTATGAAAGCTATAATTGCGTTGAATAAGGAAGTCTGTTTTTACTACCGCGTGAGCCAATTGCCATAGGGTAAATTCGAGTTGCGGATGCGGTATCGCAAAATCATCCCATTTCGCATGATGAGGTAATTTTTTTAATGTAATATTCTTCAAATCCCATTCAAAAACATCAACATTAATAACCTTTCTGCTGTCTTTGAAAAGATACGCGAATTCTTTAATATATCTAAGCATGTCTGTTATCCTTACCAGAAACATGTTTTCTAGAGAAAGTTCTCAATAATACTCATTATTCGAAAGCAAAAACAATCCTTACCTACTAAATTATTTCTATTCTTGGTTAACAGAGCGCTATTAAAAACCTCTAGTCACTATTTGTTTGTTCTGCGTCGTTATTCACTCTGCAACTAATTCATCATAAACACTGCGCAGCCTGCTGCGCAGATAGCGCACCGCTTTGTGCTTACGGGATAACAGCGCCTGCATACTGACGCCCGTCTCCTCCACCAGCACCTTATAACTCAAACCTTCAAGCTCGGTCTTTTCGAACACCTCGCGCTGGGCGGGTGGAAGCTCCGCCAGCGCGCTTTCAAGCTCTTGCCATAACAGTTCGCGCAGATACTCCTCTTCCGGCGTTTGCGGCACGCCAAACAGCGTTTCCGCCAGCTCATCTTCCGCAAAATCGCCTTCATCATCATCGCCGTTGAAAAAACCGGACAATGGCAGCTCACGTTTTTTACGCGCTCTGTCAGTCATTTCATTGCGCGCGGCGCGAAACAACCAGGCGGCAACATTTTCCACCGGGTGTTCCACATTCATCAGCTGGTAAGTCACTTCCTGCAAAATGTCGTCGGCGTCATCGCGCACTGCCGTGCGCCCACGAATAAACGCTTTCAGGCGTGAGCGACAGGCATTCAGCGCGTTAACCAGCAAAGACTCGCCGTCCATGGTTTTCACCGTGCTCACTCAGCGTCCGGTTTTTTGGCGCTGCTATCGTCAGGCTGATGGCGGTCATCTGCCCTTTCATCCCAGCGTCCACGCCAGCCGCAGCGATCGCGACGACCAAACCCTTCGCGGCGCTGCTGGATAAAAGCTTCACGCTGCTCCGGCGTCATTTGCATCCAGCGTTCATGCATACGCCGACGCGCCATACCAAACATTCCCCCGTGGAATCCCAGCCCGCCAAACAGAATGCGGCTCAGCACTAACAGCCCCAGCGCCTGCCAGAAACCAATGCTTTTCAC
Source organism: Kosakonia sp. AG348 (assembly GCF_003337365.1). Lineage (NCBI taxonomy): Bacteria > Pseudomonadati > Pseudomonadota > Gammaproteobacteria > Enterobacterales > Enterobacteriaceae > Kosakonia > Kosakonia sp. AG348. The sequence goes on from NZ_QPJR01000002.1 coordinate 339,852, forward strand.
GCCAAGAATGGCCGGTAGCAGCGCGTTCCACAACGACATCACTAGCAGCCCTAACGCGATGAATACCACCACGCCAATAATCAGCGGTTTGATCATGCGGTGCCGACCAAAGCCGTGACGGTGTCCGTGTCTGTGCTCATGCATATCAAAATCTCTCATCTTTTTTCTACTCCATCAGGTTAGTGAATAATTGCTTGTGATGAAGTAGACGGATGAGCGGTAAAAATATTGCCAGGGAAATGCAAATAAATTCCGCCGCAGCGCAATAAGCACGCAAACTATTGAAAAATAATAATTTATTTTATCTCAACCGCAAACCAATGGGGATCCTTGACGTCATGTTTCGGAAAGTACTCAGGTTAAGACGCGGCACCGGAAGCGGGCGGGATACAGGCAGCCTCAGAAGATCCTCAACATGAATACCGGCTGTTCGATATCCCCGATAAGTCCCTGACGCAACATGTCGACGAATATAATCCCGAAGTTCGGCCCTTTCGGCGTCAGCGTCATGGCGCGGGTTTGCAGGTTATTACAGTTCGCCCAGTTAATGATCGGCGGATTTGGGCGGCTGGTATTTTGCCCGACATAAAAACTCTGCCCCGGTTCAACTTTAATAAACCAGTCAAAGCTGCCGCCAGACGCGCGGGTCCAGCCGTCAACCGTACAGGTAATCGGCGATGACGAGCTATTTTTGAGGATTAACTGACCTGCAAACACGCCAGAGCTGGCAGAGAGAAATAATACGATGGCAAAGACACGCATCGTCATTCGTGAGATGACGCCCATACACACTCCTCTATTACTGCGGTAGAAAAACAAAAAAAGATGCGCAGGTATATTTACCCTGCGCACCAATATATTTCGTTAAAAAGAACAATTAATTTAAAACCTAACTGACGCGATATTCGATATATTCAGACCAGGCTGTTTCGCAAATAAAAACCTCCCGCGCGGGAGGCTTTGGTATTTTATTTTTTCTTGTAAACGTCAGCCGTTGCGTGAATTTTTTTCCTTGTTTGATCGGAGGTGACGACATACACATCGCCGCCCTTTTCATCTGCCAGTTTGCTCAGCGCATGGCGGGCATCCATGGGTGACATTTCGTCGGATGTGGCAATCTCGCCAACCTTTTCATATTGAGAAGAAACTTTATCAAATTCTGCTTTTTCCATTAATTTGGCGGCCCAGGCATTACTCGCCAGTAATGTTAACGCGCTAATAATCACTAAACTTTTTTTGTTCATCAGGCATTCTCCGGATTGATTTGAGATGGCTGTAAATAACAGAAAAGCACAGTCGATCATTTACTCTTTAACGGTAGACCAAGCCAACAATAATTCAATGTCATTAATTAATCGGTTATTTAATCAACATATTAAGCTGAATAAAAAGTGAAACGTGCATATGAAATGTCATATATAATGGCGCGCGTCTTACTTCAGGGTTTACACATTTCAGGAGTCTGGTGATGAAAGATTCACACCTCAACCTGCCGGCGGGCTACTTTGGCATCGTGCTTGGCATTATCGGGCTGGGCTTTTCCTGGCGTTTCGCCGCCACTATCTGGCCGGTCACGCTATTGCCTGCGGATGGCTTAATCATTCTGGCGATGGTCATCTGGGCGCTGTTGATGCTGGCATTTATTAGCCGAATGTTTCGCCACGGCGCGAGCGTGCTGGAAGAGATCTCCCATCCGCTGAAAAGCAGTTTTGTCAGCCTGGCACCGGCAACCTCGATGCTGGTCGCCATTGGCCTTGCGCCGTGGCTGCACACGCTGGCACTGGGGCTGTTTCTTATTGCAGTTGTGGCGCAGCTCACCTACTCCGCCTGGCAAACCGCCGGGTTATGGCGCGGTCAACACCCGAAAGAAGCAACGACACCGGGGCTTTATCTGCCCACGGTTGCCAATAATTTTATCAGCGCGATGGCCTGTGGCGCGTTTGGTTTTAACGATGTCGGGATGTTGTTTCTCGGCGCCGGGCTCTTCTCCTGGCTGAGTCTTGAGCCAGCTATTCTCAGCCGGATGCGCAACCTTGATGAAATGTCGCCCGCGGTGCGTACATCGCTTGGCATTCAGATGGCGCCTGCATTCGTGGCCTGTAGCGCCTGGCTGAGCGTCAACGGCGGGCAGGCCGATGTGTTCGCCAAACTGTTATTCGGTTATGGCCTGTTACAGATGTTGTTCATGATAAGACTGATCCCCTGGTACAGTTCGCAGCCGTTTAACCCGTCGTTCTGGAGCTTTTCATTCGGCGTGGCGTCGCTGGCAACCACCTCGATTCGTCTGGGACACGGCACGCCGGGTGGCGCACTGTACTGGATATCATTCCCGCTGTTTATCGCGGCTAACCTGGTGATCGCGCTGTTGATGGTGAAAACCTTCGCGCTGTTACTGCAGGGTAAATTACTGATCCGCACGGCGCACAGCTAACGCATCACAGGCGCTTTACGAGGGTGGTTTTGTTACAGCCACCCTCCCGCTCAACGCTCACGTTATCCACGCTAAGCAACATCAGCATTATCCCCCTGCCACTTTCCAGATCCTGCTCCTCGTCGCTGCCAATTTTGCGCCGTGCTTTGTTCAGGCTGTCTGGCGAAAGGGCGATACCATCATCTGTCAACTCGACCTGCACAGCATCGTTGTGGCAACTGAATGTCACAGAAAATTCGCGGTGGCTGTCTTCGTTTAACGCATGGCGAATAACATTGGTCGCCGCTTCGCAAACGGCAAGATCGAGCGCAAAGCGCCACGCATCATCAACGGGCAGCGCCGCCATGTTGCGCTGCAACCACTCCGCCAGCGGAGCTAATGCGCCCAACGTAGCCTCAAGGGTAATCGCCTCACGCATCATGTTTACCTGGCAAGCGCGGCGCAGGCGGCATCGCGGTCTTCGCAGATACGAAACACCCTGTCCATACGCGTCAGAGTGAACATATTGCGGATACCGGGCTTGAGGGCGCAAACCAGCATTTCACCTTTGCCATTCATCATTTTCAGTAACGACACCAGCGTGCCCAGACAGCTACTGTCGATAAAGTCGACGCGGCTAAAATCGATGATTAACGCTTTCTGCTCATTTGCCATTTCACGTGAGAGCATCTCCCTGAATGTCGCCGCCACCGACGCATCCAGACGTCTGACAACCGGCGTCATAATGATGGCCTGCGGCAACCGTTCGATCTCAATATTCATGCCCATCCCCTCCGCGCTCGATAATTAACAACGAAACATCATCCGTCATGGTTCTTTCACTCCCACCGTCATGATTACGCCAGCGCGTCAAATGCTCGCCGAATAACGGCAGCAGCGCCTCAATGGGCTTGCCGGTCTGCTGCTGTAACCAATGTTGTAAGCGTAATTCACCAAACTGCTCATCGCCTGGTCCTTCACACTCGGTAATGCCATCGCTGAACAGGCACAACCGCTCGCCGTTATGCAGACTAAATGCAGTGTCTTCCCACTGCATATCCGGCAGTAACCCGACCGGGGGCCCGCCATTACCCGTCTGGCGGACTTGCCCGTCAGGCGAGACGATAAACGGCGTGGGATGCCCGGCCTGGCACAACGTCCCGCTGCCATCTCGCAGGTTAATAACGCCATAAACCATTGTGAAATAGCTGACTATCTCCGTATCTTCACTGCAAAAACGCGCATTCAGCATCTGCACGACCTTCGCGGGTGACGCCACCTCGCCATGTTCATTAAACAGAAAACGTTCCACCACGCGGCCCTGCAGAAACTGCCGGGCAACCGCCAGCGACATCATCGCCGCACCAACGCCATGCCCGGCGACATCAACAAAATAAAACCCAAGATGGTCATCGAGCGGGAACACATTAAAGATATCGCCGGAGACCCAGGCAGAAGGCAGAAACAGCCAGTCAGCAAAATAGTGTTCATAGCGCAGTTGATGCGCGGGTAATACCGAACGCTGCAACCGCGCGGCCACCAGTAAATCCTGCTCTATCTGGTTTAATGCCTCGCTTAAACGTGTATTGTGCGCGGCAAGGCTTGCTTCCAGCGCCAGAATGCGCGCCCCGGCATGTAAACGCGCCTGAAGCTCGCTCTGGTTGACCGGCTTACTGAGAAAATCATCCACGCCTGCGTCAAAGCCTTCGGTAATGTCATCCGCGCTCTCGCGCGCCGTCAGCAAAATAAGATACACATAGTGACCATACTCAATGTTTCGAATGGCGCGGCACAGCGCCAGGCCATCCATCACCGGCATCTCCCAGTCGCTGATCACCATACTGACGGGCGTTCGCGCCATCATCGCCAGCGCCTCTTCACCGTTCTCCGCTTCACTTACCTGGTAGCCCCACTGTGAAAGCAGATTAACCAGCAAACGGCGATAAACCCGCGAATCATCGACAATCAGTACCCTTTTTTGCTCCATCCTCATGGCTCCTAAAGCGGTAACAACCAGATAAGGCTCACCGTGCCTTCCCGGAATCGTGCATTGCCATTTTTATGACCGGGAAAACGCGTACCGGCGTAGTTGCTGTACTGAATAGAGAGCGAGCCAGGCGCATAGGTGGCGTAGCCAAAGCTGTAGCTATAATCGCCGTTCCACGGCTGCTGCTGGCTGCTATCAGGGAACCAGAACGCAGTTGCGCGTACGAAAAAGTGCTGTTTAAGGGTGTAGCCGCAGCCGCCAAGCATGACGTTTTTATTGGCTTTCACGCTGTCGCTTTGCGCGTCGTAGTAGCGCGGCACCCAGCTATAACCGAGCTGGCAGGTCAGCGCATCGCCTTTATTAATTAAAAGCTTATTTTCAACAGGTTTTGGCAACGAGAACTTATACGCCAGCGTAAACGCCCCCTGCTCAAAATAGGTGTGCCGTTTACTGCCAGTTGTCCAGAAATGGTTATCGCCGTAGTTACTGTAAACCAGGCTAACGGTGTTCGGGTGCCAGTCGTCATAGCCGAAGCTGTAGCGAAAATCGGTGGTATAGCGGCTGGTATCCCTGACCGGCATGCGGGTGATGACGTTCGCGAACCAGAAACTGTAAGGGGAATATTGCAGGCTCAGATTGAGCGTCTGGTTTATTTTTTTGGTTTGCGAGGCCGATTCCGAATTGTTCGGTATCGTTACCCACTGCTGTTTCAGCCCTGAGTTAAAGCTCAACGCCGCAGAAAATTTATCTTTATTCCCGGCGAACAGACGCCCCCAGCGGCTGTTAATGCCCCCCGCCGGGATCTGCTCGGCGGCTCTCTCCTGCTGACCCGCGTCCTGGCTATGCTCGGCGGCATACGCTGGCGCAAGACTACCGCACAGGACGACCACCAGCCCTATTTTTTCCCGCATATCGTGTTCCCTCAATTGGGTATCCAGCGTCCGGCGACGTTATATTTTGCCATCAGCCATAACGCGCCCAGCGCCAGCGCATGGATCAGCGTGTTGGTCAGCCATGCCTGGCGCCATAAATCGAAGGTGACAAACTGGCTGACCACCAGCACTACGTACACATGCAAAATGAAGGTGTAGAGCGAGTGCTGCCCCAGCGGGATAAAAAACCAGCCCGTGGCACGGTAAACCGGCGTCCAGCAACGGGTCAGCACCAGATAAACGGTCACCATCAGGGCGATGTCATTGACCACCCGCACCGGGCCAAGCCCGTTTTTTGCCGCCCAGGTGTGGTAAAAGGCATTAAAATCGGCGGGCGGGATCACCTGCAACAATAACGCCGGTGGGATAAAGGGATTGGTATGGTTTTGCGCCACAAATCCCAGCACTATCGCCACCACCACCAGTGCCGCGACCACAGCTTTTCCCGCTGGCGTTTGCGCGAGCGAAAGCAGTTCCTCTTTGTACCAGCCGCAACACATGCCGAGCACAAAGATCAGTTGCCAGGCCATCAGCGGAAAGGCGAATTCAAACTCGGAGACCGTGACGCGCATCGGCCACACTTGCCAGCAACAATAAACCGCCAGCGAGAGCAGCAATAGCCAGACTACTTTTCCGTTACGCAGTAGTCCCAGAAATAATGGGCTTATTAACAGCAGGAAAATATATAATCCCAGAATCTGGGTTTGATGCGGACCAATTTGCAAATAGAGGATGATATTAAACCAGGTTTCACGAATTTGCGGGCTGGTCGGAAATAATGACCAATGCGTACCTGAGTAACGATCGGTAAAATGGGTAACTTCAAAGTTATTTATAAAATGCAGATGCGAGAGTAATAGAATAGAAACTATGATGATGATATTAACCTGATATATTTTCCATGCGCGTCGCCATAATCCCCAGGAAATCGTTAATAACACCGCTTTTTGCAGACGCACGCGATTGAGCATACCGAGCATAAATCCGGAAAGAATGACAAAGCCTTCCGCGCCGGTTGTCAGACCAAATCGCTCCCACGTAAAAATATTAAAAACCGACATCACTTCCGTATGCGCCACCACCATCATCACCAGCGCCACACCGCGCATCATATCAATACGTAGATCGCGACGGTCGGCTAATACATAACGCCACGTTGTTTTTTCACGGTTTTTCGCTATAGCGACAGGCGCAGACTGGCTTATTTCCATCTCGTAAACGTTGCCCTGAAAAGAGGTTGCGAAGTTAATATTTACATAGCGTAGTACACTCTGACCGGCAAAATGAATCCGCTTCGCCAGATTATAAAATATATCCTTAAACAGAAACTCCAGTTAATCAGACGTTACTTAAAGGCAATTGTAGTCATTCTTGAAAGTTACCGATGGGGTTCTACAATGACTTTAAAAGCATTTCCCACAGGCTATTAAAAGCAACTCAGATTTATCTTCACGACGCATATTATTCATTTGCGAATGATTAACAGATCAGGATATCTGCGACTATGGGTTTTTATTTTTCCAGATTTGAAGCGCGTCGCCCGCCAGAACCCCTTTGCACTCCCGGATGGGTAAAAAAGGCATGGCAAATATTGGCTGTGGCGGCGCTGATTCTGGGGGCAAATTATATTCGCTGGCGCTGGATGGAATCGCTGAATATGGATGCGCTGTGGTACGCCATTCCCCTTGTGCTGGCAGAGACGTTGGCATGGATTGGTACCGCGTTATTTACCATTAACCTGTGGCAGGAAAAGGATGTACCGGCGCAAAATCCACCGGCAGATATCAACGATTGTCATGGCGCAGAAGAAGCCATTGATTCCAGGCCAATCAAGGTGGATCTGTTTATTGCCACCTATTCCGAAGATGTCGAGCTGGTGCGCTTATCGATTCGCGACGCGCTTAACGTCACCTACCCTTGCCCGCTCGATTACCGCATTCATGTGCTGGATGACGGGCGGCGCGCTGAGATGAAAGCTGTCTGCGATGAAGAAGGCGTCAATTACATCACCCGGCAGAACAATATGGGCTACAAAGCCGGAAACCTGCGCAACGGACTGGAGCAGACCGACGGCGACTTTATTGTGATTTGCGATGCCGATACCCGCGTCTTTCCCACCTTGCTCAGCCATACGCTGGGCTATTTTCGCGATCCGGATGTCGCCTGGGTGCAAACCCCCCAATGGTTTTACGATCTGCCGGAAGGCGAACGGCTGCCGCGTTGGCTCGCACGCCGGACTGGCAAAGCCGGGTATGCGCTCGGCTGGACGCTGGAAAAAATTTGTGGCCCGGTCACCCTTGGCCGCGACCCGTTTTTCAACGATCCGCGCATGTTTTATGATGTCATTTTGCGCCGCCGCAACTGGGCAAATGCCGCGTTTTGCTGCGGTGCAGCGTCAATTCATCGCCGCGAAGCGGTGATGCAGGCGGCATTGCGCAGCTACGTGTGGAACGTCGATGCCGAAATCGACCGTCATACCCGTGATATTCGCGATCCGGCCATGCGTGCAGCGCTTCAGGAAGCGATGCGCCCGCATGTGATTTACGACACCGAACTGACGCCGTACAAATTCCACGTTTCGGAAGATATTTATACCTCCATTGTCCTGCATGGCGACGATGCACATCGCTGGCGTTCAGTCATGCATCCGCGTATCGAATCCAAAATGCTCTCACCGCAGGATATGCTGACCTGGATGATCCAGCGCTTTAAATATGCCGCTGGTTCGCTGGATATTCTGTTTCACGACAACATTTTTTCCCGCCGCCGCTTCAAGTTGTCGCTGCCTCAGACGCTGATGTACGCCACCACGTTCTGGTCTTATCTCGCCTGTATCTGGAATACCGTATTCCTGATTTCGCCCATTATTTATCTGTTTACCGGCATCCCCCCCGTCTCTGCATGGTCCACGCCGTTTTATCTGCATTTCTTACCGTTTTTTATTGTTTCGGAGCTGGCGTTCATGTTTGGGACATGGGGTATTTCCGCCTGGGATGGACGGGCATCCTATCTCTCTTTTTTCTCAATGAATTTACGCGCCCTCGATACTGTTCTGCGTGGGGAGCAGATCAAATTCCACGTCACGCCTAAAGAGCGCCAGGCCGGGCGGTTTCTCTACCTTGTGAAGCCGCAAATCGCCATTGTGGTGCTGACACTGCTTGGCCTGCTATGGGGCGGGATTCAGGTGGCACGCGGCCAGGTGGATGACCCTTCAGGTTACGTGATCAACATTTTCTGGGGTGCGGTGAATATTGCCGCCATGCTGCCGCTGATCCTCGCGGCGATGTGGACGCCGCCCGATGAGGAGCCAACGCCATGAGAATGCGCGATGCGCTGCTGAACGCCCGCAGTTATATCACCATCCTGCTCGGTTTCCTGTTGGGCTTTGCCATCGTCGTTTGGGTGGAACGCCAGATGCCTACCCGCGTAGAGAGCACGTCAGGTCTGGCGCTGAGCAAAGCGTTTCCGCCGTTGCCCACCACGCGCGACTTAACCTTTAACGAAGCGATCTGGGCGCGGGTCGCCTGGCAATATTATGTCAATAACACCCAACCAAACGGCCTGGCTAACGCCCGCGACGCCGAACCGTGGTTCAGCTTATGGAGCACCGGCAGCTATCTCTTCGCTGCCATGGCCGCACAGCGTCTGGACATTATCACCACCGGAGAGTTTGACGAGCGCATCACTGCCGCGCTGTTCAGCCTCGGTCAGTTACCCCTTAATGCGCAGGGAATACCCGCCAGTTATTACCACGCCGATACACTGAAAATCCTCGGCAAGGCGGAGAGTTCCGCCATCGGCATGGGACGCTTGCTGACGGCGCTGCAAACCCTGCTTTGGCACTACCCGCAGCACGCGGCGGAAATCCGCGATCTGTTTAATCAGTGGCAGACTGGCGCGCTGATTGAACGCGGCGAAACCACCCGCGCCTCACTGCCGGTACATCACTGGACACTGGCGACAGATGAACCGCGTAACAGCTTTGGTTACCGCCTGTACGCCAGCCACACGCTGCGTCTTATTGACAACGATGCGGGGTTAGCCGTCACCAATCCGCCGGAAGGCCAGGCGATGATTGATATCGACGGCGTTATGGTGCCCGACGAAGGGCTGCGCACACCGTGGGGACGCCAGCCGTCGCTGGTGAGCCTGCCCTATTTACTCACCGGACTGGAGACCGGTTTTGACGCGCAAAGCGCGGAGATCGCCTGGCGCATTATGCAAATTCAGCAGCGCCGCCACAGCTTGCAGGTTCGTAAACCACCCATCAGCACCGATTATGCCGAGCCCGCGCCCGAATATGTAACCGAGCAGCCAAACCGCCAGCCGGACAACCAGACCAGCGTCAGCAACGCCCCGCCAGAGCAGCGCGCTATCACCTCCACCCGCTCGGCGTTTGCGTGGTACGCCCTGTTTCGTAACACCTGGAGTGAAGCCCTGCGCGAACAGGTATTGACGTTGCAGGTTCCGGGTAAAGGCTGGCAGCAGGGGCTTAACCTCAACGCCAGTGTGAATAACGTTATTGACGCCGACACCAACGCCATCGTGCTTGAAAGCCTTTCGTTTATCGCGCACGGCCAGATGCTGTGCCTGAGCTGTATGAACACCACCGCCCGTCCAACCCCAGCAGCAGGAGCCACGCCATGAAGTTGATTTGTTTGACGCTTTTTCGCCGGTGGGCTGGCATTGTGGCTCTCGGGCTGGTAATGACCAGCGCCCAGGCCGCGCCGGGGTTGCCCGCGTCCGACTATCCGGTGCGCAGCGGCACGTTGACGGCACAGGAGATGAAGATTGCGAAAAACGCCTGGCAATACTTTGTCGCAAACTATCAGCCCACCACCGGGTTGGTGAACGCGGTTAATAAATACCCCTCCACCACCATGTGGGACAGCGCCTCCTATCTGGCCGCGCTGACGGCGGCGCGTGAACTGGGCATTATTGATAAAGCCGAGTTTGACCGGCGGTTAATCAAATTCCTCGCCACCCTCAATACCATCCAGTTGTTTCGCAATGAGCTGCCCAACAAGGTCTACAACACCATCAACGCGCAGAAAGTGGACTACCTGAACAAACCCGGCGAGATTGGCTTCTCCGCGCTGGATATTGGCCGCATGCTGCTGTGGATGAAAATTATCAAAGAACGTTATCCGGAGTATGGCAACAGTATTGATAACGTCGTTCTGCGCTGGGATTTCAGCCATGTGGTCGACGGTTGCGGCACGCTGTATGGCGCGTATCTGGAGAACGGCCAGCCGAAATATGTTCAGGAGGGACGCCTGGGGTATGAAGAGTACGCCTCGGCGGGTTACCAGCTTTGGGGTTTTAATACCTGCCAGGCCAGCCGCCCGCAACCGTACGATCTGGCGGAGATCTACTGCGTGCTGGTGCCGTATGACTCGCGCGACTCGCGCCGAACCTTTCAGCATAACTACGTGGTGACAGAATCTTATCTGCTGTATGGCCTGGAGATGGGCTTTGATACCGCCGACGATCGCAGTAACACCAAAAACCACTATTCACATCCGTGGATGAAAAACTTCGCTGATCGCGTGTATCAAGCGCAGGAGAACCGCTACACCATTACCGGCATGCTGACAGCCCGCTCCGAGCATCAACTGGATAAAGCGCCTTACTTTGTTTACGACACGGTGTTCAGTGACGGCTTCAACTGGAACACCATTACCGACAAAGGCCAGTACGTGCCGGAAACCGCCGCCGTATCGCTAAAAGCCGCGCTGGGCATGTGGGTGCTGTGGAATTCGCCCTACACCGATCGGTTATTAAGCGTTATCGAAAACGCCAACGAAGAGGGCAAAGGCTACTACGAAGGGCTGTATGAGAACGGCAGCGGGCCGATTAAAGAGTTCACCGCCAACAACAACGGCATCATGCTTGAAGCCCTGATGTTTAAAAAGAGCGGCAAGCTGCTGCGCTTTAATACCGACAATCCGAAAGACAAGAATTTCGCCCCCTCGCTGTGGGAGAAAAAACTGGTCGATCTGTTTGAGGAAAACAATACCCGGCGCAACCGCCCGTTCCTGAACCCGACGTCCGCCGTGAAAAGCTGGTGTGAGCGGACCGGCACGGCCCTGCGCACAAAATCCAGTTGTCAGGCATGCCAGTGCGCGTCCTGTAATGCGGACGAGCCGGTGAAATTACCCCCGGTGGCGGCGTCATGCTTAAAACAGTGAGCCGCAAAGCCCTGGCCGCGCTGCTCGGTTTCTTGCTGGTTGCGCTGGCGTTGCTCGCCCTTGTTAAAGATGGCGGCGCAGGCTGGCGCTGGCTGAGCAAAGGCGGCTGGAACACCAGCGCCCGAATCAGTGCCCTGACCCCGGAGGAGCGCCAGTGGGCGCAAACAGCGTGGCGCTACTTCGTTAACAATACCCAGCCGCAAACCGGGCTGGTCAACGGCAGCGATAAACAGCCCCGCGCCACGCTCTGGCAGATGGGCGACACGCTAATTGCCCTGCTGGCCGCCAGAGAACTGGGGCTTTTGAAAGAAGATGAGTTCGATCATCGGCTGACGCAACTGCTCGGCACGCTGAACCGCCTCGCGCTGACCGATACCCGCACACCGGGCCGCCTCTACGCCACGCCAAACGCCTCGCTGGTGGATTTTAGCGGTCAGACGCAGCGAAACGGCTGGTCGGCGCGGGATATGGCGCGCCTGATGCTGGCCTTACGCCTCGTCAGCGAATGGGCGCCGCAATACCAGGAGTATCTGGATAAAATCGTTCTGCGCTGGAACTTCTGCCCGGTTATCGATCCCCACGGCGAACTCTGGTCCTCCTCCATTGAGAATGGCAAACCGGTGATCCGCGAGGAGCTGCGGCTCGGCGAAAGCGAATACGCGGCCACCGCCTTTCGTTTATGGGGTTTTGCGCCAGACCAGGCTTTCGTGCCGCCCGCACGCAACGTGATCATCCACCAGCGGGCGCTGGAAGTGGATGCCCGCGACCCGCGCACCACCTGGCAACCCTCGCTCATCTCCACACTGCCTTACATGCTGCCAGGGCTGGAGTTCGGCTGGCAACCGCCGGGCGTAGAGCGCGCCACCCGCAAGGCGTTACGTGAGCGGGCCAAACAGGTGTGGCTCACCCAACAAACGCGGTGGGAAAAAGAGAAAGTGCTTACCGCCAGGGCCGACTTCGCGCTTGGCCAGGCTCCGTGGCATGTTGACGACACGGTGTGGGGCAATGGTTACGCCTGGAACACACTGGGTGCCGACGGGAAATACTATCCGCGTCTGGCGCAGGTTTCCACCAAAGCGGTTTTCGCCCTTTGGGTGCTGTGGGACACCCCCTTTACCGATGCGCTAATGAATGTCAGCCGGCGGATGAACGATGCACAGCGCGGCTGGTTTGAAGGCCGGGTAGAAGCCACAGGCGACTTTAACCGAACGATCACCTTGTCGACTAACGCCATGGTGCTGGAAAGCTTGTTTTATAAGGCACACGGCGGCCCACTATTCCGCAATGGATTAATCGATAACGGCAGCTATTTCAACCTGCAGGCGACTGATGTTTTCAGCGCGCCGGGACTCTGCTTACCCGGCGAGCGCCGGGTGGAGATGAAAAAATGAAATTTTACCGCGATCTTTTTGAAGCCAGTCTGGGCCGCGTGTTCCCGCAGGATGACAAAAAGCCCTTTTTCAATGCTTTTTATGACGCCTTTGTGCGCATGTCACCGGAAACCGAACGCCACTTTTTGCTCGGTAACGCCGAGCAAGGCCGCCAGCTTATATTTAAGAGCTTTTTTGCCATGCTGGCGGTGGATGGCTCCCTCTTCGTGCCCGATTTTCTGGAAAAACTTGCCCGCGACCAGAGCGACAGCGGCTTGCACCTGCCGCCCCGCTTTTTCGCCCTCTGGCGGCAAGCCATGCTTGATACCGTGCGCCAGCGCGATCCCCTGTGCGATGAAGAGATCCTTACCGCCTGGGCTATGGCGATAGCGCCTGGACTGGAATATCTTCGCCGTCAGGCGGAGCTGCACTACCAGGCGGGAGCGCAATCATGACCGCCGCCTCGCGCTTCGACCTCAACGCGCTACCGATTGCGGTGATGTTGTATGACGCGCAAGAACGGCTGGTGGCGTGGAATGACAAAATCGGCCAGTTTTACCCGTCGCTGGCCACCCGCCTGCAACCCGGTGTCACGCTGGAAGCGTTAGCCAGCCAGTTTATCGATACCGCCTTCAATACCGATCCTGCCCGGCGACAGGCGCTAAAAGAGTCGGTAATCCGCAACTGTCGGCTGGAAAGTCACTACGAGGTACGTCATCAAGGAGAACGACGCCTGTTTGTTCAACATCAGCGTTTACCCGATGGCGGCATCATCAGCCTGCATACGGACATTTCACACCTCGATATGGCGCAGCGCGCACGCCAGGATCTGCACGCTGACTTTTTGCTGGCCGCGGAGTCGATTCATATCGGGATCTGGGACTGGCAAGTCTCGCCGGATATCCTCCAGCTCAGCGATACGCTGTTAAGCCTGGTGGGGCAACCGCGCGACAGTTGGCACCATAATGTCAACGCCATGCTTGGGCTGGTGCATCCGGCGGATCGCTTTCACCTGATCCGCACCGTGCTGCGCTCCCGCGCGCACCATTTTCCGGTGTTTGAATGCGAAATCCGTGTCCGTTATAAGCAGGATCAGTGGCGCTGGATGCTGCTCTCCGGCCAGGTTACCACCCTGAATTTGAGCGGCGCAATGGAGCGCGTGATTGGCACATTGCAGGATATCAACCGCCGCAAAGAAGCAGAGCTGCTCGCCATTGAAGCGGCCCATGTCGCCAGACAAGCGAACGAAGCCAAAAGCGCGTTTCTCGCCAATATGAGCCATGAAATCCGCACGCCAATGAACGGTATTCTCGGCATGACGCAACTGTGCCTTGAAACCCCGCTGAGCGCCGAACAGCGCGAATACCTGACGCTGGTGATGAGCTCGGCGCAATCTTTATTGCATATTATCAATGACATTCTCGACTTCTCGAAAATCGAAGCCGGGAAGATCCTGATTCATGACGAGGCGCTGGAGATACGCCCGTTTATCCAGTCGCTGATCCGCCCGCATATGCCTGCCGCCAGCGAAAAAGGGGTGGAACTGCTGGTCGATATTGACCCGCGTTTGCCAGAGGTGGTGCGAGGCGATAGCGTGCGACTGCGCCAGATCCTGACCAATCTCATCAGCAACGCGCTGAAATTTACCCACCACGGTGAGGTATTGCTCGGAATTGAACCCGCCGGCAACGGCTCCCAGTGGCGGTTTCGGGTGCGCGATAGCGGCATTGGTATCCCCCCGGATAAACAGCAACTGATTTTCGAAGCGTTCAGCCAGGCGGACAGCTCCACCACACGCCGCTATGGCGGCACCGGGCTGGGGCTGACCATCTCCGCGCGGCTGGTGGCGATGATGGGGGGAAATTTAACGGTGACCAGTACGCCGGGCGTTGGGAGTGAGTTCGCCTTCACCCTGCCGCTGGCAAACTTGCCCGTGAGCGAAATGACAACGACAGAAGCGCACCAGTTTCACGGTGAACGGGTGCTGGTCGTCGATGATAACGCCACCAACTTACGCTTGCTGGAGGCCAAACTGACCGCCATGGGGCTGACGCCGGTCTGTATCAACAAACCGCTGGAAGCGCTGGCGCTGGCGGCGCAAATGCCGCCGTTTCCGCTGATCCTGCTGGATGCGCAAATGCCGGATATGGACGGCATCTCACTGGCGCTGGAACTCTCGGTGCTACCGGAAGCCAGCCAGAGCCGCATTATTATGCTCAGTTCCATGAATCGTCATTTCGACAGGAATATGCTCAAGCGCATTGGCATTGCGCACTATCTGCATAAACCGGTCGATCACAGCGAGTTGCAACAGGCCATCGCCTCCCTGTTGTTGCCGGTCAGCGTACCCACGCCCGCGCCCACGGTCAGCCCGGCTGCAGAACCCGCCGCTGCGCCGCCAACACTGCAGCAGAGCCTGCATGTTCTGCTGGCAGAAGATAACCTCGTCAACCAAAAGCTGGCCTACCGGCTGCTTGAGCAACTTGGGCATCGCTGCGAAATCGTCGCCGATGGCCAGGCCGCGCTTGAGCACTGGCAGGCCAGCCGTTGGGATGTGATTCTGATGGATCTGCAAATGCCGGGCATGGACGGTGAAACGGCTATTCGTCTGCTGCGAGAAGAAGAAGCCCGGCGCGGTGTGCCGCCACAGCGGGTGATCGCCATGACCGCCCATGCCATGCAGGGCGACAAAGCACGCTGCTTCGAACTGGGTTTTGATGGTTATATCGCCAAACCCGTCACGCGTGAAGCATTGAATGCGGAACTGACCCGCGTAGTGGGAACTCCCTCGCCCCACGCCGCAGCGCAAATGGCAGCGGGAATGCCCAACGAAAGCGCCCTGCTTGAACAACTGGGCGGCGACAGGGCGCTACTGAACGAACTTATGACCATTTTCAGGGAAGGCCTGATGGAGCTCAGCGACGCCATTGAACAGGCGGTACGCTCCGGCGATCGTGAAACCGTGCGCCGCAGTGCCCATAAGTTGCGCGGAGAAGCCATCGCGCTTGATTTCCGGAGCCTGAGCCAGGTTCTCCAACAACTGGAAAGCCAGTCGCAAAGCCTTAGCGACGCGGAACTGGCGCGCCTGCTTGCGCCACTGCAACATGAGCGCCAGCACGCGCTCAACTGGTTACAAACGCGGGAGGCCTCATCATGAAACGTTACACCGTCACGTGCTTATTGTTTTTGTCAGCCTTCACCCAGGCGCATCCGACGCCGGTGAGCTGGTCGCTGGCGGGGCAATGGCGTGTGCATGATGCCAATCAGGCTGAATTTGACGGCATTCGCGCACCTGTCGGCGACTGGCGAAAATTAACGGTTCCGGCCAACTGGTATTCAGCCGGGTACGATCACCAGGGGGCAATGTGGTATCGACACGACTTCACCCTGCCCGCTCTTGCCCCGGATACGCTGGCAACACTGGTGTTTGACGGAGTGGATTACTATGCCGATGTCTCGCTCAACGGCCAGCACCTGGCGCGGCACGAAGGGTACTTCCAGCGTTTTGCCGTCGATATTACCGACACAGTACGTCGCCATAATCGCCTGGCGGTGCGCGTCGACAGCCCATATGAAGATCCGAAAACGCTCTGGCCGCTGCACAAAAAGCTGATCAAAGGCGTGCTAAATCAGCACGACACCCGCCCCGGTGGCGCCTGGTCACCGCACGGTCAGGATGCCAACTCTGGCGGCATCTGGTCGCCGGTGCGTCTGCACCTGAGCCGGGGCGCCGTGATCGACGAGATTATTCTGCGCCCGGACTGGCAAAACGGCCTGGCGAACCCTGCCTTACGCGCAGAGATCCGCTACCGGTCGCGCAACCGCGGGCCCGCAACGCTGAAGCTGCTTGCCGAACCCGCGAATTTCAACGGTCGTGCATTCCGCCTTGAACAGGCTGTGACCCTGAATGCCACCGGCGGGGAAACCGCAACGATGACGGTGACGCTGCCCATGGCAGGCGCAAAGCTCTGGTGGCCCGCCAGTCTGGGTAAACCGAATCTCTACCAGGTGCGCGTCACCCTCGCGGACGATCGCGGCGTAATGGATAGCGCTAAAAGCCGAACCGGGCTGCGTAAGGTAGAAGAACAAGCGGATAACCGTGGCTGGCTTATTAATGAAAAGCGCCTGTTTATCAAAGGAACCAACTACATCGGTTCGCCGTGGTTGAGCACCATGGACGCGGAGAAATATCGGCGCGATCTGCGCATGGTGCTGGCAATGAACGCCAACGCTATTCGCGTGCATGGTCATGTAGCCAACCGCCCGCTTTACCAGGTTGCCGACGAACTGGGGCTGATGCTCTGGCAGGATGTGCCGCTGCAATGGGGATATGACGACAGCGCGGCCTTTGCCGATAACGCCGCGCGACAAACCCGCGAGATGGTCGCGCAGTTTGGCAATTCGCCGTCCATCATCGTCTGGGGCGGGCATAACGAACCGCCGTGGAACTCCCCCTGGATGGAAAAACGCTTTCCCGACTGGCATAAAGATCTGAACCAAACGCTGACCGCGCGCGTGGCAGACACGCTGGCCGAAGATAATTCGCGGATCGTACATCCTTTTTCCGCCGTCGAAGAGCACTACTGGCAAGGCTGGTATTTCGGCGTGATGCGCGATCTGCTCGCCCCGGCGAAAACCGGCATTATCACCGAGTTTGGCGCGCAGGCGCTGCCGCGCCTTGCCACACTGAAAACCATTATTCCCGCTTCTCTACTGTGGCCTGCAACCACGGCGGCGGACGATCCTGGCTGGGTGAAGTGGAAATACCATAACTTCCAGCCGTTTCAGACCTTTAAATTTGCCAATATCCCGCGCGGCGAGGATTTGCAAACGTTTATTGAAAATACCCAGCAATACCAGGCGCAGCTTGTCGCGATGGCGGCGGAAAGCTATCGTCGTCAACGCTATCAGCCTGTGACTGCCCTGTTCCAGTTCATGTTTGTCGAAACCTGGCCGTCGATAAACTGGGGCGTGGTGGATTATTTACGCCATCCGAAAGCCGGGTATTACGCACTGCAAAAAGCCTATCAGCCGTTGTTACCCTCCATTGAACCGGTCAGCGCGCAGTGGCAGCGCGGAAAACCCGCAACGCTACGTCTGTGGGCGGTAAATGATACCTATACCCCCTGCGAAGATTGCACGCTGAAATGGCAAGTGACACAGCGCGACCGCCCGCTTTTGACCGGGCAAAAACAGCAGACGCTGGCGGTGGATAGCGGCGTGAAAATCGCCGATCTGACGGTGACGCCTGACAGTACCGGCGTGCTGACGGTGACTTATCACATCTTCGATGCAACAGGAAAAAAAGTGGCGGAAAACGCCTGGCAAACGGAGGTCGGTGAGGCCACAAACTGACCTATATAACGCGCCAGGCTAGCATGTCGCCTGGCGCATCACTGCTTACGGACGACGGAACAGCACGATGCTGCGCCCTTCGAGTTCGAAATCCTTCTCTTTGGTAATAACAACCCCGCGTTTCGCGCTATCGGCGGTGGTCAGCTCCAGCACCCAGCCGCCTTCGCCGAACTGCGGAATGCGAAACGGCACCGTGCCTTCAAACGGGTTAAACAGCATCAGCACGTCATGCCAGATCCCCTCTTCTTCCTGCAAATCCGGGCGTCCGATATAAACACCGAGCGTCGTACCTTCATCCCACTGCTCCGGTAACTGCTCGCCGCCACCGGCGTTGTACCAGCGGATCTCCATGCCATCGCGCCAGTTTTCGCGCCGCAGGATCGGCTGTGATGCCCGCAGCGCAATAACATGACGGGTAAATTCCCGCAGCGCTTCCCCGTTGCCGCTGTGCGGCGCATCCCAGTCGATCCACGAGATTTCGCTGTCCTGACAGTAGCCATTGTTGTTGCCCTGCTGGGTGCGGCCAAACTCATCCCCGGCCAGCAGCATTGGCGTGCCGTGGGAGAAAAACAGCGTCGCAAGGAAGTTGCGTTTTTGCCGTTCGCGCACGGTGTTGATGCCTTCGTCGTCGGTCACCCCTTCCGCGCCGTAGTTGTAGGAGCGGTTGTCATTGTGACCGTCGTTATTGTCTTCGCCGTTGGCTTCATTATGTTTTTCGTTGTACGACACCAGGTCGTTCAGCGTAAAACCGTCGTGGGCAGTAATAAAATTCACGCTTGCCCACGGGCGACGCCCGCGCTGATCGTACAGATCGCCGGAGCCCAGCAGGCGGGCGGCAAAGTCCGTCGAGACGTTATCGCCCTTCCAGTATTCACGCAGCGTGTCGCGGTATTTATCGTTCCACTCCGCCCAGCCCGGCGGGAAACCGCCCACCTGATAACCACCGGGGCCGATGTCCCACGGTTCGCCAACCAGTTTCAGCCTGGATAACAGCGGATCCTGCGTCATGGCATCAAAAAAGCCGCCGCGCTGGTCGAACCCTTCCGGTTCGCGCCCGAGGATGGTGCCCAGATCGAAGCGAAAACCGTCGATATGCATCGATTCTGCCCAGTAACGCAGCGAATCCATCACCATCTGCAATACGCGCGGGTGCGACGTGTTCACCGTGTTGCCGGTGCCGGTGTCATTGATGTAGTAACGGTGCTGATCCGGCAATGTGCGGTAATAAGAGAAGTTATCGATACCTTTAAACGACAGGGTTGGCCCCAGTTCGTTGCCTTCTGCCGTGTGGTTATAAACCACATCGAGGATCACTTCGATACCGGCAT
This sequence comes from Kosakonia sp. AG348, assembly GCF_003337365.1. NCBI lineage: Bacteria > Pseudomonadati > Pseudomonadota > Gammaproteobacteria > Enterobacterales > Enterobacteriaceae > Kosakonia > Kosakonia sp. AG348. The sequence continues at coordinate 359,425 of NZ_QPJR01000002.1, forward strand.
CGTGAAACGCCCGCACCATATCGCGAAAGCCCTGAATGCCGCGCGGCCCGTAATAACGCGACGCCGGGGCGAAGAAACCAAGCGTGTTATAGCCCCAGAAGTTGCGCAGCCCCTTATCGAGCAAATGCTGGTCGTCCGGGAACCAGTGAACCGGTAGCAGTTCGACAGACGTAATACCGAGGCTTTTGATGTACTCAACCGAGGCCTTATGTCCCATCCCTTCAAACGTGCCGCGCAGTTCCGGCGGCAGCGCCGGATTAAGCTGGGTGAAGCCTTTCACATGAGTTTCGTAGAAAACCGTACGTGGCCAGGGAATATTCGGCCGTGCGCCGTCCTGCCAGTCGAACGCGTGGGGATCGATAACCCGGCACTTGGGCGTAAACGGCGCGCTGTCCTGGGTATCAAAGGTCAGATCTTTATCTTCATGGCCTAAATCATAAGCGTAATGGGCCGCGTTCCACTCGATATCACCGACCAGTTCGCGGGCATAAGGGTCAATCAATAATTTATTCGGGTTAAACCGGTGGCCGTTTTCCGGCTCAAACGGGCCATGCACCCGGTAGCCGTATAACGCGCCGGGTTGCAGGCCTGGCACATAACCGTGCCAGATCTCGTGCGTGTTTTCCGGCAGATCAAACCGGGCGATCTCCTGCTTGCCATCGGGCGCGTATAAACAGAGCTCCACACGATGCGCATGCGCTGAAAAAAGGGCAAAGTTAACGCCCTCACCGTCGTAATTCGCACCGAGTTGCTGGCCGTGCCCCGCCGTAATGTAAAACTGTTTTCCGTCAGACATTGCTTCCCCTTGATCGCCTGTAAAGTCTCACCAGACATAACGATTGATGAACCGCACCCTTTTCTTCGCAATCATGCACTGACCAGTACCGCAAAGGTGAAACCGCCTATCGATCGCAGATTCACTTTGTCGGTGAGAAAAACCTCCTCTGAGCTGAGTATGTCCCGGTAACGCCGATTCGCCAGTTCCGCCGGCAGGGCAATATTGGCGCCCGCCAGGCTGCCGTCGATGGCATCGAACAGCAGACGCGGGGCGAGCACAATTAACGCATCCTGGTTTTCCACGCGCGCAAAGGCGATCAGGTGCTCCGCCTCTTCACCCGCAACGGTCAACGGCAGATAAGCGCCCCGGCGGAACAACGACGGCATCTGCTGGCGTAAATGCAGCAGCCGGTAGATGAAAAATTGCTTTAACTGCCCGCTCGACCAGCTCTCCTGCGAATGCGGATCGGCCTGCTCTTCGTCTACCAGCAGGCGCTCAAGCTCGGCGTAATCCGGCTCCAGCCGGTTATCCGGGTCGACCAGGCTGAAATTGAGCGCTTCGCTGCCCTGATAAATATCCGGTACGCCGGGTGCCGTCAGTTTGATCACCGTTTGCGTCAGGCTATTGACCAGCCCGGCGCGAATAAAGGGCTGTAGCGAGGCGGTAAAATCGGTCAAAAACTCGCGATTCTCCGGCGACAACAAATGACGCACGTAATCAAGCACCGCCTGTTCATAGGCGTCGTTAGTCTCGATCCAGTCGGTACGCTGTTTCGCTTCGCGCAGCGCTTTTTCAACAAACGCCACAAACCGCTCTTCCAGCGCACGCAAACCTTCCACGTCATCGGCTTGTAAGTTGACAGGCCAGACGCCCGCTAGCGCCTGATAGATCATCCACGCCACCATCGGTCGCGGGGCGTGTCCATCGTCAAGCAGTTGCACTTTGCTATGGTTCATCTGCCGCCAGCGCGCCACGCAATCGGCCCAGCGTTCGGGCGCTTCCGTCAGGGTATAGAGCCGCGCCCTGGCGTCTTCCCCGCGTTTGGTGTCATGGGTTGAGGTGCCGGAAAGCGCATCCGGCTGGCGCTCAAGCCGGGTTTGCATCTCTGCGTGGAAACGATCGAGCGAAAAGGTGCGCGGTAGTGGCTCCGCGCCGACTTCATTAAGCGCCAGATCGACATGCTGGCGGAAAAAGAGCGTATCTTCGACGGATTTCGCCATCAGCGGGCCGGTAAGCTGCTGAAAGCGGGTACGAAAACGTGCCGCCGCACCGAGCGCGCTTTTCGCCACATCACCCACTAAAATGCGGCGCACAAAATCGAGCGCGGCAGCGTCCGGCGCATACGGACTGCGCTGAACGTTCTCCACCACCTTGTTTAACAGCGCGGCGTCAGCCTCCGGTAGCCCCTGTTCCGTGCCATAGGTGCGATAAACCGGGAAGGCGATCAGCAGTTCGCGCAGCGCCTGGCGCACCGCGTCCTCCTGCGGCACCGGGATTTCCGCATGACCAATAGTGAGCGCCAGCGACACCAGCACGCTGAATTCGCCGTTAAAGTTACGATCGACCATCAGCAGCTTGGCGTCGCGCAGCTCCTCGCGCATATTCACGCGCCGCCCGGCAACGCTGTCGTAGGCTTTGCGCAGGTTAGCGAGCTTGGCGTCATCGACCAGCACATCCGACAGCGCAGCGATAAATTCATACCCGGTGGTGCCGGAAACCGGCCAGTCCGCCGGAAGATGCTCGCCTTTGCCGAGGATCTTCTCCACCGTGAGGTAACACTCAGGCCCCACCTTCTGGCGTAAGCGCGTCAGATAACTCTGCGGATCGGCCAGCCCGTCAACGTGATCGATTCGCAAACCGTGCACCGCACCGCTGTGCACCAGTTCAAGGATCAGCCGGTGCGCATCATCAAATACCGCTTCATCTTCCACGCGCACGCCAACCAGGCCGGTGATTTCAAAAAAGCGCCGGTACGAGAGGTCATTCGCCGCATCGCGCCAGCTCATTAACCGCCAGGGCTGCTGCGCATGAATGTCAGCGATTAGCGTGTGATCGGTCTCGCCGATGAGTGCCTGCTCCCGCCCTTGCCAGCTCTCTGCCACCAGCGGATAAAAGTTGTCGTAATAGGCCAGCGCCGGTTCACCGGTCAGCGGATCGGCTTTGATCGCCAGCTCGCCGTTTGCAAGCACGGTGTCAAAATCATCACCGAGAAACGGCAGCGTCAGCCGCCGCGACCAGTCGATGTCGAAATGGTGGGCATATGGGCTTTTCTCGCCTTTGGCTATCACATCGCGCCACCAGGCGTTTTCCAGCGAGGCGGCCATATGGTTTGGCACAATATCCAGAATCAGCCCCAGCCCGGCGTTTTTTAACGCACTCACCAGCCGGTCAAACCCGCCGCGCCCGCCAAGGGTGGGATCGATCTCATTGGCATTAGTGACGTCATAACCGTGGGTGGAGCCGCTGGCGGCGGTAAAAATGGGCGAAGCATAAAGGTGGCTGATACCAAGGTGTTTAAGATACGGAACCAGCGCCGCGGCGCGATCAAACGTCATTCCGTTACGAAACTGCAAGCGGTAAGTGGCGGTTGGCGTATTCACATTCCCTCTCCCAAAGCCAGACGAACAATGAACGCATTCGGCGGTAAGTCATCCTGCCCGCGCGGCCAGGCCACCAGCGTTTTGCCGGGTAGTTCCGGCAACGGTTGCGAGGCTTCGCCAATATTGAGCGCCAGCGATAATGTCCCCTGTGGGAAGCGCCAGCGGACCGCGATAAACCCCGGCGCGGTGGCGATCACTTCCCCATTTTGCCGCTGTGCATTTGTCAGCAGCGGCACCACATATTTCTGGCGCAGCGTCAGCCAGTCGCGGGTTTGCGTCAGCCAGCGCTGGCCGGTCTCCTGCTGCGTTTTCGCCCAGTCCAGTTGTGAACGGGTAAAGGTTTCAGGCGCGTTCGGATCGGGAACCGCTTCCCCCTCATGTCCCGCATGGCCCTGAAATTCGCGCGCGCGCCCTTCACGCACGGCGCGCGCCAGATCGCCATGAAAATCGGTAAAGAACAGAAAAGGATTGGTTTCGCCATACTCTTCGCCCATAAACAGCAGCGGAATATGCGGGGAAAAGAGCAGCGCGCCGAGCAGCACGCGCGTTCTCTCCTCGCCCGCCAGCGTGATGAGCCGCTCGCCCTGCGCGCGGTTGCCGGTCTGATCGTGGTTCTGGATAAAATCGACAAACGCCACCGGCGGCTGGCTGCGGCTGTCCACTCCGCGCGGTTCACCGGTTGACGGGGCAACTTCCCCCTGAAACGCGAATCCTTCAGTTAACGCCCGCGCCAGCCAGACTTCAGGCTTATCCGCAAAATCCTGGTAATAGGCATGGGTTTCGCCGGTGGCAAACACATGCGCGGCATTGTGCAGATCGTCATTCCACTCGGCGGTAAACAGCGGCGCACGCCCATCCGGCTCGCGCGGATGCAGCGCAATAATATTGCGGCAATCTTCGGTGGTCAGATGCACCGGCCGGTCGGTGATCTCCTCGCGAATACGGCGGGCAATCTCCACCAGCACCGGCGGCTCGGCGCTGTCTTCAATCTGATCGATGGCATCAAATCGCAGCCCGTCCAGGTTGTATTCGTTGAGCCAGTAGAGCGGCGCTTCAACGATATAACGCCGCACGGCGTCAACGTCATACGCGATGCCCGGTCCCCACGGCGTCTGGCGTTCGGCGTGGAAAAAATCCGGCGACAGCGCGGGCAAATAGTTGCCTTCCGGGCCAAAGTGGTTGAGCACAATATCCAGCACCACTGAAAGGCCGTAACCATGAGCCGCGTCGATAAAGGCTTTAAAATCATCCGGCGTGCCGTAAGCCGAGTGCGGCGCATAAAGCAGCACGCCGTCATAGCCCCAGCCGCGATTGCCGCCAAACTGGGAAACGGGCATCACTTCTATCATGGTGATGCCGAGTTGCGCGAGGTGCGGCAATTTTTCCATCGCCGCGCGAAACGTTCCCTGCGGGGTGAATGTCCCGATATGCAGCTCATAGACTATGGATTCTGCCCACGGGCGGCCCTGCCACTGCGGGTGTTGCCAGACGTAATGATCCGGGTCGACGACCAGTGAAGGACCGTTAACGTCGGCGGCCTGCGCGCGCGAGGCGGGATCGGGAACCGCCATGCCGTTGCTCAGGAGATACTGGTACGCCGTACCAGCGGCGATATTATCGACGGTCAGTTCAAACCAGCCGTCATCAAGGCGTTGCATTGGCAATTCGCCAGCCGGTAAACGCAGTGAAACCTGCTGCTGCCCGGTGGCCCATAACCGAAAACGCACGCGACCATTCGCGAGGTATTCGGCTCCCCAGCTTTTACGAAACGATTTCGACGCCATGCAATTACCTCTCCACGATGTCACGAAGAACAATCATAGTCGATAATCTGCAAAGCCATTGGCGGGCCGCCCGGTCATGCACGCGCATACCGGGCGGTGAGTTGCGTTACTGCTGTTGTTTTTCTTCTGCGGCTTCGACTTCGCGATACCAGCGCGGATGGTGCTTCTTCGCCCAGCGGCGGCTCACGTTGCCTTCAATCATGCCTTTGATCGAACCTTTCACCCAGAACGCCATATACATGTGCACCAGGATGGCGAGCATCAGGATAATGGCGCTGGTGGCATGCGCCAGCAAACACCAGCGAATCAGCCAGATGGGGAAAAAGTGGGCAAAGTACGGTCGCCAGATCACCACGCCCGTCGCCAGCAGCAGCGAAATCATGCTCATGATGGTCCAGAACATCATTTTTTGCCCGGCGTTATATTTGCCGACATCGGCCACCTTGTGCTCGTTGCCTTTTAGCACCTCAACAATGTTTTTCAGCCACGGCAGATCTTTCTTGTCCGGGATGTTGTGATGCACAAAGCGCACGAACATAAACATCAGGATCAGAAAGATCAGCACGCCAAAGAACGGATGCAGAATGCGTCCCATCTGCGGCGTGCCGAAGGTTTGCGTCAGCCAGTGCAGCGTCGGGAAAAAGAGTGCGATACCGGATAACGCCACCAGGAAAAAGCAGATCACCACCGTCCAGTGGCACGCCCGGTCGATAAATTTGGTGCGCAGGATCATTTTGCTTTTATTCATGGTCGTGCTCCTCTTCATCGTCATCCGTCTCTTTGTTCGGCCCTACGCCGATGTAGTGGAACAGCAGACCGGCAAAGGTGGCGATAAACCCGGCGGCGGAGAGCGGCTTGAGAATGCCTTTCCACACATTAACCGGCACATCGATTTTCGGTTCCGCAGGCAGGTTGTGATACAGCCCCGGCTGGTCGGCATGATGCAGCACATACATCACATGCGTACCGCCCACGCCCTGCGGGTTGTATACCCCCGCGTTGACATAACCGCGTTTTTGCAACTGCGCCACGCGCTGCTCGCCAAGCTCCAGCATCTCGGCTTTGGTACCAAAATGAATCGCCCCGGTCGGGCAGGTTTTCACACACGCGGGCTCCTGGCCGACGCTGACGCGATCGACACAGAGCGTGCATTTGTAGACCCGGTTATCGTCCGGGTTGAGGCGCGGCACGTTGAACGGGCAACCGGCAATGCAGTAGCCGCAGCCAATGCAGTGCTCCGACTGGAAATCGACAATCCCGTTGGCGTACTGAATGATCGCGCCCGCCGACGGGCAGGCTTTCAGACAGCCCGGCTCCGCGCAGTGCATACAGCCATCTTTGCGGATCAGCCACTCCAGCTTGCCGTTTTGCGTGGTCTCGCTAAAGCGCATCACCGTCCAGGATTTGGCGCTTAAATCGAGCGGGTTGTCATACACCCCGGCGCAATACCCCACCTCATCGCGGATATCGTTCCACTCGGAACAGGCCACCTGACAGCCTTTACAGCCGATACAGGTGGACACATCAATCAGCTTTGCCACTTCGGCCCGGAAATCCCGTGCCTGCGGCGGCGGCGTAAAACCGTTGGTCGCTGAACGTTTAATAATGTCTTGTGATTGCATGGACATGGTTTCGCTTCCTTACGCCTTCTCAATATTGACCAAAAACGCCTTGTATTCCGGCGTCTGCGAGTTAGCGTCGCCCACCGATGGCGTCAGCGTGTTAGCAAGGAAGCCTTTACGCGTGGCCCCTTCAAAACCCCAGTGGCACGGAATGCCGACAGTGTCGACCCGGCGACCGTCAATGGTCAGGGTTTGCAAACGCTTCGTGACCACCGCTTTGGCTTTGATAAAGCCGCGTTTCGACATTACCTTCACGTCGTCGCCAGCAAGAATGCCCTTCTCTTTTGCCAGCGCTTCGCCAATCTCAACGAACTGATCCGGCTGCGCGATGGCATTAAGGCGGGCATGTTTCGTCCAGTGGCGGAACAGCTCGGTTATTGAGTAGGTGGTGGCGACATACGGGAAAGCATCCGCTTTGCCCATATTGGCGTTGTCGGCGGCGAAAATACGCGCCACCGGGCTGGAAACCACTTCCGGGTGCAGCGGGTTGGTGCCAATTGGCGATTCAATCGGCTCGTAGTGTTCCGGGAACGGGCCGTCGTTCATCTTGTCGATGGAGAACAGTCGCGCCACGCCTTCCGGGTTCATGATAAACGGCCCGACATTGCTGCCTGGCGCAGCCTGGCTGTAATCGGCAACGTCCATACCTGTCCAGCGCTGACCATCCCAGTGCAGCAGTGCGCGCTTCGCGTCCCATGGTTTACCCGCCGGATCGGCAGAGGCGCGGTTGTAAAGAATGCGGCGGTTCGCCGGCCACGACCACGCCCAGCCCGGCGTACAGCCCAGCCCGTACGGATCGCTGTTATCACGGTTCGCCATCTGGTTTCCGCGCTCCGTCCAGCTACCGCAGTACACCCAGCAGAAGCTGCTGGTAGAGCCGTCATCGCGCAGTTGCGCAAAGCTGCTTAACTGCTCGCCTTTTTTGGCAATCAGCGTGCCTTTGTCGTCATACAGATCGCGCAGCGCTTTACCGTTGGCTTCGCGGGCCACCTCTTCCGGATGCGGATCGTACGGATCGTTATAATCCCATGACATGTTCAGCAGCGGTTCCGGGTTGGCTCCGCCTTCGGCCTGATACAACTCGCGCAGGCGCATAAACAGGCGTCCCAGGATTTTGGCGTCGTGCAATACCTCTCCCGGCGGCTCGGCGGCGGCCCAGTGCCACTGCAACCAGCGACCGGAGTTGGCGATGGAACCGTCCTCTTCAGCAAAGCAGGAGGATGGCAGACGGAACACTTCGGTCTGAATTTCCGCCGGATTGACGTCGTTCATCTCGCCATGGTTCTGCCAGAAGGTAGAGGATTCGGTCGCCAGCGGATCGATAACCACCATGTATTTCAGTTTCGCCAGCGCGCGTGATGACTTGTTCTTATCCGGGAAGGCCGCCAGCGGGTTGAACCCCTGCACGATATAACCGTTGATTTTGCCTTCGATCATCAGCTCGGCCTGGGTCATCACATCGTAGAGACGATCCCATTTCGGCAGCCAGTCGTAACCCCAGTTGTTCTCCGCGGTGGCGCGATCGCCCCAGAAACTCTTCATCATGCTGATGAAAAACTTCGGCGTGTTCTGCCAGTAGTTCACTTCATTCACCCCCAGCGACGGCGGGGTGATTTGCGAAATATAGGTCTGGTAATCCGGCTGTTTCTCTGACGGCAGCGGCATGTAACCCGGCAGGTTGGTCGACAGCAGGCCTAAGTCGGTATAGCCCTGAATATTTGAGTGGCCCCGCAGCGCGTTCACGCCGCCGCCCGCCATACCGATATTACCGAGCAGCAGTTGCAGCATCCCCGCCGCGCGAATGATCTGCGCCCCGGCCGAGTGGTGCGTCCAGCCCAGCGCATAAAGAATGGTAGCGGTACGGTTCGGCACGCTGGTGCTGCCGAGCACCGAGCAAACATGGGTGAAATCTTTTACCGTGGTGCCGCACAGGCGGCTGACCATTTCCGGGGTGTAGCGCGCAACGTGGGCTTTCAGCAAGTTCCACACGCAGCGCGGATGGCTCAGCGTCTCGTCGCGCAACGCATTGCCCTGGGCGTCGAGCTGGTAGAACCAGCTTGATTTGTCGTACTGGCGTTTTTGCGCGTCGTAGCCGCTGAACAGGCCGTCGTTAAAGGCGTAATCTTCGCGAATAATCAGGCTGGCATTGGTGTAGTGGCGCACATATTCATGCTGGATCTGGTCATGTTCAATCAGATAGCGGATCGCGCCAAGCAGAAACGCGGTGTCGGAACCGGCGCGGATCGGCGCATAGAAATCGGCCACCGCCGCACTGCGGTTAAAGCGCGGATCGACGACCATCACGGTGGCGTTGTTTTTGGTTTGCGCTTCCACCACCCACTTAAAGCCGACCGGATGCGCTTCGGCGGCGTTACCGCCCATGATCAGCACTACGTTGGCGTTTTTGATGTCCACCCAGTTGTTGGTCATCGCGCCGCGGCCAAAGGTCGGTGCCAGCGCGGAAACGGTCGGGCCGTGGCACAACCGCGCCTGACAGTCGATCGCCACCATGCCCAGCGCGCGGGTAAATTTGCCGTCAAGAATGCCAGTCTCATTACTGGCGGCGGAAGAACAGAGCATGCCGGTGGTGGTCCAGCGATTGACCGTTACGCCCTGCGCATTTTTTTCAATAAAGTTTTCATCGCGATCTTTTTTCATTAACCGCGCGATTTTATCAATTGCTTCGTCCCAGCTAATTCGCTGCCATTTATCGGAACCCGGCGCGCGATATTGCGGATGTAATAAACGATTTTCGCTGTGAATATAATCCAGAACGCCAGCGCCTTTCGGGCACAATGCCCCCCGGCTCACCGGATGATCGGCGTCGCCTTCAATGTGATAAATACTTTCACTGACATTTTTCGCATTATCACCGAGGCTGTACATCAGCATGCCGCAGCCGACTGAACAATAGGTGCAGTTATTTCGCGTCTCTTTTGCTTTTAAGAGTTTATATTGACGGGTTTCCGCGTGAACGGAAAAAGAAGATAAAAATCCGAGAGATGCGACAGTGCTTCCTGCCAGACCGCCCGCGCAGATCCGAAAGAACTGCCTCCGGTTGAGCTCCATTTGTCCTCCAGCTTAAACTTAAGACATGAAAAGGGACGGAGATTATAAGGATATTCTCAACACTTAACCATTATCCATTTATGGTTATTTTTGCGGGTAATTTGGGGCAGAAAGTTATTTAACTAAAATAAGTGGCAGAGATTTTTCTCTCTGCCCTTTTTATTACTTCGTCGCGCTGAATATGGCTTTGCCGATGCGGGCAATGGCGTCATTACTTTGCGCCATTGTCGCGTTAGTATCCGTTATATAAATAGATACAATACGAGGCGCGCCTTTTTTCGGCCAGACAATACTGATAATCGAACGCGAACCATAATCGCCCGCCCCGGTTTTATCGCCAATCACCCAGCCTTTTGGCAACGTGGAACGCAGCAGCGCGTCGGCGACTTTATCCTCTTTCATCCACTGCACCAGTTGCGCGCGCGAACGCGGCGTTAATAGCTCGCCGAGCGCCAGCTTTTGCAGCGTGTGGCTGACAGCCAGCGGCGTGGTGGTATCGCGCAAATCGCCCGGCACGGCGCTGTTGAGTTCAGGTTCGCCGCGATCGAGTCGCGTGACACTGTCACCTGAATCAGCAAAGAAACGCGTCACCGCTGCCGGTCCGCCCAGCTTTTTCGCCAGCAGATTTGCCGCCGTGTTGTCACTTTCAGTGATTGCCGCGCTGCACAGTTGCTGCCAGCTCATCGAAGCAGGCGCAACAAACTTGCTGGTCACCGGCGACCAGGTCACCAGCTCGCTTTGCGCAAACTGAGTGGTCTCATTTAACGCCAGTTCGCCTTTGTCGACCTTGCTCAGCAACGCGCCGCACAGCAGCGCTTTGTGGGTGCTGTTAAGCGGAAAACGCTCATCGCCGCGGTAGCTCACCGTCTCACCGCTGGCGGTATCCACTACCGCAATGCCGATGCGCGCGCCTAAGTGTTCTTCCTGCAGGCGGGCCACCGCCGTCAGCGTGGCGTTATCAATATTGGCGGCGCTGGCGGCAAACGCGCTCAATAACAGTAAAGAACAGATTGATTTCACTGGGAAAAACATAGGTATAATCCTTGTTCAGACAGAGCAACATCACGAGTGGGCATCATGTATAACACCGCGTTAGTGTACAGAAGTTTCGGCGAACCGCAGACTATTCTGCAAGCTGAAACCACCGCGCTGGCACCGCTTCCGGCAGGACAGGTTCGCGTCAAAATGCGCTTTGCGCCGGTGAATGCCTCAGATGTGATCCCGGTCACCGGCGCCTACAGCCACCGCATCACCCTGCCCGCCGTCGCGGGTTATGAAGGCGTGGGCGTGGTAACAGAAACGTCCGGGTCAGACGCGCATCTGCTGGGCAAACGTGTGTTGCCGCTGCGCGGCCAGGGCACCTGGCAGCAGTATGTTGATTGCCCGGCGGAGCTGGTTGTGCCGGTGCCGGATGATATTGACGATACGCTCGCCGCCCGCGCCTACATTAATCCGCTGGCCGCGCAGATGATGCTGGAACGTTACCCGGCTCACGGCCAACATGTGCTGGTCACCGCGGCGGGTTCTGACTGCGCCGGTTACCTTGCGCAGTGGGCCAGGGGTCAGGGGGCGAAAAGCGTGACCGGTATTTATCGTTCCGCCATTCATGCCAGCCGCCTGGCGGCCTGCGGCGTGATACCGCTGGCCGATACGGACAGCACCGCCATCAAACGGGCGGCGGAGAAAGCCAGCGTTATCTATGACGCCACCGGCGGCACACTGGCAGAAACGCTGCTGCAATCAATGCCGAAAACGGGGCAATTTATCAGCTACGGTTTGCTCTCCGGGCAGCCATTCAGCATCCGCCAGCGCTTACCCGCGGTCCACTGGTTCCATGTGCGTAACTATCTCGACGCGATGACGGCAGATAGCTGGCAGCAGGCGTTTTGCACACTCTGGCAGCGCCTGCGCATAACGCCCGTGAGCGAGGTCACGCTGACAGATTTTCAGCAGTGGCGGCAGGCTATCACGCTGTATCAGACGCCAGGCCGGATAGCCAAACCGCTGTTGTCGTTTTAATCCCGGTCGGCGGAATACGCCACATCGTGCTGGCGCTCAATTTCCGCTAATCGGGCGCGGAGCGAGGCCACCAGGTGCTCCCAGGCAAGGCTGCCCAGTGGCACACGGAACGGCGGCGCGGGGGCATCTGCCGCTGCGATAATCGCATCAACTGTGCGCTGCGCATCGCCTTTTATGTCAAAACTGCCGTTGGCGATCCCCCGGCGCACCTCGCCCGCAGGCGTATCGTCATAGACGGCGAGCGGCGTGGCGTGATCGAGCCCGGCACCGAAGCCGGTTTGCGTTGGGCCGGGCTCGGCAATGACAATATCGACACCAAACGGTTTCACCTCCTGCGCCACCGATTCCAGAAAACCTTCAATACCCCACTTACTGGCGTGGTAAAGGCTGAAATTGGGGTACGCTACCTGGCCGCCTTCCGAAGAGACCTGCACAATCCGCCCGCCGCGCTGCGCGCGCAGCCACGGCAATACGGCACGCACTAACTGAATGGAGCCGGTAAGATTGGTAGCGATCTGCCGCTCAATTTGCGCATCGCTGACCTCTTCTGCCGCGCCAAACAAGCCGTAGCCGGCGTTGCTTACCACCCGTTCAATCACACCAAAAGTGGTAAACGCGGCGTCCACTTCGCGGCGCAGCGCCGCGCTGTCGGTCATATCAAAACAACTGACATGCAGCCGCGACGCATATTGCGCCTGTAATGCATTCAGCGCGTCCGCGCGCCGTACGCAGGCCACCACGCGGTCGCCGCGCGCCAGCAGCGTTTGCGTCATCAATAATCCCAGCCCGGACGAAGCGCCGGTAATCAGCCATGTCGTCATAAATACCTCCACATGTTTTCCGGTGAGTGGATAGCGTAAGCAACCGGCACTGCTATGATAAGACGCACCAATCGGCATGCAGTGGTGAAAAATACTCAACAATGAAAAATGTCACTCTCGCAGATTTAAAAGCGTTCCTGCTGGTCGCGCAGCACCGCAGCTTTCAACAAGCCGCCAATGAGCTGGGGGTGTCCCGTTCCTCGCTGAGCCACGCTATGCGCGGGCTGGAAAGCCAGCTTGGCGTGCGCCTGTTACATCGCACAACCCGCAGTGTTTCGCTGACGGAAGAAGGCGCGGCGTTGTTGCAGCGCATTGATCCCCTGCTCAACCAGTTAGATATGGCGCTGGATGCCACCCGCTTTCGCCCGCAGGAGCTGCACGGCACGCTGCGCATTAACGCCAATGAAGGTGGTGCGCGCTGGCTGCTGGCGCACGTGGTTGACGGTTTTTTACAGGCGCACCCGCAGGTGGTGCTGGATATTGTCACCGAAGGACGGCTGGTGGATATCGTCGCCGAAGGGTTTGATGCGGGCGTACGGCTGGCGGAATCCGTACCGCTCGATATGATTGCGGTGCCGTTCGGCGGGCCGATCCGCTTTATCGCCATCGCCTCGCCGCAATATCTGCACAGCGCGGGTATACCGCAAAGCCCGGCAGATCTTTTGCGCCACCGCTGTATCGCCCAGCGTTTGCCGAGCGGCAAACGCTATCGCTGGGAGTTTGTGCAACATGGCAAGCCGCTGACGCTCAACGTACCCGGAAATTTATGTCTTGATAACAGCGCGCTGATGGTCGAGGCGGTGGTAAAAGGCTTCGGCATTGCTTATGTCCCCGAACCCTATGCCCGCGAGGCGATCAACAACGGGCTGGCACAACAGGTTTTGTCGCCGTTCAGCCCGCCGATTGCTGGTTTATGTCTCTATTATTCCGGTCACCGGCAAATACCGGCGACGTTGAAGGCGTTTATCGCCGCCATCCGTGAGGCCAACGAAGCCATGCTGTAACGCTCAGTCGTTAATTAACTGTCCGGTGTGCAGATCCAGGCGGAAATCGCACCTGCCGTCCGGCGGATCCCAGTCGCCGGATCCATATACCACACCATCAATGCAGTCACTTATGCCGTTTTTACAGTGAGCCTGGTTAGGCTACGCTTTGACGGTGAAAACGGATAACCCGGAGAGAGAATGCTGATTGCCCAACTGAGCGATATTCATGCCGCGCCGGATAATGACAATCTGCAGCGCCTGCAGCGCGCCATCGACTGGTTGCTTGAGCTTAAACCCGATCTGCTGGTGGTGAGCGGTGATTTAACCGATGACGGCTGGGGGGCAGGCTATCGCGCGATTGACCACGCATTACAGCGTCTGGCGTGCCGCTCGCTGATCCTGCCCGGCAATGCCGATGATAAAACCGGGATGTGTGAAAATCTGGCCGCTTTTGCTCACCGATCTGCGCATGACGCGCTGCATTTTCATGAGCACATAAATAACGTGCCAGTAATTGGCGTGGATGTGACCGTAACCGGTGAAAGCCGGGGCGATATCCGCCCACATCTGCACTGGCTGGAAGCGGCGCTGCGCGCGCAGCCGCAACCGGCGATGGTCTTTTTGCACCAGCACCTTTTCCCGAGCGGCATTGCCCCGCTGGATAACGCCATGTGCGATGGCGGCGAGGCACTGGCGCAACTGCTGGCGCGCTTACCGCATCCGCCGCTGGCGCTGTGCGCCGGCCACGTCCACCGCGCGATGTCCGCCACATTTGCCGGTATCCCGGCGTACCTTTGCGGCTCCATCTGCCCGGCGAACCCGCTGATGCTCAATGCTCAGCACATCCCGGCGGTAAGCGATCCGCCTGCACTTCTCATTCACGAACTGCGCGGTGATACCCGCGTTAGCCATTTTGTCAGCCTGTAGCGGGTATCGCCCATGCGCCGGTTTTCCCTTCGCGCCGGGACGCTGGTTTTCACGGCTCGCCTTCCCAGTAATCCACACCTGCACCGCGAAATTCGACGCGCCGGAAGTCATCCCGGCCGTTTGTACGTGCTCTCGCGAGAAATTTATCGGCGTCCGGGTATTCGCAGATTTCCGGGCTTTCCATAGTGCTAATCGAGATATAACGCAGCGGTTGTTCAGAGGTGTTGATAATCTGGTGCGGCCACGCTTTGCCTGGCGGAATGCAGATAACATCCCCTTCCTGGATGGGCCGCTCTTCATCGCCGATGCGCAACGTACCGTTGCCGTTCAGCACAATAAACATCTCTTCCTGCGCGTGATGGAGATGAAACGGACAGGCACGTTTGCCCGGTGGCAAAATATCGATCGACGCGCCGAGTTTACTGGCGAGGGTGCCTTTGGTCAGCGAGCCGCCGAGTGATTCATACAGCGGCGGGCGCACGAAGTTTTCCATTTCGATATGGTTAAAATTGCGGATGACAAACGCAGGCGAGGTTTTGTCGTTCATAAACAGTTCCGGTAAAAGAGTTCCTGTTTAGTATTGAAACGCCCGTTCGGCCTGTCAATTCGTGCTGAAAATATAACGTTGCGGATCGCTAACTCAGGTGGGTTTTCGCGTTCATAAACAGTTCCAGTAAGGGGCTGATGTACAGGATTGAAACACCCCTTCTGGCTGTCAATTCATGGGGAAAATTAGGGTGGAAGATCCCACTTGCCATCGATAATGCGTGCGGGCGTAAAAATGTTCTCTGTGTTATTCGCCATACCGGCTACGGGTGTCTATCAGCCCGGTAGCGACGCCACCGGGCTTCAGCACCTTACTCCCCCGCCAGCCGCTGATAGCGGGCAAAACGCTGCTTCGCATCCTGTTCAGTTTGTGCAAATAGCTGTTCGGACAGTGATGGCGAGATGCGCTCGAGCGAGGCATAGCGCACTTCGCCGAGCAGAAACTCGCGAAAATCCTCTTCCGGCTCGTCGGAGTCGAGAATAAACGGGTTTTTCCCTTTTTCCAGCAGTTGCGGATTATGGCGCCATAAATGCCAGTAACCCGCGTCGACCGCCCGTTTCGCCTCGCGCATACTGCATCCCATACCGGTTTTCAGACCGTGGTTAATGCACGCGGCATAGGCAATCACCAGCGACGGTCCGGGCCAGGCTTCCGCCTCGGCAATCGCCCGCAATGTCTGGGCTTTATCGGCCCCCATCGCCACCTGCGCGACATACACATTGCCGTAGTTAACCGCCATCATGCCGAGATCTTTTTTGCGCGTCCGCTTGCCTTCAGCGGCAAATCGGGCGATGGCCGCCGCAGGGGTTGATTTTGACGACTGCCCGCCGGTATTGGAGTAAACCTCGGTATCAAACACCAGAATATTGACGTCCTCGCCGGAGGCCAGCACATGATCCAGCCCGCCGAAGCCAATGTCATAGGCCCAGCCGTCGCCGCCAAAAATCCACTGCGATCGCTTGGCGAAATAGTCGCGGTTTTGATACAGCCGGTTGAGCAGCGGGTCATCACCCTTCTGCTGTTCAAGTAACGCGCTGAGCTGCCCGGCGCGTGCCTGCGTCCCGTCGCCGAGATCTTTATGCTCCAGCCACTGGCGCAGCGCCTGCTCAAGGTCTGCGCCAAGCGGTAATTCCAGCGCTTTTCGCGCATCGCTGGCGATCTGTTCGCGTAATGCGCGACCGCCCAGCATCATGCCAAGGCCATACTCGGCGTTATCTTCAAACAACGAGTTCGCCCACGCCGGCCCCTGGCCTTTATGGTTTGTCGTCCATGGAATGGATGGCGCGCTGGCCCCCCAGATTGACGAGCAGCCTGTGGCATTGGCGATCATCATGCGGTCGCCAAACAGTTGCGTGACCAGCCGCGCATACGGCGTCTCTCCGCACCCGGCACACGCGCCGGAAAACTCCAGCAGCGGTGTTTCAAACTGGCTGCCTTTAACGGTCGTTTTGCTGAAGGGATTGGCTTTGGGCGATAGACCTACCGCATGATCCCAGACAGGAACCATCGCCCGCTGGCTCTCCAGCGGTTGCATGGTCAGCGCCTTGCCTTTCGCCGGGCAGATATCCGCACAGTTACCGCACCCGGAGCAATCCAGCGGCGAAATCGCCAGATGGTATTCATACCCTTTCGCTCCCTGCGCCGGTTTGCTCAACAGCGCAGGCGGCGCGGCTTGCCGCTCGGCCTCATCCAGCAGCGCCGGGCGCACCGCCGCATGCGGGCAAATAAACGCACATTGATTGCACTGGGTGCAGCCTTCAGGGTTCCAGACCGGCACCTGCAGGGCGATACCGCGTTTCTCCCAGGCGGCGGTGCCGGGTGGGAACGAGCCATCTTCCCGGCCCATAAAGGCGCTGACCGGCAGTTTGTCGCCGCACTGACGATTCATTGGCTCAAGAATATCGCGAATAAAGTCCGGCATCAGGCGCGTATCCTCACTGGCATTATCTTCCAGCCATGCCCAGCGCTCCGGCACCATCACTTCCTGCAGCGCCTCCATACCAAGATCGATAGCGGCATTGTTCATATCCACCACTTTCTGCCCTTTACGCCCGTAAGATTTCTCGACGGCCTGCTTCAGATAACGCGACGCCGTTTGGGGTTCGATAATGCCCGCCAGTTTAAAAAACGCCGCCTGCATCAGCATATTAAAACGCCCGCCCAACCCCAGCCTGCGGGCGATGTCCACCGCATTGAGGGTGTAAAAGCGCACGCCCTGGCGCGCAATGTAGCGCTTCATCGCGTTGGGCAGCCGCGCCTCCAGCTCTTCGCCAAACCAGGTACAGTTGAGCAGAAATGTCCCGCCGGGGTTTAACCCTTCCAGCAGATCATATTTATCGACATACGATTGCTGCGAGCAGGCAATAAAGTCAGCTTTATTAATCAGATAGGGCGAGGTGATGGGCCGTTCGCCAAAACGCAGATGCGACACGGTAATGCCGCCCGATTTTTTCGAGTCATAGGCAAAATAGGCTTGCGCATACATCGGTGTGTTGTCACCGATGATCTTAATCGCGCTTTTGTTGGCGCTGACAGTGCCATCCGATCCCAGCCCCCAGAATTTACAGGCGGTGATCCCCTCGCGTGAAACCTGCACGTCCCAGGCAGGCAGCGGCAGCGAAGTGTGGGTGATGTCGTCAAAAATACCCAGCGTAAAGCCATCTTTTGGCAGCGGTTTTTTCAGGTTTTCAAACACCGAGACAATATCTCCCGGCAGCACATCTTTACCGCCCAGCCCGTAGCGACCGCCGACAATTAACGGCGCGTTATCGTGGTGGTAAAAGGCATTTTTCACATCCAGACATAACGGCTCGGCCTGCGCACCGGGCTCTTTGGTGCGATCGAGCACCGCGATGCGTTTCACGCTGGGCGGGATCCGGGCAAAGAAATGCACCAGCGAAAACGGGCGAAACAGATGCACCGTCAGCAGGCCGACTTTTTCCCCGCTATCGCAAAGGGCGTCCACGACATCCGAAATGGTGTCGCACACCGACCCCATCGCCACAATGATTTGTTCGGCATCCTGGGCGCCGTAGTAATCAAACAAATGGTATTCGCGCCCGGTGAGGGCAAAGATTTCCGCCATATAGTTTTCGACAATTTCCGGCAAGGCATCGTAATAGCGATTAGCCGCTTCGCGCGCCTGAAAGTAGATATCCGGGTTTTGCGCCGTCCCGCGGATCACCGGATGTTCCGGGTTCAGCGCATTGCGGCGAAAGCGGTTCAGCGCATCGTTATCCAGCAGCGGCGCGAGTTCGTCATACTCCAGCACCTCGATTTTCTGGATCTCATGCGAAGTACGAAACCCGTCAAAAAAGTTGATAAACGGCACACGACCTTTGATTGCCGACAGATGCGCCACCGCCGAGAGATCCATTACCTGCTGGACATTGCTCTCGGCCAGCATCGCGCAGCCGCACTGGCGCACCGCCATCACATCCTGATGATCGCCAAAAATGTTCAGCGAATTTGTCGCCAGCGCTCTCGCACTCACGTGAAACACGCCGGGTAGCAGTTCACCGGCGATTTTGTACAAGTTAGGGATCATCAATAACAATCCCTGCGACGCGGTGTAGGTGGTGGTGAGCGCTCCGGCCTGAAGCGCGCCGTGGACCGCGCCAGCCGCCCCCGCTTCCGACTGCATCTCCATTAAACGCACCGGCTGGCCAAACAGGTTTTTTTTGCCCGCCGCAGCCCATTCATCGACGTTTTCCGCCATCGGCGTGGAGGGCGTAATCGGGTAAATCGCCGCGACATCAGTAAAGGCATAGGAGATCCAGGCTGCCGCTGCGTTGCCATCCATCGTTTTCATCTTTCCGGACATTGCTCGTTCCTCGGTTCTTAGAGGTGGTGATGCCCTGGCTATTGCACAGCCTGTGCCATCTCGGTTATTTCAGTGAATACAAGCAATTAGTAACCGGGGCTGGAAATGGATTGCGTGGAATAAGACAGTGGACGCGACAGCTTGTTGAACTGCCGACAAAGTGTCACGCCGTGGCGGGCGGCCGCGACCGCAAACAGAATTGTGCTGTTTCGTACAATTGGTCAGATGATTGTGAACTCTTTGTTCCTTCCCTCTTCTACGTCAAAATATAAAATCAATACAAATCAATAAATTAATCACTCTGGCATGGCTGGTATGTTCCCTGCACAAGGAAGTGTGGCAAACACATAACCAACAGGAGAAACACCATGACCATGCGTCAATGCGCCATTTACGGCAAAGGTGGGATCGGCAAATCGACCACCACACAGAACCTGGTCGCCGCGCTGGCGGAGATGGGTAAAAAAGTAATGATTGTCGGCTGCGACCCGAAAGCCGACTCCACGCGTTTGATCCTGCATGCGAAAGCGCAGAACACCATTATGGAGATGGCTGCTGAAGTTGGCTCCGTGGAAGACCTGGAATTAGAAGACGTGCTGCAAATCGGTTACGGCGGCGTGCGCTGCGCAGAATCCGGCGGTCCGGAGCCAGGCGTGGGTTGTGCCGGTCGTGGGGTGATCACCGCGATTAACTTCCTTGAAGAAGAAGGCGCTTACGTGCCGGATCTCGATTTTGTTTTCTACGACGTGCTGGGCGATGTGGTATGCGGTGGTTTCGCCATGCCGATTCGTGAAAACAAAGCGCAGGAGATCTACATCGTTTGCTCTGGCGAAATGATGGCGATGTACGCTGCCAATAACATCTCCAAAGGCATCGTGAAGTATGCCAAATCCGGCAAAGTGCGCCTCGGCGGGCTGATTTGTAACTCGCGCCAGACCGACCGTGAAGATGAACTCATCATTGCGCTGGCAGAAAAACTCGGCACGCAAATGATCCACTTTGTTCCCCGCGACAACATTGTGCAGCGTGCGGAAATCCGCCGTATGACGGTTATCGAATATGACCCGACCTGCAATCAGGCAAATGAATATCGCAGCCTTGCCAGCAAAATCGTCAACAACACCAAAATGGTGGTGCCAACCCCCTGCACCATGGATGAGCTGGAAGCGCTGCTGATGGAGTTCGGCATTATGGATGTGGAAGACACCAGCATCATTGGTAAAACCGCCGCCGAAGAAAACGCCGTCTGAGCACAGGAGCACACCCATGAGCAATGCAACAGGCGAACGTAACCTGGAGATAATCGAGCAGGTGCTGGAGGTTTTCCCGGAGAAGACGCGCAAAGAACGCAGAAAACACATGATGGTGACAGACCCGGAGCAGGAAAGCGTCGGTAAGTGCATCATCTCTAACCGCAAATCGCAGCCGGGCGTAATGACCGTGCGCGGCTGCTCGTATGCCGGATCGAAAGGGGTGGTATTTGGGCCAATCAAGGATATGGCGCATATCTCCCACGGCCCAATCGGTTGCGGGCAGTACTCCCGCGCCGGGCGGCGGAACTACTACACCGGCGTCAGCGGCGTGGACAGCTTCGGCACGCTCAATTTCACCTCCGATTTTCAGGAGCGTGACATCGTGTTTGGCGGCGACAAAAAGCTCGCCAAACTGATTGAAGAGCTGGAAGAACTGTTTCCGCTGACCAAAGGCATTTCGATTCAGTCGGAATGCCCGGTCGGCCTGATTGGCGATGACATTGAGGCCGTCGCGAACGCCAGTCGTAAAGCCATCAACAAACCGGTTATTCCGGTGCGGTGCGAAGGCTTTCGCGGCGTGTCGCAATCCCTCGGTCACCATATTGCTAACGATGTGATCCGCGACTGGGTGCTGGAGAACCGCGAAGGCAAACCGTTCGAATCCACCCCTTACGATGTGGCGATCATCGGCGATTACAACATCGGCGGCGATGCCTGGGCTTCGCGCATTTTGCTCGAAGAGATGGGCTTGCGGGTGGTGGCGCAGTGGTCCGGCGACGGTACGCTGGTGGAGATGGAAAACACGCCGTTCGTCAAACTGAACCTGGTGCACTGCTACCGCTCAATGAACTACATCTCGCGCCATATGGAGGAGAAGCACGGTATTCCGTGGATGGAATACAACTTCTTTGGCCCGACGAAAATTGCGGAATCGCTGCGCAAAATCGCCGACCAGTTTGACGACACCATTCGCGCCAATGCCGAAGCGGTGATCGCCCGATACCAGGCGCAGAACGACGCCATTATCGCCAAATATCGCCCACGTCTGGAGGGTCGCAAGGTGCTGCTTTATATGGGCGGGCTGCGTCCGCGCCATGTGATTGGCGCCTATGAAGACCTGGGAATGGAGATCATCGCAGCCGGTTATGAGTTCGCTCATAACGATGATTACGACCGCACCCTGCCGGATCTGAAAGAGGGCACGCTGCTGTTTGATGATGCCAGCAGCTATGAGCTGGAGGCGTTCGTCAACGCGCTGAAACCAGATCTCATCGGTTCCGGCATCAAAGAGAAGTACATCTTTCAGAAAATGGGCGTGCCGTTTCGCCAGATGCACTCCTGGGATTACTCCGGCCCGTACCACGGCTATGACGGCTTCGCCATCTTCGCCCGCGATATGGATATGACGCTCAACAACCCCGCGTGGGGCCAGTTGACCGCGCCGTGGCTGAAATCCGCCTGATTTTTATCCTGTTATCCCGTTTGTTCACCGATTTGTGGCGCGGGAGGAGAACACCATGAGCCAGACTGCTGAGAAAATACAGAATTGCCATCCCCTGTTTGAACAGGATGCTTACCAGACGTTATTTGCCGGTAAACGGGCACTCGAAGAGGCGCACTCGCCGGAGCGGGTGCAGGAAGTTTTTCAATGGACCACCACCCCGGAATACGAAGCGCTGAACTTCAAACGCGAAGCGCTGACTATCGACCCGGCAAAAGCCTGCCAGCCGCTGGGTGCAGTGCTCTGTTCGCTGGGGTTTGCCAACACCCTGCCATATGTGCACGGTTCACAGGGTTGCGTGGCCTATTTCCGTACGTACTTTAACCGCCACTTCAAAGAACCGGTGGCCTGCGTGTCGGATTCAATGACGGAAGACGCGGCCGTGTTCGGCGGGAATAACAATCTCAATACCGGGCTACAAAACGCCAGCGCGCTGTATAAACCGGAGATTATCGCCGTCTCTACCACCTGTATGGCGGAGGTAATCGGCGATGACTTGCAGGCTTTTATCGCCAACGCTAAAAAAGATGGTTTTCTTGATGCCGCCATCCCCGTGCCCTACGCGCACACCCCCAGTTTTATCGGCAGCCATATCACCGGCTGGGACAACATGTTTGAAGGTTTTGCCCGTACCTTTACGGCAGACCATCAGGCACAGCCCGGTAAACTTTCACGCATCAACCTGGTGACCGGGTTTGAAACCTATCTCGGCAATTTTCGCGTGCTGAAACGCATGATGGCGCAAATGGAGGTGCAGGCGAGTGTGCTCTCCGATCCATCAGAAGTGCTGGATACCCCTGCTAACGGGCATTACCAGATGTACGCGGGCGGGACGACGCAGCAAGAGATGCGCGAGGCGCCGGACGCTATCGACACGCTGCTGCTGCAACCCTGGCAACTGGTGAAAAGCAAAAAAGTGGTACAGGAGATGTGGAATCAGCCCGCCACCGAGGTTTCTGTTCCCGTTGGGCTGGCAGGAACGGATGAACTATTAATGGCGATCAGTCAGTTAACCGGCAAGGCCATTCCCGATTCACTGGCGCTGGAGCGCGGGCGGCTGGTCGATATGATGCTCGACTCCCACACCTGGCTGCACGGTAAAAAATTCGGTCTGTTTGGCGACCCGGATTTTGTCATGGGATTGACCCGTTTCCTGCTGGAGCTGGGCTGCGAACCGACCGTTATCCTCTGCCATAACGGTAACAAGCGCTGGCAGAAAGCGATGAAGAAAATGCTCGACGCCTCACCGTACGGGCAGGAGAGCGAAGTATTTATCAACTGCGATTTGTGGCATTTTCGCTCGCTGATGTTTACCCGCCAGCCGGACTTTATGATTGGCAACTCGTACGGCAAGTTTATTCAGCGCGACACCTTAGCCAAGGGTGAACAGTTTGAAGTTCCGCTGATCCGCCTCGGTTTTCCCCTGTTCGACCGCCACCATCTGCACCGCCAGACCACCTGGGGTTATGAGGGCGCCATGAGCATTCTCACTACCCTTGTGAATGCGGTACTGGAGAAAGTGGACAAAGAGACCATCAAGCTCGGCAAAACCGACTACAGCTTCGATCTTATCCGTTAACCATCACACGCCCCGCGCCACGCGGGGCCAGGGAGGCTCTATGCCGGTCATTATTCTTCGCCAGCGCGGCGCGGATCTCTATTGCTATATCGCGAAACAGGATCTGGAAGCCCGCGTGTTACAGGTTGAACACGACACGCCGGAACACTGGGGCGGCGCGCTTGAACTTGAAGGTGGACGCCGTTATTACGTCAATCTGCAACCCGGCCGCCCGGCTTTTCCACTCAGCCTGCGCGCCACCCGCGACGCGCAGGCATAAGGAGGTGAGCAATGTCCGACAACGATACGCTGTTCTGGCGGATGCTGGCGCTGTTTCAGTGCCTGCCGGAGCTGCAACCCGCGCAAATCATGGCCTGGCTCACCCACAGTTGTGAGGACGTGCTGACACCCGACGGGCTGGCAGCACTCGAATTACCGCAACTGGAAGCCCGGTTTCCGTCTGCGGAAGCCCTGATGTCCAGTGGCCGCTGGGCGCGGGTTAAAGCCTGTCTGCGCGGCGAACTGCCTGCCCATTTGCAGGTGCAGGAAGGCAAAACCCGCCGTCCGCAATTGGTTGTCGCCTTCTGCTCACAGGATGGGCTCACCATCAATGGTCATTTCGGCCAGGGGCGACTTTTCTTTATTTACGGGTTTGATGACCAGGGCGGCTGGCTACATGATTTGCGCCGCTACCCTTCTCACCCGCAAAACCAGGAACCGAATGAAATCCGCGCGCAGTTACTCCACGACTGCCATTTGCTGTTTTGTGAAGCGATCGGCGGCCCGGCAGCCGCACGGTTGATTCGTCATAATATTCACCCGATGAAAGTATCCCCGGGCAATACCATTTTGTCCCAGTGCGCCGCCATCCAGAACCTGCTGGCCGGGCCGTTGCCGCCGTGGCTGGCGAAACGGCTGGAACGCGCTAATCCGCTGGAAGCGCGGGTGTTTTAAACCGCCCCCTGATGGGGGCGTTTTTTGGCGTGGGCATTGCGCCAATTGTCTGTTTTGTCACAAAGCGCACAACACTTTTCCCTTAAAAATCAATCACTCTTTTCTGGCTTGCGATTTGCACCATTAACACTAACCCAACCAGAAAATGAGGTGATGATGAAGGGGAACGACATCCTGGCCCTGCTCGATGAACCGGCCTGCGAGCATAACCATAAACAGAAATCCGGCTGTAGCGCGCCCAAACCCGGTGCGACTGCCGGAGGCTGCGCCTTCGACGGCGCACAGATCACCCTGCTGCCACTTTCCGATGTGGCGCATCTGGTACATGGCCCGATTGGCTGCGCCGGTAGCTCATGGGATAACCGCGGCAGCCTGAGTTCCGGCCCACGGATTAACCGGCTGGGATTCACCACCGATTTGAACGAGCAGGATGTCATCATGGGGCGTGGCGAGCGGCGGCTGTTTCACGCGGTGCGCCACATTGTCGACCGCTATCATCCGGCGGCGGTATTTATTTACAACACCTGCGTTCCGGCAATGGAAGGCGATGATATTGAAGCCGTCTGCCAGGCCGCAGCGACCGCCACCGGTGTGCCCGTGATTGCCGTAGATGTGGCCGGTTTTTACGGTAGCAAAAACCTGGGGAACCGCCTGGCGGGCGAGGTGATGGTGAAAAAAGTCATTGGCGGGCGCGAACCCGCGCCGTGGCCGGACAATACGCCTTTTGCCCCGGCGCACCGTCATGACATTGGCCTGATTGGCGAATTTAATATCGCCGGCGAGTTCTGGCATATCCAGCCGCTGCTTGATGAGCTGGGGATTCGCGTCCTGGGCTCCCTCTCCGGCGACGGGCGCTTTGCCGAGATCCAGACGCTGCACCGTGCGCAGGTCAATATGCTGGTTTGCTCCAGAGCGCTGATTAATGTCGCCAGATCGCTGGAGCAACGTTACGGCACGCCGTGGTTTGAAGGCAGTTTTTATGGCGTTCGCGCCACTTCTGATGCCCTGCGCCAGCTGGCAACGCTCACCGGCGATAGCGATTTAATGGCGCGCACCGAACAGCTAATCACGCGTGAAGAACACGCCGCAGAGCAGGCGCTGGCACCGCTGCGCGAACGTTTACGCGGCAGGAAAGTGCTGCTCTATACCGGTGGCGTTAAATCCTGGTCGGTGGTTTCGGCACTGCAGGATCTCGGCATGACGGTTGTGGCTACCGGAACGCGCAAATCCACCGAAGAGGATAAACAGCGCATCCGTGAACTGATGGGCGATGACGCCATCATGCTGGATGAAGGCAATGCCCGCGCCCTGCTGGATGTGGTTTATCGCTGCAAAGCCGACATGATGATCGCAGGCGGTCGCAACATGTACACCGCTTATAAAGCGCGTCTGCCCTTTCTTGATATCAACCAGGAGCGTGAACACGCGTTTGCCGGTTACCGCGGCATCATTACCCTTGCCGAACAACTTTGTCAGACCCTGGAAAGCCCGGTCTGGCCGCAAACGCATGCCCGCGCGCCGTGGCAATAAGGAGCGTTCAATGGCCGAAATTCTTCGCAGTAAAAAACCGCTGGCGGTCAGCCCGATAAAAAGCGGCCAGCCGCTGGGGGCGATCCTCGCAAGCCTGGGGTTCGAACAGTGCATACCGCTGGTACACGGCGCCCAGGGCTGTAGCGCCTTCGCAAAGGTGTTCTTTATTCAACATTTTCACGACCCGATCCCGCTGCAATCGACGGCGATGGATCCGACGTCCACCATTATGGGTGCCGATGAAAACATTTTTACCGCGCTCAATGTTCTCTGTCAGCGCAATACCGCGAAAGCTATTGTGCTGCTCAGTACCGGGCTTTCAGAAGCCCAGGGCAGCGATATTTCGCGGGTGGTACGCCAGTTTCGTGATGATTTTCCCCGGCATAAAGGCGTTGCGCTGCTCACCGTCAACACCCCGGACTTTTACGGCTCGCTGGAAAACGGCTACAGCGCCGTGCTGGAAAGCATGATTGAACAGTGGGTGCCTGCGCAGCCCGCCGCCAGCCTGCGCAACCGCCGCGTCAACCTGCTGGTCAGCCATTTACTGACGCCGGGCGATATCGAACTGTTGCGCAGTTACGTTGAGGCCTTCGGCCTGCAACCGGTGATTGTGCCGGATCTGTCGCTGTCGCTGGACGGACATCTGGCAAACGGTGATTTTTCGCCTGTTACCCAGGGGGGAACATCGCTGCGCATGATTGAACAGATGGGGCAAAACCTGGCCACCTTTGTGATTGGCAACTCGCTGGGTCGTGCGGCGGCGTTACTGGCGCAGCGCAGCCGTGGCGAGGTGATCGCCCTGCCGCATCTGATGACGCTTGCAGCCTGCGACACGTTTATTCATCGACTGAAAACCCTCTCCGGGCGCGACGTCCCCGCGTGGATTGAGCGTCAGCGCGGGCAAGTGCAGGATGCGATGATCGATTGCCATATGTGGTTGCAGGGCGCGGCTATCGCCATGGCAGCAGAAGGCGATCACCTGGCGGCATGGTGCGATTTCGCCCGCAGCCAGGGCATGCTCCCCGGCCCGATTGTCGCGCCGGTCAGCCAGCCGGGATTGCAAAATCTGCCGGTGGAAACCGTGGTCATCGGCGATCTGGAAGATATGCAGGATCAGCTTTGCGCGACGCCCGCCGCGTTACTGGTAGCTAATTCTCATGCCGCCGATCTCGCCGCGCAGTTTGATCTGTCGCTTATCCGCGCCGGGTTCCCGGTGTATGACCGGCTGGGAGAATTTCGTCGCCTGCGCCAGGGGTATAGCGGCATTCGTGACACGCTGTTTGAGCTGGCGAATGTGATGCGCGAACGCCACCACCCGCTTGCAACCTACCGCTCGCCGCTGCGCCAGCACGTCGACAATACCGTTACGCCTGGAGATCTGTATGCCGCATGTTAATCGTCAGTTCAGCACCATTTGCCAGGGCGAATGGTCAATGAAAGTCGCCTTTGCCAGTTCGGATTATCACCACGTGGATCAACACTTTGGCGCCACGCCCAAATTAGTGATCTATGGCGTGAAAGAGCACGAAGTCACGCTGTTGCGGGTGGTGGATTTTTCTGTGCTCGCCGGACACCAGCAAGAGAAACTCGATTGTCGCATTCACGCGCTGGAAGATTGCGTCACGCTCTACTGCGTGGCGATTGGCGAAGCGGTTTTTCGCCAGCTTTTGCAAATCGGCGTACGCGCGGTTCGCGTGCCGCACGCGACTACCATTGCCGGGCTGTTGCAGGAAATTCAGCACTACTGGTATGACAAAGAGCAGCGCAAAAGCGCCCGCAATCCACAACGCTTCGCCCGCATGCTCCAGGAACAAACCTGGCAGGAAGAGGATGAGCGTTAGCCACACGCCGTGTCGGTTGTGTGACAAAGCCAACATAAAATCGCGACACAGCGCCGGGTTTTATGTTGGCACATTAACTTACTCCCTTGAAATAGAACACTTTTCCCTTCTGGTATTGCTTTTGCTTGATTGTCATCACCCGCCGTTGATTGAGGCGGTGAAATGCGCCACGGCGCTTTCCGTCATCTCTCCTGGGAGCCAGGCACATGTGGAATTACTCCGAGAAAGTGAAAGATCATTTTTTTAATCCCCGTAACGCGCGGGTGGTGGAAAACGCCAACGCCGTGGGCGATGTGGGCTCGTTAAGCTGTGGCGATGCGCTGCGGCTGATGCTACGCGTGGATCCGCAAAGTGAAACCATCCTTGAAGCCGGGTTTCAGACGTTTGGCTGCGGCAGCGCGATTGCCTCCTCTTCCGCGCTCACCGAGCTGATTATTGGCCGTACGCTGGCGCAGGCCGAGCAGGTGACCAACCAGCAGATTGCGGATTACCTTGATGGCCTGCCGCCGCAAAAAATGCACTGCTCGGTGATGGGTCAGGAGGCGCTGCGGGCGGCGATTGCCCACTACCGTGGCGAAACGCTGATCGATGAGCACGAAGAAGGCGCGCTGATTTGCAAATGCTTTGGCGTCGATGAAGGGCAAATTCGCCGGGCGGTGCTGAGTAACGGGCTGACCACCCTTGAAGAGGTGATCAACTACACCAAAGCGGGCGGCGGCTGCACCGCGTGCCATGAAAAAATTGAACTGGCGCTGGCCGATATTCTCGCCCGGCACCCGCAGGCCGCCACTACCGTCACTGCGG
This sequence comes from Kosakonia sp. AG348, assembly GCF_003337365.1. Lineage (NCBI taxonomy): Bacteria > Pseudomonadati > Pseudomonadota > Gammaproteobacteria > Enterobacterales > Enterobacteriaceae > Kosakonia > Kosakonia sp. AG348. The sequence goes on from NZ_QPJR01000002.1 coordinate 387,842, forward strand.
AGAAAGATCCGCACTGGCAGGAGGTCGTCGATGCGATCACTGAATTACGTCCGCATATCCAGGCCGATGGCGGCGATATGTCGCTGCTTAGCGTCAACAATCACACCGTAACCGTCAGCCTTTCCGGCAGTTGCAGCGGCTGCATGATGACCGACATGACGCTCGCCTGGCTTCAGCAAAAACTGATGGAGCGTACCGGCTGTTATATGGACGTCGTGGCCGCCTGAGCCACCACTTGTCAACTGATGGGGGAGAAAATATGAAGCAGGTCTATCTGGACAATAACGCCACCACCCGTATCGATCCGATGGTGCTGGAAGCGATGATGCCATTCTTAACCGAACATTACGGCAACCCGTCATCGATTCACGACTTTGGCACCCCCTCCCGCGCCGCGCTTGAACGCGCCCGCCAGCAAGTCGCCGCGCTGCTGGGGGCCGATCACAGTAGCGAAATCATTTTCACCTCCTGCGCGACCGAGGCCACCAGCACCGCACTGCACGCCTGCGTTGAACTGATGCCGGAGCGCCGGGAGATTATTACCACCGCCGTTGAACACCCGGCCACTCTCGCCGTGTGCGAACATCTGGAACGCCAGGGCTACCTTATCCATCGTATTGGCGTTAATGCCAGCGGCGCACTGGATATGGAACAGTATCGCCGCGCGCTGAGCACGCGTGTGGCGGCGGTCAGCATAATGTGGGCGAATAATGAAACCGGGGTGCTGTTTCCGGTGATCGAAATGGCCGCTATGGCGCAGGAATACGGCGCACTGTTTCACTGCGATGCGGTACAAGTGGTGGGCAAAATTCCGCTGGATATCGCCCGCACGCAGATCGATATGCTCTCCTGCTCGGCGCATAAACTGCACGGGCCAAAAGGTGTGGGTTGCCTCTATTTGCGCCGTGGCACCCGCTTTCGTCCACTGCTGCGCGGTGGGCATCAGGAGCGCGGTCGCCGCGCCGGTACGGAGAATATCGCCGGGATTGTCGGCATGGGTGCGGCATGCGAACTGGCGCAGATACACCTGCCCGGTAGCGCGGGCATCGCCAGCCTGCGCGATCGCCTGCAAGACGAACTGGTGAAACAGGTGCCCTCAGTGATGGTGATGGGCGGTGATCAACCCCGCGTTCCCGGCACGGCGAATCTGGCGTTCGAATTTATCGAAGGGGAAGCCATTTTACTGCTCCTCAACCAGGCGGGGATCGCCGCCTCCAGCGGCAGCGCCTGCACCTCCGGCTCGCTGGAACCGTCGCATGTGATGCGGGCGATGAACATTCCCTACACGGCGGCGCATGGCAGTATCCGTTTTTCACTCTCGCGCTATACGCGGGAAAAGGAGATCGACTATGTGATCGAGACGCTGCCAGCCATTATTACCCGTCTGCGCGCGCTTTCTCCCTACTGGCAGGATGGTTCTGCCCCCGCTACCTTTGCGCCGGTTTACGGCTAAGGCGGCGACATGTCCAGGGTTGTGATCAATGACACTACGCTACGCGATGGCGAACAGAGCCCCGGCGTCGCCTTTTGCGCCAGCGAGAAAATCGCCATTGCCGAAGCGCTGTTTGCCGCCGGGGTGACTGCGCTGGAAGTCGGCACCCCGGCGATGGGCCGCGAAGAACGCCAGCGGATGCGACAAGTTCGCCAGCAACTGCCTGACGCCACGCTCATGGCCTGGTGTCGCATGAATACCGATGAAATCAGCCAGAGCGCCGATCTCGGCATGAACTGGGTGGATATCTCACTACCGGCTTCTGACAAACTGCGCCAGTACAAATTGCGTGAACCGCTGCCGGTCGTGCTGGATAAGCTGGCCACGCTGATTGCGCAGGCGCGACAGCAGGGATTGCAGGTCTGTATTGGTTGCGAAGACGCATCCCGCGCCAGCGATCGGACATTAGCGGAGATTGCCCACGTCGCCCGCAACGCAGGCGCACAGCGGTTGCGTTTTGCCGATACCCTTGGCCTGCTCGACCCTTTCACCACCGCTCAGCGTATCAGCGCGCTGCGTCAAAGCTGGCCCGGTGAAATCGAAATGCACGCCCATAACGATCTCGGTATGGCGACCGCCAATACGCTGGCGGCGGTTCGCGCCGGAGCAACCAGTGTGAATACGACCGTGCTGGGCCTTGGCGAACGCGCCGGAAACGCCGCGCTGGAAACCGTCGCGCTCGGTCTGAGCCGCTGTCTGGGTCTGGATAGCGGCGTGGATTTCACGCAATTACCGATGCTCTGCCAGCAGGTCGCCGATGCCGCCCGGCGTCCCATTGACCCACAGCAACCGCTGGTAGGCGCGCAGGTATTTACCCATGAGTCCGGCGTGCATGTCGCTGCCCTGCTGCGCGATCGCGAAAGCTACCAGGCCATTGATCCGGCGCTGATCGGCCGCGAATACCGGCTGGTGCTCGGCAAGCACTCCGGTCGCCAGGCCGTGGAAGGTGTGTTTACCCGGCTGGGCTATCACCTTAATGCCCTGCAAGTCGACCTGCTGCTGCCCGCCATTCGCCGCGTGGCGGAAAGCAGCAAACGCACGCCGCAAGACGATGAACTGATTGCGCTTTACACCACTTTGTGTGGCACAAGCGCCACACACCTGGCGAGGGGTTAAAGATGGAATGGTTTTATCAGATCCCTGGCGTGGCTGAACTCGACAGCGCCGAGTCCTTTTTTACCTTTTTCTCCGTACCTTATGAACCGCTCACGCTGCGCCGTTGCTGCCTGCCGGTACTGCGCGAATTTCACCAGCGCCTGCGTGATCATGTGCCGCTGCGTAATCTGCTTGAAGCCACTCCCCGCGAGCCCTGGCTTCTGGCGCGCAGGCTGCTGGCGGAAAGCTACGAACACTGTACAACGGAGCCGGCATCATGAAACCAAAGTATGCGTTCGGTGAGGAAGTTCGCGTTAGCCGCGCGATCCGCAACGATGGCACCATGCCGGGTTACCGGCGCGGCGATTTGCTGGTGCGTCGGGGTAGCACGGGTTTTGTCCGTGAATGGGGCACGTTCCTGATGGAAAAAGTGATTTATCAAATCCACTTTCCCGATTGCGGTTTGATTGTGGGCTGCCGTGAGCAGGAACTGCTGCCGCTTTCCGCCCCCTGGCACGCCGGGCAGTTTCAGTATGGCGATACCGTCGCCTGCCGCCACGCGCTGGCCATCGGCGATAACATCGTGGTGGCCGCCGGAGAACAAGGCCAGATCGCCGCCACGGGCCAGGGAGACGACGCAGAGAGTTACACTGTCACCTTTTCCGGGCGCTGGTTTCAGGTTCCCGCCCGCGCCATGATTTTGCTGGAGACGCCACAATGATGCCGTGGGAGCGTTTCGCCCGCCGACGGCTGGCGCTGACCCGCTGGCACTGCGAGCCGGAAAACATTCCGGCGTCACACCAGCAGGCATTTGACCGCGCCTGGGCGCGCCAGCGCCAGCTCGAACTGGCAGTGGTTGCCATTGCGTGCGACGCAAGCGTTACTGACGAGCTGCGTAATGCCGTGGCCGCATCGCTGGCGCCGCAGCTCGATGAGTGCCCTTTTTCCTCAGCCGAGCGCCAGGCAGTGATTGCGCATCATGCCCGTCTGGAAACGCAGTTTGCTGAGGTTGCACGCACAGCCCCCCTCCCGGACGAGGCGGGCGTGCTGCGCTGGTATCAGCAACATCAGGCACAATTTATGCGCCCGGAACAACGCCTAACCTCGCACCTGTTGCTGACCACAGAGCAAAACAACACCGGAATAAGAAAACAGATCAATCGTTTTTATCAGCAAATCCGTGACCACCGCGCCGCCTTTCCCCGGCTGGCAGCGCGCCATTCGCACTGTCCCAGCGCGCTGGAGGGGGGGCGTCTGGGCTGGGTAAGCCGTGGCCTGCTCTTTCCGGAACTGGAAAACGCGCTGTTTGCGCTGCAAACGGACGAGGTCAGCCAGCCGGTCGAAACGGCACTGGGCTGGCATTTGTTGTGGTGTGAACAGATCCGCCAACCGACGCTGATGGCGAAGGCAGACGCGCTGGCGAAAGCACGGGAGTATTTGTTCCGTCAGTCCCAACAGCAGTGGCAACGCCAGTGGCTGGCGTCATTATTACAGGCGCGCTGAAAAGCCCGGTGATCGGTTATCCGCCGGGCTTCAGAGATTAGAGGATCAGCGGTTTGAGCGTCTCCAGCCACGCCTCGATACGTTCATCGGTCAGGTCGTACTGGTTGTCCTGATCCAGCACCAGACCAATAAAGTTATCCGCCTCAAGCGCGGACGATGAACCAAAGGTATAGCCCTCATTGGGCCAGTGGCCGACCATCTGCGCGCCGCAGCGTTTCAGCGTGTCATATAACGGGCGCAGACCGCTGGCGAAATTATCCGGGTAACCCACCTGATCGCCCAGCCCAAACAACGCCACCGTTTTACCACGCAGGCTATCGCCCTGCAGTTGGGTGACAAATTCACTCCACGACGCATCCTCGCAACCGGCAGCCAGCCCCGGCAGTTGCCCGTCGCCGAGCGTTGGGGTGCCTAATACCAGCACCGGATACGAGAGAAAAGTCGCTAAATCGGTTCGGTTGATATTGACCGGCGCATCCGCCAGCCCGCCCAGTTTCTGGTGGATCTGTTTGGCGATTTTGCGGGTCTTGCCGGTGTCGGTGCCGAAAAAAATACCAATATTTGCCATAACACACGCTCCTGTTGAAAAAGAGATCCCGCCGGGAAATGCGGTGAACGTGTCTGATATTGCGAAGAGTGTGCCAGTTTTAGTGACGGGCAAAACCTGCACCACAATGGTTATTAATGCACCAGTCTGGCGCTTTTTTTCCTTCGACCTCCCCTCACAGACGCCCGCCTGGCGCAGCTTTGGCGTTGATAGCGCGCTTAATACCGATCTGGATCAAGGTTTTGTCAGGTTAGCGGCCAAAAGGTGCACTCTTTGCATGGTTATACGTGCATGACATGTTGTCCGGGCGAAAGCCGCCAGGTGGCACAAATTGTCAGAACTACGACACGACTAACTGACCGCAGGAGTGTGCGATGACCCTGAATATGATGATGGATGCCAGCGCGCCCGAGGCAATCGCCGGTGCGCTTTCGCAACACCATCCTGGGCTGTTTTTTACCATCGTTGAAGAAGCGCCCGTCGCCATTTCGCTGACCGATGCCGACGCACGCATTGTCTATGCCAACCCGGCATTCTGCCGCCAGACCGGCTATGAGCTTGAGGAGTTGTTGCAGCAAAATCCCCGCCTGCTTGCAAGCCACCAAACCCCCAGGGAAATCTACCAGGATATGTGGCACACCTTATTACAACGCCGACCGTGGCGCGGGCAACTGATCAACCGCCACCGTGACGGCAGCCTGTATCTGGTCGAGATCGATATCACCCCGGTAATTAACCCGTTTGGCGAACTGGAACACTACCTGGCAATGCAGCGTGATATCAGCGCCAGCTACGCGCTAGAGCAGCGGTTGCGTAACCACATGACGCTGACCGAAGCGGTGCTGAATAACATTCCGGCGGCGGTGGTTGTGGTGGATGAACGCGATCATGTGGTGATGGATAACCTCGCCTACAAAACCTTCTGTGCCGACTGCGGCGGAAAAGAGCTCCTGAGCGAACTTAATTTTTCAGCCCGCAAAGCGGAGCTGGCGAACGGCCAGGTCTTACCGGTGGTGTTGCGCGGCGCGGTGCGCTGGTTGTCAGTTACCTGTTGGGCGCTGCCGGGCGTCAGCGAAGAAGCCAGTCGCTACTTTATTGATAATGCGCTGACGCGCACGCTGGTGGTCATCACCGACGACACCCAACAGCGCCAGCAGCAGGAACAGGGACGGCTTGATCGCCTTAAACAGCAGATGACCAGCGGCAAACTGCTGGCGGCGATCCGCGAAGCGCTGGACGCCGCGCTGATCCAGCTTAACTGCCCCATCAATATGCTGGCGGCGGCGCGGCGGTTAAACGGCAGTGATAACAACAACATGGCGCTGGACGCCGCGTGGCGCGAAGGTGAAGAGGCGATGGCGCGGCTGAAACGTTGCCGCCCGTCGCTGGAACTGGAAAGTGCGGCGGTCTGGCCGCTGCAACCCTTTTTTGACGATTTGCACGCGCTTTATCACACCCGCTTCGGCGAGGGTAAAAATTTGCAGGTCACGCTGGATTCCCATCATCTGGTGGGATTTGGTCAGCGTACGCAACTGTTGGCCTGCCTGAGTTTGTGGCTCGATCGCACGCTGGATATTGCCGCCGGTCTGCGTGATTTCACCGCAGAAACAGAGATTTTCGCCCGCGAAGAAGAGGGCTGGCTCTCTTTGTATATTACTGACAATGTGCCGCTGATCCCGGTGCGCCATACCCACTCGCCGGATGCGCTTAACGCGCCGGGCAAAGGCATGGAGCTGCGCCTGATCCAGACGCTGGTGGCGCACCACCACGGCGCGATAGAACTCACTTCACGCCCGGAAGGCGGAAGCTGCCTGACCCTACGATTCCCGCTATTTCATTCACTGACCGGAGGTTCAAAATGACCCAGCGAACCGAGTCGGGTAATACCGTCTGGCGCTTCGATTTGTCCCAGCAGTTCACCGCGATGCAGCGGATAAGCGTGGTACTCAGCCGGGCGACCGAAGTCGAACAGACGCTCCAGCAAGTGCTGTGCGTATTGCACAATGACGCCTTTTTGCAGCACGGCATGATCTGTCTGTACGACAGCCAGCAGGCAATTTTGACTATTGAAGCGTTGCAGGAAGCCGATCAGCAGTTAATCCCCGGTAGCTCGCAAATTCGCTACCGTCCGGGCGAAGGGCTGGTCGGGACGGTGCTTTCACAAGGGCAATCATTAGTGCTGGCACGGGTCGCCGACGATCAGCGTTTTCTTGACCGGCTGGGACTGTATGATTACAACCTGCCGTTTATCGCCGTGCCGCTGATCGGGCCGGATGCGCAGACGTTTGGTGTGCTGACGGCGCAACCCATGGCGCGTTACGAAGAGCGGTTACCCGCCTGCACCCGCTTTCTGGAAACGGTTGCCAACCTGGTGGCGCAGACCGTGCGTTTGATGGCCCCACCGGCAGCGCGCCCTTCCCCGCGCGCCGCGATAACGCAGGCCGTCAGCCCGAAATCCTGCACTGCCTCACGCGCATTCGGCTTCGAGAATATGGTCGGTAACAGCCCGGCGATGCGCCAGACCATGGAGATTATCCGTCAGGTCTCGCGCTGGGACACCACCGTTCTGGTACGCGGCGAGAGCGGCACCGGTAAGGAACTGATTGCCAACGCCATTCACCATAATTCACCGCGCGCCAGTGCGCCGTTTGTGAAATTCAACTGTGCGGCGCTGCCGGACACACTGCTTGAAAGCGAATTGTTCGGTCATGAAAAAGGGGCCTTTACCGGTGCGGTACGCCAGCGTAAAGGCCGTTTTGAGCTGGCCGATGGCGGTACGCTGTTTCTTGACGAGATTGGCGAAAGTAGCGCTTCGTTTCAGGCTAAGCTGCTGCGCATCCTGCAGGAAGGCGAAATGGAACGCGTCGGCGGCGACGAAACACTGCAAGTCAATGTGCGCATTATTGCCGCGACAAACCGTAATCTGGAAGATGAAGTCCGGCTGGGGCACTTTCGCGAAGATCTCTATTACCGCCTGAATGTAATGCCCATCGCCCTGCCTCCGCTGCGCGAACGCCAGGAGGACATTGCCGAACTGGCGCACTTTCTGGTGCGCAAAATCGCCCACAACCAGAGCCGCACGCTGCGTATTAGCGAGGGCGCTATCCGCCTGCTGATGAGCTACAACTGGCCCGGTAATGTGCGTGAACTGGAAAACTGCCTTGAGCGCTCGGCGGTGATGTCGGAAAACGGTCTGATCGATCGGGACGTGATTTTGTTTAATCATCGCGACCAGCCAGCCAAACCGCCGGTTATCAGCGTCACGCACGACGATAACTGGCTCGATAACACCCTTGACGAGCGCCAGCGGTTGATTGCGGCGCTGGAAAAAGCGGGATGGGTACAGGCCAAAGCCGCGCGCTTACTGGGAATGACGCCGCGCCAGGTCGCCTATCGCATTCAGACGATGGATATCACCCTGCCAAGGCTATAACAGCGGTTGTGGCATTCGGTACATTGTCAGCCAAATGCCACAAAACCGACAACCCGGAAAAATAAATATCACTACTTTTCAACAGGTTGAAACAGGAACGAGATTTGCAACCACCAGGAATAATTCCGTAAACGGAGGTACTTTCCATGATGTCCTGTTCATCCGCCGCTGGCGGTTCCCGGTGTCAGTCAACGCCGTCTGAACCGCTTTCCGATGCCATCGCCGGTAAAGTGGCGCTGCACCCGTGCTACTCGAAAAGCGGTCATCACCGTTTTGCGCGTATGCACTTACCGGTAGCCCCCGCCTGTAACCTGCAATGTAACTACTGCAATCGCAAATTTGATTGCAGTAACGAATCCCGGCCTGGCGTCTCATCCTCGCTCTTAACCCCCGAGCAGGCGGTGGCGAAAGTACGGCAAGTTGCGGCGGCTATCCCGCAACTGTCGGTGGTTGGCATTGCCGGGCCCGGCGATCCACTGGCGAATATCGTACGCACCTTCACCACGCTGGAGATGGTGCGCGAACAGCTACCGGATATGAAATTGTGTCTCTCCACCAATGGCTTGATGCTGCCGGACGCCGTTGATCGGCTGGTCAGTCTCGGCGTCGATCACGTAACGGTGACCATCAATACGCTCGATCCGCAAATTGCCGCGCAGATCTACGCCTGGCTGTGGCTCGAGGGTGAACGGTACAGCGGACGCGAAGCGGGTGAAATATTAATAGCCCGTCAACTGGAGGGGGTTCGTCGCCTGACGGCGCAAGGTGTGCTGGTGAAAATCAACTCGGTGCTGATCCCCGGTATTAACGATTTCGCGCTGGCCGATGTCAGCCGCGAACTGCGCGAAGCTGGCGCGTTTATCCATAACATTATGCCGCTGATAGCCCGCCCGGAACACGGCACGGTGTTTGGCCTTAACGGCCAGGCGGAACCCGATGCAGAGATGATTGCGCGCGTGCGCGAAAGCTGTGGCGAAGTGATGTCGCAAATGACCCACTGCCAGCAGTGCCGCGCGGATGCGATTGGTATGCTCGGCGAAGATCGCAGCCAGCAATTTGCCCTGCTACCCGTTGAATCCGCCCCGCAGCCGTGGTTGCCGACGCTGTTTCGCCGTGCGCAGCTTCACGCCAGTATCGTCACCAAAGGCGAATCCGATGATGCAGAGGCCTGTCTGGTGGCGGTGGCGTCAACGCAAGGCGAGCTCATCGACTGCCATTTTGGCCATGCGGATCGCTTTCGTATTTACAGTTTATCAGCCGCGGGCGCTGTGCTGGTCAACGAGCGTTTCACACCGAAATATTGCCAGGGTTCGGATCATTGTGAGCCGCCGGAAAGCGACGCAAGACTGGACACCGTGCTCGACTTGCTGGCCGATGTGAAAGCCGTTTTCTGCGCCCGCATTGGCTACGAACCGTGGCAAAAATTGCAATCGCGCGGCATTCAGCCCTGCGTTGACGATGCCTGGCAACCCATCGCTTCCTCGCTGTTACGCTGGTGGCAGACTGCGCCGACAAAGGGGCAAAACAAGGGGGTGGCATGATGCCCGTTGATGACTGGTTACGGCGCTTGTTGTGGCTTTACCTGCACGGTGAAGGTTGCTATCCGGAAAGAATGGGTTTAAGCGTGAGCGACTGGGAAAACCTGCAGGCGCGTTTCGCCCCGCCTGCGCCGGAAATGCCGGCGGACTGCCGTTTGCGGCAAAAGCTCATGAGCGAACTCAACGCTACGCGCGGCGCAGAGCGCGCAGAGCTGGCACAGTGGCTGGCGTGCCATATGTCGGCAGATGCCGCGCCGATGCAGCACATTATTGCCAGTGTCTCACTGGCTTTTAATCACCTGTGGCAGGATCTGGGACTTAGCTCGCGCGCGGAGCTGCGAGAGCTGATGAGCGATTGCTTCGCGCCTTTAGTTGAGATGAACAGCAACAATATGCGCTGGAAAAAGTTTTTCTACCGCCAGCGTTGTCTGCACAGCGAAGGCGAAGTGGTGTGCCGCTCGCCGAGTTGTGATGCCTGCTGCGAACGCCCGCTCTGTTTTGAACCTTCGTAACGTAACCAGCCTGATATAGCGGGTAATCAGGCTTTTACTCCGCACTAAAACCCGCGTCGCCTGTACACTTACCGCTTTGCTGTCCTATCCTTTCACAATAAAAGTCAAATATTTTGCCGCAGTCACACGGTTCCGGTAGCCAGGGTGTTAATGTTGCTTATATATTTGGAAAACTTATACAAAAGTACACGGTGTGCGAGGTGGCGAATGTATTCTTTTGTGGCCAGACAGGCGATTTTTGATAAGCAATTGAACACCGTCGGTTACGAACTCCTCTTTCGGAACAGCATGGATAACCGCTTCCCCGATATCTCTGCGGAACAGGCCACCACGCAGTTAATCGAAGAGCAGTTCCTCAGCGCGCCGGTGGGCCGGAAGAGCGACAACAGTACGGTTTACGTCAATTTTCCCTACCAGTTGCTGGTCGAAGGTCTCGCGGAAACGCTGCCGGTAAACCGCGTGGTGATTGAAATTCTGGAAGACGCCGAACCGGATCTCAAACTGCTGGAAACCGTCAAACGGATGCACGCGCTGGGTTTTCGCATTGCGCTCGATGATTTCGAACCCGGAAATCAGTGGGAAGCCTTTATGCCCTATGTCAACGTGATTAAATTTGACATAAGAAGAAGCCCGCGCGAAAAAATTAGCGACTATATTCTCGCCAATCGGGAATTATTGCGCCATGCGGTTTTTCTGGCCGAAAAAGTGGAAACCTACGAAGAGTTTGAGACCTTTAAAAAATTAGGTTTTCATCTTTTCCAGGGGTATTTTTTCAGCAAACCGGTGGTGACTAAACGAAATAAACTGGCGCAAAACCGTGCATTTGCTCTGAAGCTGATGCAGGAAGTTAACGTTGAATCACCCAATTTAAACAAAATTGAAGATCTGCTGAAACGCGATGTTTCTCTCTCGTTTAAAATTATGCGTTATGCGCAAAACATTTTATATAACACGCGCGGTATTAGCGGTTTTCGCAATCAATCGCTGCGCGACATCGTGGTCTACCTTGGCATCAGTGAAATGCGCCGTTTTGTACTGGTGGCGTGTCTCACCTCTTTCGAGGATGTCACCAACACTGAAATTTATTACCTGAGCCTGATCCGCGCCAAGTTCTGCGAACTGGTGGCGGCACGTACGTCGTCCAATAACATCTCTAATGATGCCTTTATGGCAGGGCTCTTCTCGCTGCTGGATGTGATCCTCGGGCTACCGCTGGAAGAGCTGATGGCACAGATCGCCGTCTCGCCGGAAGTGGCTAAAGCGCTTGAGGCCAACAGCGGCGAACTCTACCCCTACGTGCGGCTGGCGCGCCTGTACGAGCAGCGGATGTGGGATGAGGCCAGCGACGTGGCGCATGAAATTGGCTTACCCAATTCGGCCATTTCAGAGCTGATGAACCAGGCCACAAAATGGGCGGACGAACTGCCGATAACTATTTCCCATTAATTTTTCTGCACACTGAATACGGTGTGCAGAAAATAAACTTCAGCACAAAGATACCATTTGAAACAATATTTCACTTCAATGAAGTATTATTCTCCAACCTTTTTAACAACCGCCCTTCCCTTAATCTAAATTAAAAATCCGATGTGTGCCATTGCACAAAAATCATAGCAATGTGTGATAGAGATCAGATAAATAGATCAATTTTTCCTAAAATATTGCCGTTATTAATATTACCTTTCTTTACTTAGTTGTGGATTATGAAAAAAATTGCGCAGGCCACTGTATTAACCAAATTGCTCATCGGCTTCTCCATCCTGATTGTGATGATGTTGTTGCTGGGCGTTGTTTCTATTTATCAACTTAACAGCACCAATAAAAATATTGACCAGTTCCGCGAAAGCAGAATGCCAGGCGTTCGTTATACCCTTGAAATGCGAGGCGTCTTAGCTGAAATGCGCCTGCAACAGGTGCAGTATATTGCTTCAACCACGCCGGCGTCGCTGGATCAACATCGCGGCGAATTGCTGCAAAACCAGGCAACCTTCCTGAATGCTCAGCAGCAGTACGCAAAAATCTCGGCCAATGAGCCGCAAGAAATGCGCGCCCTGTTCGCGACTGTGGTGGATAACTTTAAAAACTTTGTTGATGTAAACGCCAAAGTGATCGACGCCATGAATCGTGGCGATGCGGCGGAAGCGGCCAAAATCAGCGGCGCGGTATCAGCAAAATATCGTACCCAGTTGATGAAAGATCTGGCGACGCTGGTGGATATGGAAGTCGCGATTGGTGATAAAGCGGGGGAAGATTCTCAGGCCGGTTACCGCCAGGCACTTTATCTGCTGAGCGGCTTGCTGCTGCTGGCCCTGATTGCCACCGGCGTGATTGCGCTGTTTATCTCGCGTAATCTCTCCCGCCAGCTCGGCGGCGAACCGGCCTATGCGATGTCGATTATGAAGGCGGTCGCTGACGGTAAACTGGGCACCCAGGTTGCGCTGCGCGAGGGCGACAGCGAAAGCCTGCTGGCGACCATTCATTTAATGAACAATAAACTGGCGGAAATCATCACCGGTATTATCGACGGCAGCGAATCGATTTCCCACGCCGCAGGCGAAATTGCCGAAGGCAACAACGATTTGTCACAGCGTACCGAAGAACAAGCGGCCTCGCTGGTGCAAACCTCGTCGAACATGCAGCAAATCACCGAGAACGTAAAGAGTAACGCGGAAAACGCCCGTAAAGCGAGCGACCTGGCGCGCCAGACGTCACAAACGGCAGTTAAAGGCGGTAAAGAGGTGCATGACATGCTGAAACGCATGCATGAAATCTCTGACAGCTCGCAGAAAATTGTCGATATCATTTCGGTGATTGAAGGCATCGCCTTCCAGACCAATATTCTGGCGCTGAATGCTGCCGTTGAAGCCGCGCGTGCCGGTGAACAGGGTAAAGGCTTTGCCGTGGTGGCCGGTGAAGTGCGCAACCTGGCGCAGAAAAGTGCCGAGGCGGCGAAAGAGATCAAACAGCTGATTGAAGGCACCGTTGAGAAAATTACCGACGGTTCCCGCTACGCCGATACCGCCAGCCGCGCGATGGAAGAGATTGTCAGCTCGGTTAACAAAGTGACGGATATTGTTGCTGAGATCTCCGCTGCCTCTACCGAGCAACATCAGGGGATCAAAGAGATTAGCGTGGCGATTGATCAGATGGACCAGGTAACCCAGCAGAACGCCACGCTGGTGGAACAAGCGGCGGTTGCCGCCCAGTCGATGACCGAACAGAGCGAGATGCTGCGCGACTCCGTGCGCTTCTTCCAGCTGGCGCGTTAATCGCAACCCGTGCCACTCGCTTCGGGTGGCACGGCGTTTACTTGCTACATAACAATACTTTTCGGCTCCATAAAGGCCGCCAGTCCCCAGCGCCCCATTTCACGCCCGATCCCCGAATGTTTAAACCCGCCAAATGGCGCGGCAGCCTCGTGCGCCAGCGTATTGACCAACACCCGCCCGGCGGCGATTTGCCCGGCAACACGGCGTGCGCGTTCGGGATCGCGACCCAGCACCAGCGCGCTCAGGCCATAATCGGTGTCGTTGGCGATAGCGATCGCTTCGGCGTCATCCCGATAGGCGATCACCGATAACACCGGGCCAAAAATCTCTTCGCGCGCAATACGCATGCTGTTTTTGACCTCGCTAAAGAGCGTTGGTCGCACCGACCAGCCGCGCTCACACCCGGCTGCGCGCCCTTCTCCACCCACTAACAGGTGCGCGCCTTCCTGCTGGCCAAGGCGGATATAGGACTGTACGCGTTGCCACTGTTTTTCGCTGACCATCGGGCCAACTTCCGTGGCGGGATCGCGCGGATCGCCCGATTTAACCGCCGCGACCGCCTGCGCCAGCGCCGCCTCACACTCGGCTTTGCGCGATGCGGGCACCAGAATGCGTGTTCCCGCGACACACGCCTGACCGCTATTCATAAATCCGGCCTGGATCGCCAGCGGCACGGCGTCGGCTAAATCGGCATCCTCCAGAATAATGGTCGGTGACTTGCCGCCCAGTTCCAGCGTGACACGTTTAAACGTCTCTGCCGCGTTACGCAAAATGGCTTTGCCCGTCGCCGTCGAGCCGGTAAAGGAGATTTTCGCCACGTCCGGATGACGGCTGAATACCTCGCCCACCACCTCGCCACGCCCGGTAACAATATTGAACACGCCCGGTGGCAGTTGCGCCTCATGTAACGCCTGGGTGACGATGTGGGTTTGCAGCGCGCTCATCTCACTCGGCTTGATGACCGCCGTGCAGCCGGCGGCGAGCGCTGCCGCCAGCTTGCCGCAGATAAATCCGGCATCGCTGTTCCACGGCGTAATTAACCCGGCGACGCCGAGCGGGGTCATCACTACGCGCGCCTGGCCCACTACGGATTCAAACTCAAACGCTTTCAGCGCGTCGATCGCCGCCTCGATAACCGACACCGGATAATGCGCCATCCAGCTGGCGCGCGACGCCGGCGCGCCATACTCCTCGACAATTGCCTGCAACAACGCGGGCTGGCAGGCCTCCATCGCATCGCGCATACGCATCAGGGCGGCGATTCGCTCATCGCGGCTGGTTTGCGACCAGCCAGGAAACGCCGCTTTTGCCGCCACAATGGCGTTCAGCGCGTCGGCCTCATTGCCGAGCCGCACCTGGCCGGTGACTTCGCCGGTTGCCGGGTTAAACAGGTCGAAACGTTCTGTACCTTGTGGCGTGACCCATTCGCCATTAATTGAGATCTGTTCAATCGCATGCATAACCACCTCCTGTTCACAATGAAGCCAGTGTGACACGCCTTTATCGCGCTGATAATCCACGCTATGCTGCAAAGGTTGTTGCGAAATTCGGGATAATCTATGCATCGTTCAGGTTTGGTTGAGCTGGAAGTGGTGATGGCGGTGATGCGTCGGGGCAGTTTTCGCGCCGCCGCGCAGGAGCTGGGAATGTCACCAACGGCGGTGAGTAACGCCATTGCCGGGCTGGAGAGTCGCCTGGCGATTCGGCTGTTTCACCGCACCACCCGCAGCGTGGCGCTGACCGAAGCCGGGCAGCGGTTTGTTGCGCGTATTGGCCCGGCGCTGCGTGAAATCCAGCACGCGCACGAGGAGATCCACAGCGTGGCGGATGAACCTTCCGGCACGTTGCGCCTGAATATCCCGCTAGCCGTCGGGCAACTGTTCCTGGATGATCTGCTGGTGCGTTTTCTGGCGCGCTACCCGCAGATGCGCATGGAGGTCGCCACTGAAGCGAAGATGATCGACATTGTGGCCGACGGTTACGATGCCGGGATCCGCCTGGCGGAGTCCATCCCACAGGATATGATTGCCGTGCCGCTCACGCCGGATATCCGCATGCGCGTGGTGGCAACACCAGCGTGGTTTGCCGCGCACGGTACGCCGCAGACGCCGGATGATTTACGCCAGCACCAGGGGATTTGCATGCGCATGTCCAGCGGCGGAAATTACCGCTGGGAGCTGGCGCACCACGGCGAGCGCATAGCGGTTGCCGTTCCGCCACGGCTGTCGACCACCGATCTGTTTACCTCGATTGCCGCCGTGCGCGCGGGGCTGGGCGTGGGCTTTCTGCCGGGGTTTTACATTGAAGAGGATTTGCGTAACGGGACGCTGGTCAGCGTGCTGGATGAGTGGACGCAGCCCTTTAAAGGGCTGTGTTTGTACTATCCCGGACACCGCCACATCCCTGTGGGGTTGCAGGCGTTTATTGCCTTTATCCGGGCGGAGCGTTAACTACTCGAGGTGCGCGCGATCAAGCCCGTAGGCTTTATCCAGCGCGCCCGGTAAGGTTTGCGACAGCACCATCAGACGGTTCCAGCTATTAATAATGGCAATGGAAAACGCCAGCTCGGAAAGTTCCACCTCGCTGAAATGCTCCCGCGCCTCACGGTACAACTCATCAGGCACGCCATGCGCATCAAGTTTGGTCAGCGCTTCACACAGCGCCAGCGCGGCTTTCTCTTTGGCGGTAAACAGCGGCGATTCACGCCAGATAGCCACGTGGTAAATGCGCAGTTCGCGCTCACCGTGCAGTTTTGCCTGTTTCACATGCATATCCAGGCAGAATGCGCAGCCGTTGAGCTGCGAGGCGCGGATATCGACCAGATTCTTAATACCAATATCCAGGCTGCTGGCGTGCGACGCCTGGCTGGCATCGCCGAGGGTTTTAATTAATGCCGGAACAGTCTGGAACAGATTTACGCGATTGCTCATCGTCTTTAGCCTCGTTTATGGATTCAACAGCCGCTATAGTACGCGTTTATGCCATAGTAAAAAGATGCAAAAACCGCAAATAGAGGTAGGACATGAAGCCGGGTTATAAAGCCATTTACGAGCAGTATCGGCGCAGCATTGCCAGCGGGTTGTTGAAACCGGGTGATAAAGTGCCTTCGGTGCGTGTGCTGGCCAGTGAATTAGGCGTGGCGCGCAAAACGGTGGAAACGGCCTGGGCGATTCTGATCGGTGAAGGCTATCTGGTAAGCCAGGGCGCGCGCGGCACGCGGGTCAACCCGGATTTGGTACTGAGCGAACCGCCCACCCCGGACATTACGCCTCAGGCAGCAGACGCGCCACCAGGCATTGCGGATGTACTGCGCGATCGCCCCGGTTTTTTGCGCCCCGGCATTCCGTCTCTGGATGCCTTCCCCTACAAAAAATGGCTACTGTTGTGCGGCAAAGCGGTGCGATCGATGTCGCCAATGGAGATGACCAACCCGCCGCTGCTGGGTTACACGCCGCTGCGCGAAGCGATTGCGCATTATGTGAATGTGTCGCGCGGTTTATCCTGCACGGCCGATCAGATTTTCATCACCAGCGGGTACAGCAACAACCTGCGGCTGATCCTCAATGCGCTTACCACGACACGCGATAAAGTGCTGTTTGAAGATCCCGGCTACTATTTTGGTACCCAGGCGCTGAAACGCGCCGCCAATAATCTGCACTTTGTCCCGGTGGACAGCCAGGGCCTGAATGTCGACTATTTGCAGCAATACCACCGCGATGCGCAACTGGTTTTTGTGACACCGTCACATCATAGCCCACTGGCGGTAACCCTTTCGCTCCCGCGCAAGCAGCAATTACTGGCCTGGGCCAGTCAGCATAATCGCTGGATTATTGAAGATGATTACGACGGCGAGTTTCACTACACCCGCAAAGTGCTTCCGGCATTAAAAAGTCTCGATATCGATGATCGGGTGATCTATATGGGCACTTTCAGTAAGACGGTGATGCCTGCGCTGCGCATCAGCTACATTGTGATGCCACGCGCGACGCTTGCCGCGTTTCGTGAAACGGCGGAACTCACCGAAAGCGGCCAGCCGGTGCTGACGCAGAAAATCCTCGCGGCGTTTCTCGGCGAAGGTCACTTTTATAAGCATTTAAAAAAGATGCGCACGCTCTATTCGCAACGCAGAAAATATGTGCTGGACGCGCTGGAGCAGGTTTATCCGGGGCTTTTTACCGTGGAAGTGAGCGATGGCGGGATGCATGTCATCGCGTTTTTACGCACCAGCACGCAGGATATCTCGCTGGCGGACATCTGGCAGCGGCACCAGTTGCAGGTTAGTCCGCTCTCGCGCTGGTATAACACCTCCGCCAAACGCTACGGCGTGATTATCGGTTATACCAATGTGCGTTCAGCGGAGGAAGCGCTGGCGCTATTGCAGCGCCCGGCTGAGGAGACACGGGCGCTGCTGGCGGCCAATGATGTTAAGGCAAGTTACTGACGAAGGAGAGATCCCACGCCGTGGCGAGAAGTGAGAAGCTGACCAGCAGGGTCAACGCTAATGAGATAGTTCTGTCGGACTTTTCCATCGCACGTCCCTCTCTGTTGTGGGTTTCGCTATCAGACTGAAAAAATCGTAAAGATCGATGACTCTCCACAGCAAAGTTTAGGTTAATTGATAATTTTTGCCTGCTGTCATTTTGTGCGGAAGTACATCGGCATCCACCATTTGCAGTAAATCAATCTCGATGGCGTTGCTGATAGCGTCCAGCGGCAGGTCGTTATCCTCTTCGCCAAACGGGTCTTCCAGCTCTTCTGCCAGCGTGTCCAGCGAAATAAAGGTGTAGGAAATCAGCACCGAAATAAACGGGGTCATAAAGTGCAAATCCACCACCAGCGCGAACGGCAGCATGATGCAAAACAGGTACACGGTGCGATGCAGGATCAACGAATAGGCAAACGGCAACGGCGTGGTGAAAATGCGCTCGCAGCCAGAAAGCACGGCGGACATATCATGTAGCCGCTGATTGATGCTGCTGAATAAAACATCCGAAAGTGCGCCCTGCGCCCGGCGTACGCCTAACCATTCGCCCATTAACAGCAGAATACGGTTAGCCGGTGAGTGCGCGTTCAGCACGTTATGCAGATCGTTTGGGCGCAGGTATTTCGCCAGCACGTCGCCTTGTGGCTTGCGGCGCAACGTCATGCGCAGAGAGTGCGCGAAGGCGATTTGCAACTGAATAAAGTGCCGTAATCCCTCATCATCTGGCAGTGTGGTTTTCACTTCACGCAGCAGCGAACGCGAGGCGATCATCAACTGTCCCCACAACACCCTTGCTTCGCTGTAGCGGGCAAAACAGGCGTTGTTACGAAAACCTAAAAAGATAGCGATAGCGACACCGAGAATGCTGAACGGCGCGACGGTCAGCTTGATACCCAGCGAGGTGTACCACGGCAGCATCCAGATCACCGCAATGGAGAGCAGGAAATTCATCAGCAAACGCGACGTGATTTTTGGCAGTACGGAACCGTGCCAGACGAAAAGACGGGGAAGCCAGTGTTGTTGAGGTCGAACGATCATCTTGAATTGTGTGCATAAGGGAGAGCGGCACTATTAAACGTGATCGCAATCACAGTTGCAAGTTTGATAATAAATTGTGACGAAAAGTCGCCCTTCCCGACGAAGACTGGCGCAGAAGTTGCTGAAACCTGTTATACAACTATTTAATAGTATGTTGTAACTAATGAATGGCAAGCACACTATTCCGACGCCGTTACTTCTCTTGCCGCTCGCGGTTGCACCGTTAGCCGTTATTAAAAAAGAAAAACCCGGCCGGAGCCGGGTTGGACATTTATTTAATTAAGTGCAATTAGCACAGTGGTTTAACCGCATCGCGCATGCCGCGCAGCAGGATAGCATCCAGATCCAGCGAAACCTGCTCCACCAGCCCCGTAACTTTACTCAGATCCTGTTCCCAGTGATCGCTAACGGACAGCACCGCTTTTACCAGTTCGCTGGTGCTGATCTGGCGATCGCCATGCTGGCTCCACAATTGCTGGTAGCGCTCGATCCAGTGCGCGTCGTCCTGCACCGGATACGCCTGCCCGTTACGCTCACCGCGATAGAACGCAATCAACGCTGCCAGCGCAAAAGTCAGGCGCGCTGGCAGTTTGCCATGGGCTTTTTGCCCTGCCAGCAATTGCGGCAGAATACGGGTGCGGAATTTGGTCATGCCGTTCAGGGCAATCGACAACAACTGGTGTTTGATGTACGGGTTACGGAAACGCCCGGTAACCGCACTGGCGAAAGATTCCAGCTCATCGCGTGGCAGATCCAGCACCGGAATAATCTCTTCGTAAATCGCTTTTTCCACAAACGCACAGATTTCGCTGTCGTTCATCGCCTCGCCCACGGTGTCCAGCCCCGCCTGATACGCCACCGGCACCAGGGCCGTGTGCGCACCGTTGAGGATCGCCACTTTACGCTCTTTATACGGTTTAATATCGTCAACAATCAGCACGTTGAGCGGGAATTTATCGAGACGCAGTTCAGAGGCCAGCGATTTCGGCCCCTGAATCACAAACAGATAGAAGTGCTCAGCGGTATCAAGGAACGAATCCTGGTAGCCCAGCTCCGCTTCCAGTTTCGCCACTTCATCACGCGGGTAACCGGTAACGATCCTGTCAACCAGCGTGGAACAGAAGGTGTTGGCGTTATCCAGCCACCGGGTAAACTCCGCACCCAGCGCCCACTCCTGCGCATAACGCAGCACCAGCTCGCGCAGCGCGTCACCGTTGTAATCAATCAATTCACAAGGAATGATCACCCAACCTTTATCCACCGCGCCAGAGAAGTGGGTGAAACGTTCGAACAGCAAGCGCGTCAGTTTCGCCGGGTAGCTAACGGCCGGAGCATCTGCAAATTTATCGCCTGCGTGGTAGCTGATGCCCGCTTCCGTGGTGTTTGAAAAAACAAAGCGGATATCCGGGTTATGGGCGAGTTTCAGGAACTCGTCGTACTGGGAATAGACGCTGATTTCACGGTTCACAGAGCGGATCAGGCGCGCGTCGCTCACCGCTTCGCCCTGCTCGTTCAGACCGCGAATAATGGTGGTATACAGACCATCCTGAGTGCTCAGGGACGGCGGGAAATCACTTTGGATCGGGCGAACAACCACCACACCGGCGTTCAGGTCGGTGTGCTCATTCAGCAGATCGATTTGCCAGTCGACAAAAGCGCGCAAAAAATTCCCTTCGCCGAACTGAATAATACGTTCAGGGTATTCAGCGCCGGGAAAGTTGCGACGGTTTAATGTGTTCACAGTGGGTTCCTTTTTTGATTAGTCATACAACCTGGGAAGATTGGTGTAATAACTTACCAGACTTTTAGACCATGAAACCCTGTTTTGATCAAAATGGGATGTCTTATTGGCGCGGATTATAAGAACTTGTAAAAAATTGTCGTCGCCGTCACATTTCCGTCCGGCATCAGGGCAAAGCGCGGAATTTCACCCACCCGCTGCCAGCCGCATTGCAGGTAAAAATGTTCCGCCCCGCTGCCGGTGGAAGTATCCAGCACCAGCACGGTTTTGCCGTGCGCCAGCGCCTCACGTTCCAGCGCATCCATCAGACGGCGCGCCAGCCCCTGACGGCGGGCTTTTTCATGCACCAGTAACTTTGACACATCGGCGCGATGCGGCTGGTTTTCAGGTTGTTCCAGCACCACCTGCACGGTGCCAACAATTTCCCCTGTATCGTCTTGCGCCACCAGCACAATGCGTTCCCCGCGTGCGGCACTTGCGGCGACGCCGGACCAGAATTGCAGGGATTTCTCACGCGAAAGCGGATGCATAAAACTGACGGAAGCCCCGCCGGAAACGCAGTTTTCCAGCACGTCACAAAGGGAAGGAAGATGTGATGCGAACGCTTCGCCCGCCAACGAATAGATATGATAAGTGGTCATTTTTATTCCTTAAAAACAACCACTATCAGCTTCACAACTTATTAACACAAGCCCGGCAAACATAGTTTTTTGTGATGATTCAGCGGCCGCGGTGGTTGCGCTCTTTCATGGCATACATCTGTTGATCTGCCGCCTTCATCCACGGCTTCAGTTCACCGCAACCATTGTGATCAAACTCGCTGATCCCCCAGGAAAACGCCAGTTGCCACGGTTTACCAGAGGTCTGATTCCACGCCTCAACCTGTTCTACCAGATGCTGCATCGCAATCCATGCGCCCTGCTCATCGGTATCGGAAAAGAGGATCGCGAATTCATCGCCGCCGTAGCGCACCCGCAGATCCGCTTCACGCAGGCTGGCGCTCATTACCGACGCCATCGCTTTCAGCGCTTCATCACCCTCAGCATGACCCCAGGTGTCGTTAATCGTTTTGAAATTGTCGAGATCGATCCACGCCAGCGTTAACGGTTCCGCGCGACGACGCGCGCCCACAATGGCGAACTTCGCCAGGTTTTCAAAACCACGGCGGTTAAATAAACCGGTCAGCTCGTCGGTGGTCGCTGCGCTCATCACCGCAAACTCGTCTTCAACGATCATGGCGAAATCTTTCAGGTAGTCCCGCTCAGCGTCCGTGAACTGCCGCGCGGTGCTATCCACCAGGCAAAATGCGCCAACCACCGCACCGTCCGGCAAACGTAACGGATACCCGGCATAGAAACGGATGTTCATCTCCCCGGTGACCAGCGGATTATCGGCAAAGCGATCATCGCCGTGGGTATCCGGAATAATCAACGGTTCGGTATGCAAAATGGTGTGACCACAAAAGGTGATCTTACGCGGAAGCGGTTCGCGCACAGTACCTGAGGTGGATTTGAAGAAAAGCATCTCTTCATCAACCAGCGTGATCAGCGCCGCGCGGACATCGAACATGCGCTTAGCCAGCCGGGTAAGCCGGTCAAGACGCTCGGTTACGCCGGTTTCCAGAAGCCCGGAGTCGCGCAGCGACGCCAGCCGTTGTTCCTCATCTGCAGGAATAGCAGGTATTTTCATAAAGGGCCGTTTCCATTCTCAGGCTGTTAATGCGCAACACTATAAAAAGTGTCGTTAATTTCACGGCATACAGCATAAAGCGTAGCTTATTCGCTACGTTTGTCAGTGCGAGTAGATCTGGTTTTTTCCCAGCCGTTTAGCCTGGTAAAGCGCGTCGTCTGCGGCTTTTAACCAGTCGGTAACACTGTGCATTTCCGGTAGCGCGCTGGCGATACCGATGCTCAACGTACATTTGAACGCATGCTCCTGCATCACTGTCATTACCGCAGCCGCATCCATGATCCGGGTTGCCACCGCATACGCCTCTTCGGCTGGTGTATCGGGCAATAAAATCACAAATTCATCGCCACCGAGGCGCGCGGGCGTGTCCGTTGTGCGGGTGGCAATATGCAAAATTTTCGACACGGTGACCAGTAATGCATCGCCAATTTTATGACCAAAGCGGTCATTCACCTCTTTAAAATTATCAATATCGATAAACATCAACGAGGAGTGGCGCGGCGTCACGTGCAGTTTTTCCAGCTCGTACTGGATCCGTTTTTCCAGCAGGCGGCGATTGGCGATATCAAGCAAAGGATCCATCATCGCAATACGCTCAAGCTCGCGGCTTTTTATCCGCAGTCTGACGGCAATGCTGTCGGTAAGTGCGCTGAGCGCCAGGATATAGATGCCGATGAGCGGCAACGTAGCGAACATCGTCCGCTGTGTCACCTGCAACTCCAGCGGTAAACCGAGCGCCAGCCAGGTAAGTAAGAACGCCGCAAGCATGGCCAGTGCTGCTTTACGCATCAGCACAAACCCGCCCGCCGATAAACGGTCTGAGAGCAAAATGGTGGCAATCACCACCGAAGGCAGCGGGTTGACCGCCATTAGCGCAATCCAGAACCCGCCTGCGCCAGCGTCAAAGACCAGGTGTTGATGTTCAATTTGCAGCGGCATCTGCGCGTTGCGTGCGCGCAAAAACGCGACGGTAGGCCACAAAAAGGCATTGGCGCACAGCAACGCCACGCTCCATAAGGGGCGCTGCAGTTCAAGAAGGACGGAAAGAATGGGGAAAAAGCAGAGTAGCGTTCCCAGCATACGCATCAGATACATCCGCCTGGCAAAACGCCTGCCTGGGATCCGCTCGTGTTTATTCAAATTATCCGATCCGCTCATAACGCGATGATTCCGCTACGTATACGCAATAATAGTATTGACGATAAAAATTAGTAGCAAGCAATTTAATAAGTTATCGATATTAATTGCCGCTATCGTCATCACCCGCTGCGACACGCGCGGGAAATTATCCGCCAATAGCGCATCCCGCCATTTCCGGCGCGTTATGTTGAGCATCTGTCGTGCAGTTACGCCCGCGTTTTTTCGAGCGGTAGAGATTTTCATCCGCCACCGCCAGGAGCGCATTGAACGTTGCCGTTAATTGCCCGGCATCGGCTTTACCATGGCTGATACCAATACTGACGGTTAAATGCAGCGTCTGTTGCTGCCAGTTAAACGGATACTGCGCCACTTTTTCGCGCAGCGTTTCCGCCAGGTGTTTACCTTCACTGGCGTCCTGCGTTGTCGCCACGACAGCGAACTCCTCCCCGCCCATGCGGGCGAGCACACCGCGCGTGCCCAGCGCCTGCTGTACTTTTCGCGCAAAGGAGGTCAGCACCCGGTCGCCACATTCGTGGCCGTAGCTGTCATTGACACTTTTGAAGTAATCAATATCCAGCAACATCACGGTGATGTGTTTGTCGGCAAAGCGTTTTGCGTCGCGGTTTAACACCTCATACAAACCCGAGCGCGAGTAAACGCGGGTCAGGAAATCGAAATCGGCGCGCAGGGAAACCTGGCGCATCAGGCGGTTTATCTCCTCAACGCTGACCGAGACAATCACCGGGCAAATGGCCATGGTGGCAATCCCCAGGCGCGCGGAAAACATATGCGGGATCTGCAGCGGTGAACTGACGAAAATATTGATATGGCCGCTGGCGACCAGAATTATCTCCAGCCCGCCGGTCAGCAGCGTCACCAGACATGTCAGCGGCAGCGAGTAACGCACCGCACACCAGATCAGCGCCGGGAGCGGAAACGCCAGGCTGCCTGCGCCGCCAATCACGACCGAGGCGACAATCGATACGCCAACAGCAAGCACCGGCATTACATTGCGCATCTCGACGTTCAGCGGTTTACGCGGCCAGCTCATGGTCAGCATACAGGGCAGGATCAGCACGCCTGTTGAGAACTGCTCGCCAAACCAGTCGGCCAGCAGCAGGCCAAACCCCTGACCATTGATCCCCACGGAGCCCAGCGCGCCAAAAAACGCACACAGCAGCGCGGCAAGCAGACAGTA
The DNA here is from genome assembly GCF_003337365.1 of Kosakonia sp. AG348. Lineage (NCBI taxonomy): Bacteria > Pseudomonadati > Pseudomonadota > Gammaproteobacteria > Enterobacterales > Enterobacteriaceae > Kosakonia > Kosakonia sp. AG348. The sequence goes on from NZ_QPJR01000002.1 coordinate 412,520, forward strand.
GCCAAAGAGTTTCAGCGCGTTAACCGGCTCCGGCGCTTTGGTCATCTGGTTACGTTCAAGCCCGATAAGCTGCGCCATGGTGATGATAAACACCATATTGGAAAAGTTGATAATCAGCGACGCCATACCCCAGGACGTGGTGATGGCGTCATAGACCAGCATGGCAACATAGCTAATCAGGTAGTAATGCCAGCGCTGCAACCAGGCATAACGCGCGAAAACACCGGCCATCACCGCATTAAGCGGCCAGAAGAGGGAAAGCTCTTCGACCAGGCGCATCATCGCGCCCAGCAAATAAAACAGCGTTGTCAGGATAAACACCATGACCGCATTGGTGTACGGCGTCTCTTTCCGAAAAGGACGGAAAGGGGATGAAAAAAGTGCACGCATCAAATCTCAATCCATATCACTAACGTTGGCTATCGGCCCGCAACACGCGGCGCTGGCTTACACGTCGCTTATCAGCGCGGCGCATTCATCTGCATTACCAGCCACTGGTATATCACCGCAACAATGTAGTGTTGTTGCGATTCAGTTAGCGCCAGACCATGCGGGATGTTGTGCCACTTTTCCAGACATCCCCGACAGCAGGTAGCCGTGGCATGCTGAGCGATAAATACCGGGTGGCCGCGCATCGGCGTCTGTTTGCCATCATTTTGTGGGTACGCTGGCGCAAGGCGTTTAGCAACGAAATCCGCCGCGTGGGAAGCAATCACTTCCGCACCTTTATCCAGACAGTACTGGCGCTCTTTCACCCCGAGGCGAAAACGCGAACGGAATGTTGACCGTCCCAGCCGGGCAAACAACGGCGCGAAATCATTCATCAATAGACCGATCTCCCCAGTTTTCGCGTTAACGCTTCCAGCACCGCAACACCAGCCAGTGAGTTGCCCGCTTCATCCAGCTCCGGGCTCCAGACCGCAATTGCCATCTCATGCGGCACAATGGCGACGATCCCGCCGCCGACGCCGGATTTCGCCGGTAAGCCGACGCGCCAGGCAAACTCCCCGGCGTTCTGGTACATGCCGCAGGTCGCCATCAGGGCATTAATCTGCCGCGCCTGCATCGGCGTCACCACCGGCGCCGCCTGCTGGGCGCTGTGTCCGCCATCGGCGAGGAATAAAAAAGTTCGCGACAATTCGGCACAGCTCATTTTGAGCGCGCAATAGTGGAAGTAGTTCTGTAACACGGTGGCGACATCGTTATGAAAATTACCGAAGGACTTCATCAGCCAGGCAATGGCCATATTGCGGGCGGAGTGCTCGAATTCAGAACGTGCGACCATGCTGTCGTAGGCGATATCCGGCGCGGCGCAGAGTTTGCGCACAATTTCCAGCATGCGCTGACGCGGCGCGCTAAGGCGGCTTTGCAACATATCGCACACCACCAGCGCCCCGGCGTTGATAAAGGGATTACGCGGCTTGCCCTGCTCGATTTCAAGCTGTAACAAGGAGTTAAACGGCTGGCCGGAGGGATCTTTGCCCACCCGCTGCCAGATCTCCTCTTCCGCGTAGTGGTTCATCGCCACCACCAGACTCAGCACTTTGGAAATTGATTGAATTGAGAAACGCTCGTCGGCATCGCCCGCCTGGAAGTGTTCGCCCTGCACGGTACTGATGGCAATGCCCAATTTGTTGCCGCTCACCGACGCCAGCGCCGGAATATAATCCGCAACCTTGCCGCGCCCCAACAGCGGGCGTACCTCAGCGAGCACCGCCTCCAGCACGCCGTTATCCATCACCGTTGCCACTCTGACTCCTTGCTACCCACAGGCCAAAAATGGCCTGCGAGTATAACAGAGGCGAATACGTTGCGTCAGGCAGGAAGTCGAAAACGCGCAACCGCTTGCATCAACTGATGAGAATCGTTGTGCAATTTTTCCGACGCTTCGGTGGCCGTCGAGACCAGTTCCCCGGTGCGGCGGGCAACGTTGTTAAGCGAGTGCAGGCGGCGCGTCATTTTGTGAATGCTGTCGCCCTGGCTGAGGGTGGCGGCAGAAATTTCGCTCAGTACGCCGCTTAAATGCCCGACCAGCCCGGTAACCTGTTGCAGGTTATCCTCAAGGCGGCTCACCGCCTGGGTGCCGTCGTTGATGCCCTGTAAGGAGTGATTGATCAATTGCTGAATGGTTTGCGTGGAGTGGCTGCTCTTGCGTGCCAGCAGCCCCACTTCTTTCGCCACCACCGCGAAGCCGCGACCGTGGTTGCCGGCATGCGCCGCTTCAATCGCCGCGTTCAGCGCCAGAATATTGGTCTGGAAAGCGACACCATCAATCATCGCCACAATGTTGCGCATCTCCGCCGAACGCTCGACGATCTCGCGCATCGATTGATTCACCGTATCCATCATTCGATCGCCACCGGCGGCCACTTCCCGCGCCTCATCGGCCTGTTTGCGCGCCTGCTCAGCAAAACCGGTATTACCTTCCACATGGGATTCCAGCGTGGCGATATGCTCGGTCACATCCGCCAATTCCTGCGCCTGTTTCGCCGACTGCTGATACAGCGACTGGTTGTCCTCAGCGAGGCGGCGAATGGTATCGACCATCGACGAGGTGGCGTCGCTGACTTGCATCACCAGTTGCTGCAACCCTTGCTGCATGGTGCCGATGCTGAGGCCAAGCTGGTCAACTTCACGGTTAAAGCGTTTCACCGGCGGAAGCGGCGTACCCAGATCGCCTGCCGCCAGGATATTGATATGGGCTATCAGGCTGCGCAGCGGGGTAATTACCCAGCGCGACATGGCAAACCAGACCAGCACCGCAATCACCACCAGCAGCGCAGGTACCAGAACAAACACATGCTGTAACTGCGCAAGGTTCGCCATCAGCGCCTGGCGTCCCTGCTCGGCGCGCGCTTCGCTGGCCTGCTGGAAACGGGCATAGTTGTCATTGAAATCAGCCTGGAACGCCTGCGCCGGCACGGCGAAGAAGGCGTCAATCGACTGGGTTTTCACCAGCCCGTCGGCCTGCTCTTTTAACGCGCCGTAGAAAAGCTGATAGCTGTTAATCAGCGCCTCATCTTTAGGCGGGTTGAGCGCCAGCCACGCTTGCCAGGCCTTTTGCGAGGTCTCCAGGGCCTTATGGGTTTCATCCATCAGGCTGTGCCAGCTCCCTTCCGAGCCGGTTTCTTTATCCTGCATAAAATAGACGCCCGCCCGGTTGAGCAGATCGCTTGCCGTCAGGAGCGCAATGCGCGCTTCATCGACACGTACTTGTTGCAGGTGCGCTTGCTGGTTGAGTTGTTCATTATGCTGGGCGTTATGGAGTGACGCGGAAAGGACAAACGAGGAGGCGATTTGCAGTGCCGAAAACAAGCCAATAATGCAGAAAATCCCGGCGAGCAAACCAAACTGTCGTGGAGAAACACGCCGCAAAATACGGCGGAAAATTTGCTTTAAGTTCATGATATTCTTCTATAACCACAAAGTTGCCGTGAGTCTACAAAAGGATCATGACAGGTCCATGACAGCCAGCAATGACGCGCCCCGCCGGGGCGCGTTTAGCTTACAGACGATCTTTCCACACCGTCTGGATATTGCAAAACTCATGCAGACCGAAGTGGGAAAGCTCGCGGCCAAAACCACTCTTTTTCACGCCGCCAAAGGCCACGCGGGCATCGCTGGCGCTGTAGCCGTTGATAAACACACCACCGCACTCAAGCTGTTCGGCAAAACGTTGCGCCTGCGCAGGATCGGCGGTAAAGACGGTAGCCGACAAGCCGAAATCACTGTTGTTTGCCAACGCCAGCGCATGCTGTGTATCACGTGCGGTCGAGATAGCGGCGACCGGGCCAAACAGCTCCTGGCGAAACGCGGTCATCTCTGGTGTCACACCGCTCAGTACGGTGGCCGGGTAGTAATTCCCCTCACCCGCCAGTTTCTCACCGCCCAGCAGCAACGTTGCGCCCTCGTTGATACTGGCTTCGACCTGCGCATGCAGCTCGTCACGCAGATCAAAGCGCGCCATCGGCCCGAGATAATGCTCTTCTTCGTCCGGTGCGCCCTGTTTTAACGCGGCGGCGGCGGCAACAAATTTTTCCGTAAAGGCCTGCGCAATGCCCTCTTCGACGATAAAACGTTTGGCGGCGGCGCAGACCTGTCCGGTGTTCTGGTAGCGCCCTGCTACCGCGGCCTTCACCGCCAGTTCAAGATCCGCATCGTTGAGCACAATAAAGGGATCAGAACCGCCCAGTTCAAGGACGCATTTTTTCAGCGCCGCCCCGGCCTGCGCGCCGATAGCCGCTCCCGCACGCACGCTGCCGGTCACGGTAATGGCGGCGATGCGCGGATCGTTAATCGCCTGGCTCACACCATCATTGGTGGCATTCACCCAGCCAAAAACACCCTGCGGAACGCTGGCCTCAGCGAAGATCTCACCTATTAACGCCGCGCAACCCAGCACGTTTGGCGCATGTTTAAGCAGGTAGCTGTTGCCCGCCAGCAGGATCGGTACCGCACCGCGCAGCACCTGCCACAGTGGGAAGTTCCACGGCATCACCGCCAGAATCGGTCCCAGTGGGCGGTACTCAATGGTTGCCCGCTGCTGTTCGACCTGCGTCGGCTCACTGCCAAGCATCGCCGGACCATGATCCGCGTACCAGTCACACAGCGCGGCTGATTTATTCACTTCCGCGCGCGCCTGCAAAATCGGTTTGCCCATCTCCTGGCGGATCATCTGCGCCATCTCTTCCCCGCGTTTGCGCAGCGCATCGCCGAGGCGACGTAAGGTTTGCGCACGTTCGCTGACCGGCAACAGCCGCCACTGGCGATAACCGCTGGTAGCCAGTTCAATTGCCGTATCGACCTCTTCACGGCTGGCCCAGGGGGTTGCGCGCAGGGTTTCACCGGTGGCCGGGTTGATGGAAAGCGCGTGCGTGATTGAGGAAACAGGCATAAATACTCCGCTAAATATGTTCAGGACTTGCGCAAGGATGGCGCAATTTGTTATTTCTGAAAACTGAATAATATTAACCACCCTGTTCACGAAGAGAGAATGGCATGGACTTAACCCAGCTTGAGATGTTTAACGCCGTGGCGCAGACCGGCAGCATTACCCAGGCGGCGCAGAAGGTGCACCGTGTGCCGTCAAACCTGACGACGCGCATTCGCCAGCTGGAGTCCGATCTCGGCGTGGATCTGTTTATCCGCGAAAATCAGCGCCTGCGCCTCTCTCCCGCCGGGCACAGTTTTTTGCGCTACAGCCAGCAGATCCTCGCGCTGGTCGATGAAGCGCGGATGGTGGTCGCCGGTGATGAACCGCAAGGGCTGTTCTCGCTCGGCGCGCTGGAAAGCACCGCCGCGGTGCGCATTCCGGCGACACTGGCGCAGTACAACCAGCGCTATCCGCGCATTCAGTTCGATCTCGCCACCGGCCCTTCCGGCACCATGATCGATGGTGTGCTGGAGGGGCGGCTAAGCGCGGCGTTTGTTGACGGCCCGATTATGCATCCCGGCCTGGAAGGCATTCCGGTTTACCGCGAAGAGATGATGATCGTCGCGCCTGTCGGCCATGAGGTGATTACCCATGCGGCTCAGGTGAACGGCGCCAGCATTTACGCGTTTCGCGCCAACTGCTCCTATCGCCGCCATTTTGAAAGCTGGTTTCACGCCGATCGCGCCACGCCCGGTAAAATTCACGAGATGGAGTCTTACCACGGCATGCTGGCATGCGTGATTGCCGGAGCGGGCCTGGCGCTGATCCCGCGCAGTATGCTGGAAAGCATGCCCGGTCATCACCAGGTGGAAGCCTGGCCGCTGGCGGAGAACTGGCGCTGGCTCACCACCTGGCTGGTGTGGCGGCGCGGCGCGAAAACCCGCCATCTGGAGGCGTTTATTGCCCTGCTGAATGCGGCTCCGCAACCAGCGACTTCTGCATAAAAATACTCAGCGGATCGGCGCTGTACGGCGCGAAAGGCTCACAGATTTGGTAACCGCAGCGCTGATACAGTTTCACTGCCGCGTGCTGTTCAATGCCGGTTTCCAGCCGCAAGGTATGACACGATTTTCCGGCGGCAGCCTGCTCCAGCGCCGCGAGCAATTTTTCCCCCAGCCGCTGGCCGCGATGGCGGGGATCGATAAACACCCGTTTCATCTCGCCGCTGCCGTCGTGGTTGAGCACCACCGCGCCGCAGCCGACGGCCTCGTCGTGATGCATAATTTTGCGCAAAATCAGCGTTCCGGCAGGTAATGCCGCGAGATCAAGCAGATGGTTACTCTCTGCCGGGTAAAGTGCGCTCTGGTAGGCGTCCAGAGCAGCGATCAGCGCAATCAGATCCGGTTGCGTGGCCGCGGCATCAACAATGCGGTACATAGCAGGCTCCTTGTTATTAGCCTGTTAAAAATAAACAAGAATTTGCTACCGCCGTCATATGAATAACCTATAGCTACGCCTCCTGAGATTGCGCTCCTGAGAATATAGGTTGTACCTTACGCAACATACGATGCAGAAAATGGAATACTCATGAACACCAAAGCCCGGAAAGTGATGATTATTGGCACAGGCAATGTCGGCGCATCTGCTGCTTATGCCCTGCTGAACCAGAACATTTGTGAAGAGTTAATTCTGGTGGATTTAGACCAGCAACGGGTGGAAGGCCACGCCCAGGATCTGGCGGATGCCGCCGCGTATATGCCCGGAATGATGACCATTTCCACCCGCCCGGTTGAAGATTGCGCGGATGTGGATATTGCGGTGATCACCGTTTCCGGCGGCGCGTTAAAGCCAGGGCAAACCCGCCTTGATGAGCTGGCCAACACCGCACGGATCGTTAAAAATATTGTGCCATCCATGATGGCAAACGGTTTTAACGGCATTTTTCTGGTGGCGACCAACCCGTGCGACATCATTACCTGGCAGGTGTGGAAACTTTCCGGGCTTCCGCGCAACCAGGTGATTGGCACCGGCGTCTGGCTGGATACCACCCGCCTACGCCGCGCGCTTGCACAGGCGCTGGATATTGGCGCGCAAAGTATCGATGCGTTTATCCTTGGCGAGCATGGCGACACGCAGTTTCCGGTGTGGTCGCACTCGTCGGTATACGGTTCGCCGATTGCCGATGTTTACCGGCGCAAAACCGGCCAGCGGCTGGATGTTGACGCGCTGGCCGACAAAGTACGCCGCCACGGCTTTGAGATTTACTCCCGTAAAGGCTGTACGGAGTACGGCATCGCCGGCACCATCGCCGAGATCTGCCGCAATATCTTCACCGGCAGCCACCGCGCGCTGGCAATCTCCTGCATTCTTGACGGGGAATATGGCGTCAGCGACGTGGCGATTGGCGTACCGGCCGTGCTGGCGCAAAACGGCGTTCAGCAGATTATTGAACTGCAACTGGAAGGTGACGAAGTGGCGAAATTCAACCACTCCGCCGAAGTTATCAAAGCGAATATTGCCCGCTTGCCCTGACTGGCGCCGTTAACCGGCCAGGTAACGTTGTAAGCTGCTGGCGGATCCTGGGGCTACGCTGCGTATCGGTAATGATATCGGTCAGCGAATCGGGATTCGCCACGTTAAACAGCGACCACGCGCCATCTTTACTGCTGTCCGCCAGCGCCCCCCGGCGTTTGGCGTTAACAATCAAATCGTGTTTCAGCGCCGCTTTCTCCTCCGTCTGCGCGGAGATACCGCGCGGCAAATCCCAGCCGTTACGGCTGAAAAGCGCCAGATCCGGCCAGATATTTTGCGGCAGTTTACGCCGGTGCTCGCCAATGCAGGACTGGCTGCGCCCGCCGATGATCGTCACTTCTGTCCGTTTGAATTCCGACGGAAACAGCGCAATGAGCCGAAAGAAACTCGCCCGGCGTTACTGCCGGACGGTTTTTAGCGTAAGAACACTTTGCCCAACAGATAGAGCGTTGCCTGGCCGCCAATCAGGACGCGATCGCCGCGCCATTCACAGCGCAAATCGCCGCCGCGCGCGGAGACCTGCCGCGCCTGCAGGCTGTTTTTACCCAGTTTTTCGCCCCAGTACGGGATCAACATGCTGTGCGCCGAACCGGTCACCGGATCTTCTGCCACCGATTCACCCGGGCAGAAAAAGCGGCTGACAAAATCGACATTCTCACCGGGCGCGGTCACGCAGACCATCTTGCCAAGCGGTTTCATTGCCGCGATATCCGGCGTTAAGGCTTCTACCTGCGCCTGGTTTTCCAGCACCACCAGATAATCCCGCGCCACGCGCACTTCTTTCGCGCGTTCAATACCCAGCGTTTTCAGCAGCAGCGCCGGTGGCTGGCTTACCGTTTCTGTCGACCAGGCCGGGAAATCCAGCGTCAGCCAGTCGCCATTGCGGCTCACTTTAAGTTCCCCCACAAAGCGGGTGGTGAAGAGGATTTCAGTATCCGGGTAATCGAGATATTCAAAGATCACGTGCGCGGCGGCGAGGGTCGCGTGGCCGCAGAGATTGATCTCATCCTGCGTGGTAAACCAGCGCAGCTCAAAACCGCTATCGTTACGCACGAAGAAGGCGGTTTCGGACTGATTATGCTGTTGCGCCATGCGCAGCAGCACATCATCGGCTAACCATTCGGTCAGGGGACAGACGGCGGCGGCATTACCGCCAAATGTGCGGTCGCTAAAGGCGTCGACCATATAAAAATCGATGGTTTGCATAGCATTTCCTCTTTTTCGTCTTCTGTTTTTGAGCGCTATTCGGAAACGTTGCAACTGGTATTTTCCCCATGAATAAAAAGTGAGATCCACATCACAAAATGTTTGTATTTTCGCCAGCAAAGGCAGTAAGATCGTGACCTCTTCTTTTCGCCAACCAACCCCCCAATACCCTTATGACTACGAATACCGTTTCACGAAAAGTCGCGTGGCTGCGGGTAGTGACGCTTGCTGTCGCCGCATTTATTTTTAACACCACCGAATTCGTGCCTGTGGGTTTGCTGTCGGATATCGCGCAGAGCTTCGACATGGAAACCGCGCAGGTGGGGATCATGTTAACCATCTATGCCTGGGTTGTGGCGTTAATGTCGCTGCCCTTTATGCTGCTCACCAGCCAGATTGAGCGCCGTAAGCTGTTGATTGCGCTCTTTGTACTGTTTATCGCCAGCCATGTGTTGTCGTTCCTCGCCTGGAGTTTTGAGGTGCTGGTTATCAGCCGCATCGGCATTGCTTTCGCCCACGCCATTTTCTGGTCGATCACTGCCTCGCTGGCCATTCGCCTGGCGCCAGCCGGGAAAGGTGCGCAGGCGTTGAGTTTGATCGCCACCGGCACCGCCCTGGCGATGGTGCTCGGGCTGCCGATTGGCCGTATCGTCGGGCAGTATTTCGGCTGGCGTACCACCTTTTTTGCTATCGGTATGGGCGCACTGGTCACGCTGGTGTGCCTGGTGAAACTGCTGCCCGCGCTGCCGAGCGAACATTCGGGTTCGCTGAAAAGCCTGCCGGTGCTGTTCCATCGCCCTGCGCTGATGTGCATCTATTTGCTCACCGCCGTGGTGGTTACCGCGCATTACACGGCTTACAGCTACATTGAGCCGTTCGTACAAAATGTGGCGGGCTTCAGCGCCAATTTCGCCACCCTGCTGCTGTTAGTGCTTGGCGGTGCCGGGATTATCGGTAGCGTACTGTTCGGCAAGCTGGGGAATCAGCACGCCTCTGGCCTGGTCTGCAGCGCGATTGGTCTGCTGGTAATATCGCTGGTGATGATGCTGCCCGCTTCCGGTAGCGAAATGCATCTGGCGGTGCTGAGCGTGGTATGGGGCATCGCGATTATGATTATCGGCCTGGGTATGCAGGTCAAAGTGCTGGCGCTGGCCCCGGATGCAACCGATGTGGCGATGTCACTGTTTTCCGGCATTTTTAACATTGGAATCGGCGCGGGTGCGCTGGTCGGCAACCAGATAAGCCTGCACTGGTCGATGAACGTGATCGGTTACGCCGGGGCGATCCCGGCGATTGCCGCGCTGGTGTGGGCGGTAGTGATTTTCCGCCGCTGGCCGGTGAAACTGGAAGAGCAAACCCACGCCAGCCACGTGTAAACCGCGCCGGTTACTGCGCGGCAGCGACAACCTCATCCATCACCGTGGTTTGCCAGTCAAACCACGGATTCCAGGTCAGGCGTGCATGAATTTTGTTCGCCTCGACCAGCCCCCAGTCTGAATACCACACCGCTTCTCCCGCCAGACAGCGCTTTGCCGCCTCTTCTGACTGGCCATTCGCACAGAGCAGCACGCTGCCTTTGCGTCCGTACAGCGGATTACGGGGCGAAAAGAGCACCGACATATGGGAAAACTGGCTGATGCGATCCTGCGGCAGATAATCCGTTTTTACCCGTAAGCGAGACATTTTTGCCGCTTCCGCCGGGGGTGTACCGTACCAAATCACACGGCTGGCCGGGTGGGTAAAGCGGCGATCGAACTGATCGAGGATCCAGCGGGTGTTGAGCACCGAATCATGCCCGGTTAACACCAGCAGCGCCGGTTTTGTCCACGGCTTACGCGCAAGCAGCCGCTGCGCGCTGGCGCTGGTGCGCCAGAACTGGGCGAAACCGTTGGTCGGCACACGTAAGTAGCGGGTGGCGATTTGCTGCGGGAAAATAGCGCTCGGCGGACGCAACCAGTCGCGAAACAACGCTACTGTCGGAGCGAGAAAATCGTAACCAGTACTGGATTTGAACGCCGGGGAAAACAGCAGCAGCCCCTGCACGTTTTCATGCGCCATCGCATATTCCAGTGCCAGATTCCCGCCAGTGGAAAAACCGCCAAGCCAGAGGGCATCGACCTCTTTGCCCAGAATATCGGCCTGCTCGCGCACCACTTGCCGCCATTGAGCAACATCGACATCCAGCAGATCAGCAGGTCGCGTACCGTGGCCTGGCAACAGCACGGTGCGCACCAGAAAGCCCTGTTTTGCCAGTTCGGGGGCAATATCTACAAACGATCCTGGCCCGTCACCCAGGCCGTGGATCAGCAAAATGCCTTTATGCGCGGGCTTCGCCGGACGCCACTCCTGTGGTGTGTTGAGCCGCAGTTCGCTCGCTTTATCCAGCGTCTGAAACGCCCGGTGCGCGGCAACAAAATCGCGCGTTTGCTGTTGATACTCAGTGAAACTTTTTTGCGCCAGCGGCGGTTGCACGCCGGGACGCTGCTGACAGCCGATTAGCGCAACCAGCGCCACAACCAGCCAGGAGAGAAATTTGCGCATCAGGCTCCGGCATGAAAAGTGGTGATGATTTCCAGCACGCCATTAATGATAAATTGCACGCCCATACAGACCAGCAGAAAGCCCATCAGCCGTGAAATAGCTTCTATACCGCCCTTGCCCACCAGCCGCATGATCGCCCCGGAGCTGCGCAGGCTTACCCATAATATCAGCGCCACAATGGCAAAAATCAGCGTTGGCGCAACGGTGATGACCCATTCGGGAAACTCAGCGCCGTGGCGAATGGTCGAGGCGGAACTGATGATCATAGCGATGGTGCCTGGCCCGGCGGTGCTCGGCATGGCCAGCGGCACAAAGGCGATATTGGCGCCGGGCTCCTCTTCCAGCTCTTCTGACTTGGTTTTCACTTCTGGCGCCTGATGCGGCTTTTGCGCCGGAAACAGCATGCGAAAACCGATAAACGCCACGATCAATCCCCCGGCGATGCGCAACCCCGGAATGGAGATACCGAAGGTGTTCATCACCACCTGACCGGCGTAGTACGCCACCATCATAATAATGAAGACATAAACCGAGGCCATCCGCGCTTGATGGTTGCGCTGCGCGCTGTTCATATTGCCCGCCAGCCCTAAAAACAGCGCCACGGTGGTCAACGGGTTTGCCAGCGGTAGCAATACCACCAGCCCAAGGCCAATGGCTTTAAAAAGTTCCAGCATCTGACGGTCACTCCTTGCAAGGTCAAAACCCCGCCAGTATAGCCATAACGCGGCGGCAATGGCATGCCCGCGCGCGGCTCGCGTCTTGATTAAATGATTACTTTCAGTGCGTTACGAATGGATTTTTTTCCTGACATGAAACGTTTTAGCAAATAGTGGCATCGTGGATTCATTCGGTTGACTTATATTTGCCTGAGCAATAATATCTGCCGTGACTAATCTACTTGCCGGGGCAACCATTGTGAAAAGCACGAATGATCTATTTAACGACATCATTCCTCTTGGCCGCTTGATCCACATGGTTAACCAGAAAAAAGATCGTTTACTCAACGACTACCTGTCGCCGCTGGATATCACCGCCACCCAGTTTAAGGTGCTCTGCTCTATCCGCTGCGAAGTGTGTATCACCCCGGTAGAACTGAAAAAAGTGCTTTCCGTCGATCTCGGCGCCCTGACCCGCATGCTGGACAGACTGGTGTGCAAAGGCTGGATCGAACGTAACCCGAATCCGAATGACAAGCGCGGCGTGCTGGTGCGGTTAACCGCCGAAGGCGCGGCGCTGTGTGAGCAATGTCATCAATTAGTAGGGCATAACCTGCACCAGGAATTAACTAAAAACTTAACGACAGAAGAAGTGGCAACCCTTGAGTATTTGCTCAAGAAAATTTTGCCGTAAAAAACAAAGAGGTATGACGATGTCCAGACGCAATACTGACGCTATCACTATTCATAGCATTTTGGACTGGATCGAGGACAACCTGGAATCGCCGCTGTCGCTGGAAAAAGTGTCAGAGCGTTCAGGTTACTCCAAGTGGCACCTGCAACGGATGTTTAAAAAAGAGACTGGTCATTCGCTGGGCCAGTACATTCGCAGCCGCAAGCTGACGGAAATTGCGCAAAAGCTCAAGGGAAGTAATGAGCCGATCCTGTATCTGGCAGAGCGTTACGGGTTTGAATCGCAACAAACCTTAACGCGCACGTTTAAGAACTATTTCGACGTGCCGCCGCATAAATTCCGCGTGACGGATATCCCGGCAGAGTCCCGGTATCTGTTCCCGCTGAATCACGCTTGTTAATTTAATCGCCTGCAGTAAAAAGACGTATCGAGGAAAGTATGAAACGTATCGCCTGTGCCGCTGTCACCCTGATGGTGCTGTTATCCGGCCAGAGTTATGCGGAGCAAGTTAATCATCCCGCACAGCAGAACAACCGTGACGCGATGATTTTACCCACTGCCCAGCAAACATCGCCTTTTGATTTTAACCATATGGGCGTGGGTAGCGACAAATCCGACGCATTAGGTGTGCCGTATTACCATCAGCGCAGCTAAACGTCTTGCCCCGCATCACGCGGGGCTTTTTTTTTATGCTTACGCTCGCGCCAGACTGCGCAGACGAAAACCAAACACATTGATATACAGCCCCGCCATCACCAGCACGGCCCCTACCAGTTGTAACGCAGATAGCGTCTCGCCCAGCAATAACGCGGCACTCGCCATACCGACCACCGGCACCAGCAGCGACAGTGGCGCTACACGCCAGGTTTCGTAGCGCCCCAGCAGCGTACCCCAAATGCCATACCCGAGGATCGTGGCGACAAACGCCAGATAGACCAGCGACAACAGCGTGGTGAAATCAATGCTGACCACGCTTTGCAGCATCAGCGCCGGACCGTCGAAAATCAGCGAAGCGACCATAAACGGTACGATGGGGATCAGCGCGCTCCAGACCACCAGCGACATGATCGCCGGGCGCGAGCTGTGCTGCATGATTTTTTTGTTGAAGATATTGCCGCAGGCCCAGCAAAACGCCCCCGCCAGCGTCAACAGGAACCCCAGCAGCGGAACATGCTGACCGTTCAGGCTGGACTCGATCAGCACCAGCACGCCCAGTACCGCAAGCGTGATGCCAACCAGTTGTTTTATCTGTAAACGCTCGCCAAACACGCCGGCGCCGAGAATAATGGTGAAAAACGCCTGCGCCTGTAACACCAGCGACGCCAGCCCTGCGGGCATGCCAAACTTGATAGCGCAAAACAGAAATGCGAACTGCCCGAAGCTGATTGTCAGGCCGTAGCCGAGCAACAACCGCAGCGGCACCTTTGGTCGCGCGACGAACAGAATGGCCGGAAAGGCCACCAGCACAAAGCGTAACCCGGCCAGCATCAACGGCGGCATATTGTGCAGGCCAACTTTGATCACCACAAAATTCAGCCCCCACGCTACAACTACCAGCATCGCCAGCAGGACATCTTTACGCGTCATTCTTCGCCCTTGTGTTTTTTAAACTTTTGTAAAAAATTTACGTTAACGCAAAAAGTTGTACAGCGACAGATCATTAATTCAGGTAGGGCAGTTTGGGCATATCCCGACAAAACTGCGGTTGTACATCACACTTTATGCATGTTAAAGCTGTACCCATCACAAAAAAATATAACAACACCATGTCGGGCAGGAACATGACCATCAAGCAAACACGCTCCACCGCCGCGTTACTGGCATCTTCACTTTTATTGACCATCGGACGCGGCGCCACGCTGCCGTTTATGACCATCTACCTGAATCGCCAGTACGGGATGTCGGTCGATCAGGTCGGTTACGCGATGTCTATTGCGCTGACGATCGGCGTGGTGTTCAGCCTCGGCTTCGGCATGCTGGCAGACAAGTTCGATAAAAAGCGCTATATGCTGCTGGCGATTATCGCCTTTATAGCCGGTTTTGCGGCGATCCCGCTGTCACACCATGCCGGGTTAGTGGTGCTGTTTTTTGCCCTGATTAACTGCGCTTACTCGGTGTTTTCCACCGTGTTGAAGGCCTATTTCGCCGACACACTCGCGCCTGCGGCGAAAGCGAAAATTTTCTCGCTCAACTACACGGTGCTGAATGTCGGCTGGACCGTTGGCCCGCCGCTTGGCACGTTGCTGGTCATGCAGAGCATTAATTTGCCCTTCTGGCTGGCGGCTATCTGTGCGGCCTTTCCGCTGGTGTTTATTCAGCTGTTTGTACGCCGCGTCGCGGTTGGCGAAAGCCCCGATAACTCTGTGGCGTGGGATCCTTCCGTGTTGCTGAAAGATAAAGCGCTCGGCTGGTTTACCTTATCGAACTTTCTCGCCTCGTTTGTCGCCGGTTCTTTTGCTTCCTGCCTGTCACAATATGTGATGACGGTCGCCAGCAGCGAGTTCGCCGAACGCGTGGTGGCCGTAGTGCTGCCGGTCAACGCCGCGATTGTGGTCACCTTGCAGTATGCGGTTGGCCGTAAACTCAGCGCCTCCAACCTGCGTCCGGCGATGGCCATTGGCACTTTCAGTTTTGTTATCGGCCTTATCGGTTTTATGTTATCCGGCGATAACCTGTGGCTCTGGGGGCTTTCCGCCGCGGTGTTTACGCTGGGAGAAGTGATCTATGCCCCCGGTGAATATATGTTGATCGATAACATCGCGCCGCCGGGAATGAAAGCGACCTACTTCTCGGCGCAGGCGCTGGGCTGGCTCGGCGCGGCAATGAACCCATTACTTACCGGGGTTATCCTGACCACGCTGCCTGCGGCCTCACTGTTTGTCATTCTGATGGTGACCATCATTGTGGCCTGGCTGATGATGCTCAAAGGCATGCAGGCACGGCCGCTCTGCGGATTGCAGGCGCAATAATAAAAGCGGCGCACTGAGCGCCGTTTTTTATTTACCATACCTGTTCGGCGATTTTCGTTACCAGCCGTACTTTGTCCCACTGCTGGGCAGGCGTGAGCGTGTTGCCTTCTTCAGTGGAGGCAAAACCGCACTGCGGGCTGAGGCAAATCTGGTTAATATCGACAAACTTCGCCGCTTCCTGAATTCGCGCTTTTACCCCTTCCGGGTTTTCCAGCTCGCCATTTTTGGTGGTGATAAGCCCCAGCACCACCTGCTGTTTGCCCGGACGGACAAAACGCAGCGGTGCGAAGTCGCCGGAACGATCGTTGTCATATTCGAGGAAGAACGCATCAACATTCACGCTGCCGAACAGCACTTCTGCCACCGGCTCGTAACCGCCTTCGGAGATCCACGTGGAGCGGAAATTACCGCGGCACACATGCAGACCAATGGTTAAATCGTCCGGTTTACCTTCCAGCGCTTTGTTAATCACGCGGGCATAAATGCGCGCCAGTTCATCGGGATCGTCGCCACGTTCGCGGATCTGGCGACGCTGGTCATCAGAGCAGAGATATGCCCAAACCGTATCATCCAGTTGCAGATAGCGGCAGCCTGCGGCATAGAACGCCTGGATCGCATCGCGCCAGGTGGTCGCCAGATCGTCAAAGTAAGCGTCAAGCTGCGGATAAACCGTGGCGTCGATATCTTTACGCCCGCCGCGAAAGTGCAGCACGCTTGGGCTGGGAATGGTCATCTTCGGTTGCGCGGTGCCGCTGATGCTTTTCAGGAAGCGAAAATCTTCCAGCATTGGGTGATTGCCAAAGCCTAATTTACCGGTGACACGCACGCCGTGGGCTTTGGTTTGCACACCATTAAACTGAATGCCTTTATCGGCGTCGTAACGTTCCACACCTTCGAGGCCATCGAAGAAGTCAAAATGCCACCAGGCACGGCGAAACTCGCCATCGGTGACGACATGCAGACCGCAGGCACATTGCTGCTCAACCACCTGACGAATCGCATCATCTTCAACACGGCGCAACTGCTGAGCGCTGATTTCACCCTGCGCAAATTGCTGGCGTGCCTGCTTGATCTCGTCCGGGCGCAAGAAACTGCCGACTACGTCTGCACGGAATGGGGCCTGATGTCGCTGCATATTGCTCTCCTCTGCGCCGGAATGATTGACCGGCGTGATAATTCACTATTTGAATCTTTAGACTTCTGGATGTCTAAATGTCCAAAGAAAATGTCATAGCGCAGGAAAAGCAGCAACCGAGAAAATTTCACGGCACATGAAAAAATTTCAACTTAGTGCCGTGAAAGGTGAAGAGATGGCTTACAACGCTCCCGTATCGCTGGCAAAGGTATAGCCTTCATCTTCCCAGCCGGTGATACCACCAATCATGATTTTCACCGCCAGCCCCATGCGCGCCAGTTTCAGCGCCGCGCGATCGGCACCATTGCAGTGCGGTCCGGCGCAATAGACCACGAACAGCGTATCGGCGGGCCATTGCGCCATGCGCTCCGCCGTCATCTCGCTATGTGTCAAATGCAATGCCCTCGGCAGGTGACGGCGGGCAAAAGTCTGCGGGTTGCCCACTACATGCAGTAACACAAAATCCTGCTCGCCGTGGGTAATCGCATGGTGGACATCGGCGCAATCCGTTTCCACGCTCAAACGGCGTAGAAAATGGAGGGCGGTTTCTTCCGGTGATGCTGCGGGAACTTCAGTTACGTAGCTCATCGTTTTTTCTCCTTGTTTGTGTTAACACTAATTTAACCAACACAGGACTAACTCACTGCCCCCTTCTATGCCAGATAACACCAGGATAATGACAACTTCACGACACACCCCTGCCCGCCACCGCGTAGTCGCACTGGCCTATGATGGGCTTTGCACCTTTGAATTTGGCGTCGCGGTGGAGATTTTCGGTCTGCCGCGCCCGGAGCTTGGCGATAACTGGTATACGTTTACCGTTGCCGCCGTGGATGAGGGCGAACTGCGCGCCACAGGCGGTATCCGCGTGATGGCGGCAGGCGGACTGGAACTGCTTGCGCAAGCGGACACCATTGTGGTTCCGGGCTGGCGCGGTGCCCAGGTGCCTGTTCCGCCTGCATTATGCAGCGCGCTGTATCAAGCCTGGCAGCGCGGCTGCCGGGTGATCTCTATCTGTTCCGGGGTGTTTGTGCTGGCGGCGGCCGGGTTGCTTAATGGTCGCAAGGCCACCACCCACTGGCGCTATACCGACATGCTGCGGGAAGCCTACCCGGCGATTATCGTGCTGGATGACGCTCTCTATTACGATGAAGGAAATGTGATGACTTCGGCGGGCAGCGCGGCGGGGATCGATTTATGCCTGCACGTCGTGCGCGAGGACTTTGGTATTGAGGTCGCGAATAATGTCGCCCGGCGGCTGGTGGTCCAGCCGCACCGGGATGGCTCACAAACCCAGCAGCTTCAACGCCCTGTCGCCCGCACGCGCGAGAGCCGCCAGTTAGGACAGTTGTTCGATTTCCTTCATCAACATCTGGCAGGCAGCCACACGGTAGCGTCACTGGCGAAACAAACGGGCATGAGCCCGCGTACGTTTTTGCGCCGTTTCGAAGAATCAACAGGAACCACCCCCGCCCGCTGGATTTTGCAGGAGCGATTACGCCGGGCTGAAGATTTACTCATTCACTCACGGATGAGTATTGAGCTGATTGCCGGGCACAGCGGATTCGCGACTGCGGCATCACTGCGCCACCATTTTCAACAGCAGCGTGGAATATCCCCGGCGGCATACCGCAAAAAATTTAGCGCCGCGGCGAAATAATTCACGCTATTCATCTTTTATTGAGGTTAAGCAGGCTATTCTTTCTCCATCGCGGCCACCAATTAAGGTAAGAGAGGCAAGTTGGTTAATTAAATGGAGAGTTGACACCATGGCAAATATGCATGTTTTTATCGCAGTGCTGGGCATTATTGTTTTTTCCGGGTTCCTTGCTGCTTATTTCAGCCACAAATGGGATGACTGATGATCGCTGATAATCCCCCGCCGATATGGCCCCTTGCGAAAACACGTAAGGGGCCATTTCTTTTTGTACGCTTTGCGCAAACAGACAAAAAAAACCGCCCTTAAAAGGCGGCCAATGCTTGCATGGATAGATTGCTGTTTTTCTACGCGCTAACTTAAACGACGGGTTAGCGGACTGCCAACCAATCTAGCATTGCCTTCCTCAATAAAACCTAAACAAGTGCTGAACGTGCGGCGCTCGCGTCATGGCTGAAACGGGTTTCATCGAAACGTTTTTCTGCGGGGATTGCTCTTTTGCTATTGAAATTACAGAAGATATATCTTCCGGCGTATAAAGTTTGTGATAACGTCGGATCACCATTTCACAGACCGGAGGGGTTATCCCCAATATCAAATTTAAATGCCCGGTTTGCAGCAGCCAGAAGTTTTTATTTACCACATTCTGCCCGGGTCAACGTTTGCCTCATGGGGCCATTTGCTCGGTTTGTGGCGCAAGACTTACAGCCAGATCCTGTATACCTGTTCTACGAAGAAGGCGGTGGCCAAAACAAGTGTTATAGGAAGGGCCTCATTTGAGGCCCTTTTAATTTCCTTTATTCAGGCGTTTTTCGCTTTCCCTAAAGAAAAGCCGCTCACTTTCGCAATATGTACGCGCAATATTGTTCCTTTTACGCTCGTCCAACCGCCATTTCCCGTCATCCACGACGGATCTTTAATATGTAAATAGTTAAGCGGAATATCGTGTCCCTCTTCAACGCGATAATCATTAGCCAGATCATCAAAGAAAAGCGCGATGGAATTTTTCAGCGACGCGTCATCCCCCTGAATAGATCGAATTGATTTCGCGGTATATAACGCATATTCCTGACCGGATACGAGCTCACCCGCCACCACCTGGCCGCCAACAACCAGCGTCACCACCATACCCGCGCCGAGATTGGCACAGGAAACCAGATGGGATAAGGCGCTATCCTGAGTGCTCACTGTGGGAGCGGCAGTTTCTGAAACTTCACGTTCATTTGCCATTTACACCTCCGCGTACCGCATGAAAAAACCGCCCGCGGGCGGTTGTTGATCAATAGAATTTCCGGATGGCTTGTTCAGTTTCCTGCTGGCTGACCAGGTCAGAAAATCGGGCAACGAGGAAGGTTTCTCCGTCAAGCTCCCAGGGTTCAATTGGGATTTCAAGAAAAGAGCTTTGCTCATTTTTAAACGTGACCGATTTTGCATTATCTTCCACGGTCACGTTTTCAACCTTACCACCGGCGCGTATTACCACTACATTTTTGGTCATGTCGGTTACCTCAGTTGCTTAAATAGCACTCGACATTAGCACAGCCACTTTCTCAATGCCTGCGTAATGCCACAGAATGTTAAGCCGTAAAATCAGGTTCTTTAATTTGGCTTAATGAGAGGGATAACGCTATGCCAGGAAGTGTGAACCAGCCCGCAATTTAATAAATGAAGTGGGTAAAAACAGGGATTTGAATCATGGTGATTTAAGAAAAACGCCAGAGGCCTTTAAGAAAAAAAGCCTCTGGCGATACAGATTTCGGTGATGCCGGGTGCCTCCCGGTGAGTCTGCTCCAGCCCGCAGAACTCGCTTTCACCCCAAAAAGGTATGACTGGTAGCCCCTCCGCGCAGGGGGATTCATCACCACGTTCACGTTATTTGCCGGGCATATTCAGGTCAATGCTCTGGCGGGTTATGTAAGTTTTTAAAGCAATTTTCTTGCGCTATTCACTCAATCCCCGGTTTTTCAGCATCGGTTCGATCTCAGGATCGTGACCGCGCCACTGACGGTAAAGTGCGGCAAGATCTTCGCTGTTACCACGGGATAAAATCGCTTCACGGAACTTCTGCCCGTTTTCACGCGTTAACCCGCCCTGCTCCACAAACCACTGGTAACCATCGTCTGCCAGCATTTGTGTCCACAGATAAGCGTAATAACCCGCCGCATAACCGCCGCCGAAAATATGGGCAAAATAACTGCTGCGATACCGCGGCGGAACCGCTGCCACATCGAGATGCTCTTTGCGCAGCGCTTGTGCCTCAAAACTCTCCACATCGCTTACGCTCTCACCATCTGCCAGCGCATGCCAGTTCATATCCAGCAGCGCTGCGCTCAACAGTTCGGTCATGTCGTAACCTTTATTAAACTGCGTGGCGCGTAACATCTTCTCGCGAAGGAGCTCCGGCATCGGCTCGCCGCTTTGGTAGTGGCGGGCATAGCGGGTAAACACCTGCGGCTGGCTGGCCCAGTGCTCATTGATTTGCGACGGGAACTCGACAAAATCACGCGGCGTATTGGTGCCGGAGAGGCTGGCGTAGCGCTGGCTGGCGAACAGCCCGTGCAGGGTGTGGCCAAATTCATGGAACAGCGTGATAACGTCATCCCACGAAAGCAATGCCGTCTGCCCGGCTGCGGGTTTCTGGTAATTACAGACGTTGTAAATCACCGGTCGCGTGCCGTTGAGCGTTGACTGCTCGACAAAATTGCCCATCCATGCGCCACCACTTTTTGAGTCGCGGGCGAAATAATCACCGTAGAACAGCGCTAATCCGGTGCCATCCGCGTCAAAAATTTCCCATACGCGAACATCCGGATGATAGACAGGAATATCAAAACGTTCAGTAAAGCGAAGACCAAACAGCTGGCTTGCGGCCCAAAAAACGCCTTCGGTGAGCACGGTATTGAGCGCAAAGTACGGTTTGATTTGTGATTCATCCAGTGAATATTTCGCCAGACGCACCTGCTCGGCATAGAACGCCCAGTCCCAGGCTTGCGCGGTAAAACCGCCCTGTTGCGTATCGATAACCTGCTGGATATCAGCCAGCTCACGTTCAGCACGGGCACGCGCGGCGGGCGCGATATTTCGCATGAACTCCAGCGCCGCCTGCGGCGTTGCCGCCATCTGATCGGCAATCTTCCAGCTGGCAAAATCGGCAAATCCGAGGAGTTTCGCCTGCTGCGCGCGTAACTGCACAAGGCGCAATACAATAGCGCGGGTGTCGTTGGCATCCCCTTTTTGCGTACGCAACCAGCTCGCGTTAAACAGATTTTCACGCGTCTGGCGATCGCGCAACGCCGCCAGCGCCGGTTGCTGCGTGGTATTCAACAACGACAACAACCAGCGATTTTCCAGCCCTTTGGCTTTTGCTGCCTCGGCAGCGATGGCAATCTCTTCTGCACTCAGGCCATCAAGTTGATGAGCATAATCCACCACCAGCCCACCGGCTTTATCCGCCGCCAGCAGCCGCTGGTTAAACTGGCTCGTCAGGGTGGCTGATTCGGTGTTCAGCGCTTTCAGCGTCGCTTTGTCCTGCGCACTCAGTGTTGCGCCCGCCAGCATAAAGCGCTGATAGGTGGTTTCCACCAGACGTAAAGATTCGGCGTCCAGAGAGAGCGCGTCGCGCTGCTTCCATACCGCTTCCACGCGGGCAAACAGAGCGTCGTCGAGGTAAATATCGTTCGCCAGTTCAGCAAGCTCGGTAGAAAACGCCTCATCGAGCTGTTGTAAAAAATCATTGGTATGGGCCGATGTCATGGCAAAAAAGACGCTGGTGACATAGGTGAGCAGCGCGCCGCTGCGCTCCAGCGCCAGCAGGGTGTTATCGAAATCCGCTGGCGCTGGATTTTGCGTGATAGCGGCGATTTCAGCGCGTTTTTGCCGTACTCCTTCATCAAACGCCGGGCGGTAATGCTCCTGATTAATAACGTCAAAAGGCGGCGCCTGGTAAGGCAGTGTGCTGGCAGAAAAGAAAGGATTAGTGACCGACATATTTCGCTCCTGAATGCGGTGATTCTTCTCAGAGTAGGCATCCGCCGCGCGCATCGCAATCATTTCTCTGCTTTCGCACATGAGCCGGCGTTTTTTGCCTCACTGTATGCAGGATAAGTTGTGTTACCGCTATAAAGCGGTGCATGCTATGTCACTACACCACAAAATGCGTTGAGGAACAGTGAGATGATTATTCTGGTTACCGGGGCAACCGCGGGTTTTGGCGAAGGTATTACACGCCGTTTTATTCAGAACGGCCATAAAGTGATTGCCACAGGTCGTCGTCAGGAACGTTTGCAGGAACTGAAGGACGAACTGGGCGATAACCTCTATACCGCACAACTGGACGTGCGTAACCGCGCGGCGATTGAAGAGTTTATTTCTGCTCTGCCTGCCGCGTGGCGCGATATTGATGTACTGGTTAACAACGCAGGCCTGGCGTTGGGTCTGGAACCGGCACATAAAGCGAATGTCGACGACTGGGAAACCATGATCGACACCAATAATAAAGGTCTGGTGTATATGACACGCGCAGTGCTGCCGGGCATGGTTGAGCGTAATCGCGGCCACATTATCAATATCGGTTCCACCGCCGGTAGCTGGCCCTATGCGGGCGGTAACGTCTATGGCGCGAGCAAAGCCTTTGTGCGGCAATTCAGCCTGAACTTACGTACCGATCTTAGCGGCACCGCCGTGCGTGTGACCAATATCGAACCGGGCCTGGTAGGCGGCACCGAGTTTTCGAATGTGCGCTTTAAAGGCGATGATGCGAAAGCCGGAAAAACTTACGAGAACACCACAGCGCTGACGCCGGAAGACGTTACCGAAGCGGTGTGGTGGGTCGCCACGTTGCCGAAGCATGTCAATATTAATACCCTCGAAATGATGCCAGTCAGCCAGACATATGCTGGTCTTAGCGTCCACCGCGAAGGGTAATTTCCGCGCCCGGCCTGCGGGCCGGGTATGGGATGTACGGTAAATTAATGGTATGGTAGACCGGTTAACCCCTTAAAAAGTAAGAGCGAATGGCCGCTGAAACGCAACTCAACCCTACACAGCCCGTCAATCAACAGATTTACCGCATCTTACGGCGGGACATCGTCCATTGCCTGATCCCTCCGGGCACGCCGTTGTCTGAAAAAGAGGTGTCGGTGCGCTTTGACGTGTCGCGCCAGCCAGTACGCGAAGCCTTTATTAAGCTTGCTGAAAACGGCCTGATCCAAATCCGCCCGCAACGCGGTAGCTACGTCAATAAGATCTCCATGACGCAGGTGCGTAACGGCTGCTTCGTTCGCCAGGCCATTGAATGCGCCGTCGCCCGCCGCGCCGCAACGATGATTGATGACAGCGCCTGTTATCAGCTGGAGCAAAACCTTAATCAGCAGCGCACTGCGATTGAGCGTAAACAACTGAATGACTTTTTTGAGCTGGATGATAATTTCCACCAGAAGCTGGCGCTCATCGCCGACTGCCAGTTAGCGTGGGACACTATCGAAAATATTAAAGCGACCATCGACCGCGTGCGCTATATGAGCCTTGATCATGTTTCGCCGCCGGAGATGCTGTTGCGCCAGCATATGGATATTTTCTCCGCGCTGGAAAAGCGCGATGCTGACGCCGTTGATCGCGCCATGACGCTGCATTTGCAGGAAATCAGCGAGTCAGTAAAAACCATTCGCCAGGAAAACCGCGACTGGTTCAGCGAAGAGTAATCCTTCCCCCTTCTTATCTCCGCAAGGTCACATTTTTTTCCGGCAAAAAAGTGTGACTTTGATCAAAAACAAAAACTCACTGGCTCAGGGGCGTATTTATAAGGCGTCCATTTCGGGGACATCTTCTGCCCCGTTTCGTTTTGCGGATTTCAATAAGGAGAAACCACCATGATGACGTATGATCGTAACCGTAACGCTATCACCACCGGCACGCGCGTGATGATTAATGGCACTGGCCGCACCGGCAAAATCGTCGCGATTCACGCCGAGGGGTTAAACCCCGCGCAGGTGCGCCGTAGCAAAACGGTGGAAGTGGAAGGCTGTGAAGGTAAATTCGAACCGGTTGAACTGATTCGTCTTGGTTTGCACTAATCGGTTGAAAAAAGCGTGGTGAAAAAAGAATGCCGCCGTGGCGGCATTCACTGTTTCTGTGTTGAGTTAAGACTCGCAGTTAAAGTGTTGCAGCGTACTGCGCCACCGTAGCTTTCGCGCCTTTCTCCAGCAGTGTCAGATAGGCTTTTTTCACCTGCGCCACAAAGGTCGCGTCTTTCGGCAATTCATTGCCAAAAATCGCCTCAATGCCAAGCAACGCCTGCACGCGGGCTTCACCTTGCGCGCTGCTGTTAACCGCGCTCTGGATCACTGTCAGCAACGGATCACACACTTCAATCGCTTGCCCCTGCTCGTCGACGCCGCCGACATAGCGCATCCAGCCGGCAATTCCCAGCGCCAGCAAGGAGAAATTACGCTGATGCACTAAATGCCAGCGCACAGAATCCAGCATACGCTGCGGCAGTTTCTGGCTACCGTCCATGGCGATCTGCCAGGTCCGGTGACGCAGCGCGGTATTGCTGTAACGGGCGATCAGCAGATCGGCGTAATGCGCCAGATCCACACCCTGCACTTTCAGCGTTGGCGCCTGCTCTTTCAACATCAACGCGTGTGCGGCACGACGGTAATTCTCGTCTTCCATGCACTCATTAATATGTTGATAACCCGCCAGATAGCCCAGATACGCCAGGAAGGAGTGGCTGCCGTTCAGCATGCGCAGTTTCATCTCTTCAAACGGCACAACATCTGCCACCAGCTCGGCCCCCGCTTTTTCCCACGCCGGACGACCCGCCACGAAATTGTCTTCAATCACCCACTGGCGGAACGGCTCACAAGCTACACCCGCGGGGTCGCGCACACCGGTCAGTTGCTCGATTTTATCCAGCGTTTCGGCAGTCACCGCCGGAACAATTCTGTCTACCATGGTTGACGGGAATGTCACATTGGCTTCAATCCAGTCGCCCAATTCTGCGTTCACCGCGTGTGCATAAGCGCAGACCACATTGCGGGTGACATGGCCGTTTTCCGGCATGTTGTCGCAGGACATCACGCTGAACGCCGGTAAACCGGCGGCTTTACGGCGCACCAGAGCTTCCACTATCACGCCCGCGGCCGATTTTGGCTGCTGCGGATTTTGCAGATCGCCGACAATTAACGGGTGATCGAGCATCAATTTGCCGGTCGCCGGAGAGTGGCAATAGCCTTTCTCGGTGATGGTCAGCGAAACAATGGCAACCTGCGGTTCGCACATAGCGGCGAGCACGGTTTCCAGGCCATCCACCTGTGCGTGCAGCGCGCGTTTTGCTACGCCAACCACACGCGCAGTCCACGCGTCGGCAGACATTTCCGCCACGGTATAGAGGTTATCCTGCTGCTTGAGATCGGCAATTTGCTGCTCACCGCCAATCAAATTGACCTCGCAATAGCCCCAGTCACTGCCATGCTCTGCGGCAAGAATATCGGCATAAACTGACTGATGCGCGCGGTGAAACGCGCCAAAACCGAGATGCACAATGCGCGCAACCAGTTTGTTACGGTCATAAGTGGGTAGCGTGGCTTTCGCCGTTAATAGCCTGTTTTCCATGGTGAGACTCATCTTATTAAGTGAAACAGTGGTTCAATAGATTACGGACTGCGGTAAACCAGACTATGATTTGCGACAGGATTTGCGGACTACACCAACTAGAATGGTAACCAAATGTGTCAAAAAGCTACACATTTACCTTTGTGATTCAGGCAATGCGTTGAGAAGATGAAATTACGCGATAGCGCAGATGTTCCGGCGTTCCGGCGTTCCGGCGTTCCGGCAAAAAGCGTTTTAAAAATAGCCGCGCCCGCGCACAATATCTGAAGCGTTCGAAGAGTAAATGAATCCCTTTGCAGGTGACGGATATCATCTTAAACAGCCTTACTGAACCGGGCATGTTGAAGACATTCCTGCCAGGTCAAACGCTGTCGCCGTGCCCCATTTTCTTCAGAAGTTCTACGCGCCTGTCGCGATTTCACGCGCCGGATATTGCCTTAGCGGTTATTTAAACTGTGCTAACAGAATGAAATAAGGAGAGAAACAAAGACCGCATGCGAACAACGGGGCTGTCACGCTGAGTATCAAAAACGGCGTACATTACGCGCGTCCCCAGCCAGCCACGATGATCAACATCCCACACATGGCGATGAGCGCCCCAAGCCAGTCGTGAACACTGAGTTTGACGCCGTCGACCACACGTAGCCAAATCAACGCGGTGCATACATACACGCCGCCGTAAGCCGCGTAAACGCGCCCACTGGCCGCCGGATGCAGCGTTAACAACCACACGAACATGGCCAGCGCGAATGCCGCGGGAATGAGTAACAGTGGCGTAGCGCCGCGTTTTAGCCATAACCAGGGCAAAAAACAACCGACAATTTCACACAGCGCGGTGGCAAAGAACAGGAGTGTGGTTTTCAGCATCAGAGGCACGTTGATTCAAACTTGGTTGAACTATCATACCTGATAATGCTCTGAGAGTGAGTCCCGGCTGGCTATCCCGTGTGGCTGAGATCGCATAGAATAGAGTGATATGGGCATCTTGTTTCTCCCTCAAATTAAGGAAATCGCAATGACTAAAACACTTAGCAAACGCCTGTGCCTCACCGCAATGCTGACGCTGGGTGCCATCGTGTACACCACCTCCGCACTGGCCGAAACCAATCGTCTGGTGATTGAATCCGGCGATAACGCGCAAAGCCGCCAATCCGCAGCGATGGAAAAAGAGCAATGGAATGACACCCGCAGCCTGCGCAACAAAGTGAACAAGCGCGTGGAAAAAGAGTGGGATAAAACCGATGTCGCGTTTGATGCGCAGGACAAATGCCAGAAAAGTAGCAACCTCAACGCCTACTGGGAACCCAATACCCTGCGTTGTCTGGATCGCCGCACCGGACAGCAAATTCGTTAACAGCCCCGGGCGCTCGCGCGCCCGATTTCCGCTTACGTAAAAGGACTTTTCATGAGTGACGCTTACACCGTCCGCCTGCGCCCGCTCGAGCGCGAGGATTTGCGCTTCGTTCATCAACTGGATAACAACGCCAGCGTCATGCGTTACTGGTTTGAAGAACCCTACGAAGCCTTCGTTGAACTTTCTGACCTGTATGACAAGCACATTCACGATCAAAGCGAACGCCGTTTTGTGGTCGAGTGCAATGGCGAAAAAGCCGGATTAGTGGAGCTGGTTGAAATTAACCACGTTCACCGCCGCGCGGAGTTTCAGATAATCATCTCCCCGGAATATCAGGGCAAAGGGCTGGCATCAAAAGCCGCGAAGCTGGCGATGGATTACGGTTTTACGGTACTGAACCTGTATAAGCTCTATCTGATTGTGGATAAAGAGAACGAAAAAGCGATTCACATTTATCGCAAGCTGGGGTTTATGGTCGAAGGTGAATTAATCCATGAGTTCTTTATTAACGGTGAGTACCGCAACACCATTCGCATGTGTATTTTCCAGCAGCAGTATCTTGAAAACCACAAAACAAGCGGCCCGACGCTACTGAAACCCACCGCGCAATAAAGCGCGGTGGTCAGCGGCATCAATAATACTCGATGGTGTTTTTGATGCTGTATTTGTGCGACACCTGTGGCGTAACACTTTCGTCCACAATCTCCAGGCTGCAACTCACCGGGTTATCATGGCTGTCGTATTCACAGGCCTGTTTCACATTGCCCAACGGCTTATCGTTCAGCGTGCTGACAGAGGTGTAATCCAGCTTTTTGCGCTTATCTTTCGAAGGCGTAGACACAACAGACAACGTCGCGTCTTTCGATGTCGTGGTTTTTCCCAGCGGATACCCTTCATCGTCATAGCGGTATTTAACCTCTATCTCCTTGCCCGTTGCGCGAACCACAAATCCGTTATCGTCGGTATCCCAGGTCACGCCCGCTGCCGGGAACTCCGCCAGTTGGCACTTGCCCTGCAAACGCAGTCGTTTTTCCTTCGATTCCGCCTCAAGATAGTAGTTGGCATCCAGCACCAGCGACACGCCGCTGTTATTTTCCAGATCGTGCAATTCAAGCGTATCGAAACATCCCTCTTTCGACATCGTTCCGGTAACGCGTTTCGTGACTTCACCTTTATCGTTAAGCAACGTCTGGCTGAAATCTTTAACCGGGCCACGCAACGGATCAAAATCGAATTCATTCGAGAAGCTCGCCATTTCCGGCGTGAATGAAACGGGTCCCTTCGGCTTATCGCATCCGGCAAGCGCCACCGCCAGAGAGATAAGTAACAGCTGTTTTTTCAATGGGTTCACCACATTCTTCTTTTGTAATGCGCTTATATTAGCAAAAGCTTTATAACTTAGGGCAATGACTTCTTTGTGGCTATGCCTGGTGGCTGGCGAGTAACAACAGCGAATAGCCTGCGCCACCCACACCTGTTAGCAATAAAATCAACGATGAGAAGGTAGCAAAACGCCCACTTTGCCTCGCGGGTAACCAGCGTTTAACGGCCAGGATATAGAGCGTTAAGACACTAAAATCCAGCACTACCCAGATGGCGGTAAGCAACGTGATGCTGACGGAGAAATCACCGGTAATGCCGGTAAACTGCGGGAAAAAAGCGATAAAAAACAGAATATCCTTTGGATTAGCGATGGCCGTCATAAATCCCGCAACAAACCCGCCCTGCCCGCTATTGTGGGTCATCCCCGTGCCTTTTTCACGCCGCAAGGCGCGCAATGCCTGCACAGCGCTAATCGCAATAAAGAGCGAACCCGCCATTGCTACCAGATTTAGTAGCCAGCCCGAGAGCGTGACAACGCCCGCCAACGTTAACCCCGCCAGTGCGATTAATACCAGCGAGGCCAGATTAGTGCCTGCCAGCGTTAAAAACGCGCGCGCGTGATTGCCTCGCGCTGCCGCCGCGCACACCAGCGCCACCACCGGCCCGGGCGTTGCCAGCAACGTCACTACCACACCGATGTATGTTCCCAGCAGCACCACATTCAGTGATCCCATCCTCTCCCTCCTTTTATTTATTGACGAAGTATCACCGGAAAGCGCGGGCCTGAAAAACGAGTTAAACTGCCGTTCGCTATGCAAAAAACTCACAATGGATAACGAACAAATGAACCAAAACCTGCCGCCACTCTATGCACTACGGGCGTTTACCGTTGCCGCGCAAATGGCATCATTTAGCCAGGCAGCCCTTTTCCTCAATGTCACCCCCGGTGCGGTAAGCCGCCATATTCGTACCCTTGAAGAGTGGTTTGGGTGTCGTTTATTTCTGCGCCATGGCCCGAAAATTACCCTGACCGACGCAGGAAGCCAGCTGGCTGTTCGTTTACAGGACGGTTTTTTGCAACTGGAAAATGCCTGTCAGACACTGCGCAGCCACCAGCATCAGCTGCGGCTCAAAGCCCCGTCGACGCTGACAATGCGCTGGTTATTAGATGTGTTAAACGCCTTTCGCCAGCAGCACAGCACACCGCAGATTGAGATCAGTAGTGTCTGGATGGATATCGATACCGTCGATTTCCGCACCGAACCCTTCGATTGCGCCATTCTGCTGGGCAATGGCCATTTTGGTGAGTACACGCAAAGCCTGCGCTTATTTGATGAGTGGTTGATCCCGCTCTGCGCCCCGGCGCTTAAAGCGCTGGCGCAACGCGATCTGAGCAGTTGCGCCTTGATCCATCCGTCGCGCGATCGCCGCGACTGGCGGCGCTGGCAAGCCGGGAGCGGTTTATTTCCCACGCTCGTCCCTGGCGGCGGCGCGGTTTTTGACACGCTGGAACAAGCCTACCAGGCGGCGATCGGTGGTCATGGCGTGGCGGTCGGCGATCTGCTGCTCAGCCTGCCCGCCCTGGCGCAAAATCAGCTAACGCTGCCCTTTCCGCAAGCAATCAGCACTGGCGACAGTTACTGGCTGGTGTGGCCAAAAGATTCGCCGCGCAAAAAGAATATTGACCGTCTGGGCGAATTTCTGCTCACCGCCGTCCCGGTCGATTTCCCGCCGGAGGTGGAGCTATTAAAACAGCGATAGCGGCTTATTCAGATGATTCAGATATTTACCTTTTGCAGCCATCGCAGGTGCTAAGCTTAGAGCGGGTAAAACAGAAGGAGACGAGGATGCATTATTCACGTTGGCTTTGCGCATTACTGCTGGTGGGTGCTGTGCCGGCGTTCGCCGCGCCGGACTCATGCGAACGGGTTAAAACCGATATTCAGCAACGTATTATCAATAATGGCGTGCCGGAAACGGGATTTACGCTAACCATCGTGCCTAATGATCAGGCTGACCAGGCAGGTTCGCAGGTCGTCGGTCATTGCGCCAATGACACCTACAAAATTCTCTACACCCGCAACAGCGGCGCCGCTCAGCAGAGCGAAGAAAGCGCCGGCGCGCAGTAAATAAAATCCCCCTTCATTTCAGGGGGATTTCCCTCAACTTGATCACGCTTAAGATTCTTCTACTCCCTAATGATTAACATGATCACTTCATTAGCCTGCTTTTAATACACCAGGCAATTTCTTTTTATTATAAAAAATAATGGAGTGAGCTATGTCCGATAGTGAATACCAGGGAGGGATCAGCCGACGAACGTTGGTGAAATCCACCGCTTTAGGATCGCTTGCGCTGGCCGCCGGGAGTTTTTCTCTGCCCTTTGGCCTGCGTTCTGCCGCCGCTGCCGTGCAACAGGCGATGCAACCCGTGCCAGACAAAGTGGTGTGGGGAGCCTGCTCGGTCAACTGCGGTAGCCGCTGCGCGCTGCGTTTGCATGTCCGTGACAATGAAGTTTACTGGGTTGAAACCGATAATACCGGCGAGGATATCTACGGCAATCACCAGGTACGCGCCTGCCTGCGCGGCCGTTCTATTCGCCGCCGCATTAACCACCCGGATCGCCTGAACTACCCCATGAAACGCGTCGGTAAACGCGGAGAAGGCAAGTTTGAACGTATCAGCTGGGACGAAGCACTGGATACTATCGCCACCAGTTTGAAAGACGTGGTGCAAAAATACGGCAACGAAGCGGTCTACATTAATTACTCCTCCGGCATTGTCGGCGGCAACATTACCCGCTCTTCCCCTTCGGCGTCGATTATTGCCCGCCTGATGGCGATGTATGGCGGTTTTCTCAACCAGTACGGCACTTACAGCACCGCGCAAATCTCCTGTGCGATGCCTTACACCTACGGTTCCAACGACGGTAACAGCACCTCGGATATCGAAAACACCAAACTGGTGGTGATGTTCGGTAACAACCCGGCGGAAACCCGCATGAGCGGCGGCGGCATTACCTATTTCCTCGAGCAGGCGCGTGAACGCTCAAATGCGCGGATGATCGTTATCGATCCGCGTTATACCGATACGGCCGCCGGACGCGAAGATGAGTGGGTGCCCATTCGTCCAGGTACTGATGCCGCGCTGGTTGCCGGTATGGCGTGGGTGCTGATTAACGAAAACCTCGTCGACCAGGCGTTTCTGGATAAATATTGCGTCGGCTACGACGAAAAAACGCTGCCTGCCGATGCGCCCGCCAACAGCCATTACAAAGCCTATATTCTCGGCCAGGGCGAAGACGGCATCGCTAAAACACCGCAGTGGGCATCGCGTATCACCGGTATTCCCGCCGATAAAATCATCAAACTGGCGCGGGAAATTGGCAGCGCCAAACCGGCTTATATCTGCCAGGGCTGGGGGCCGCAGCGCCAGGCCAATGGCGAACTGACCTCACGCGCCATTGCCATGTTGCCGATCCTCACGGGTAACGTCGGCATCAACGGCGGCAACAGCGGCGCGCGTGAATCCACCTACACCATCACCATTGAACGTATGCCGATGCCGGAAAACCCGGTGAAAACCTCGATTTCGTGCTTTACCTGGACCGATGCCATTGCGCGCGGCCCGGAGATGACCGCCAAACGTGACGGTGTACGCGGTAAAGATAAACTTGATGTGCCGATTAAATTTATCTGGAACTATGCCGGAAACACCATTACCAACCAGCACGGCGATATCAACCGCACTCACGACATTCTGCAGGACGACAGCAAGTGCGAAATGATCGTGGTCATTGAGAACTTTATGACCTCATCGGCGATGTATGCCGACATTCTGCTGCCAGATTTGATGACCGTCGAACAGGAAGACATCATCCCCAATGATTATGCCGGGAACATGGGCTACCTGATTTTCCTCCAGCCCGTCACCGCGCCGAAGTTCGAACGTAAACCGATTTACTGGATAACCAGCGAAATCGCTCGCCGCCTGGGAACGGATATCTACCAGAAATTTACCGAAGGTCGTACGCAGGAAGAGTGGCTGAAATACCTGTACGCCAAAATGGTCGCCAAAGATCCGCAACTGCCCGCTTATGAAGACCTGAAAGCGATGGGTATTTATAAGCGCAAAGATCCGAACGGCCACTTTGTTGCCTATAAAAAATTCCGCGACGACCCGATCGCCAACCCGCTGAAAACCCCCTCCGGCAAAATTGAAATTTACTCCAGCAAGCTGGCGGAAATTGCCAACAGCTGGGAACTGGATAAAGACGAAGTGATTAGCCCGCTACCGGTTTACGCCTCAACCTTTGAAGGCTGGGACGATCCGGCGCGCGAAAAATTCCCGCTGCAATTATTCGGTTTTCACTACAAAGCACGCACCCACTCCAGCTACGGCAACATCGATGTGTTGCAGGAAGCGTGTCTCCAGGAGGTGTGGATCAACCCGATCGACGCCGAACGGCGCGGGATCAAACAGGGCGACATGGTGCGCGTCTTTAACGACCGCGGGGAAGTCCGTATCGCCGCGAAAGTGACGCCGCGCATCATGCCGGGCGTCAGCGCCATGGGCCAGGGGCCTGGCATCAGGCCAGTATGGACGGCGATCGCATTGACCACGGCGGCTGCGTAAACACGCTGACCACGCACCGGCCTTCGCCGCTGGCGAAAGGCAACCCGCAGCACACCAATCTGGTCGATATTCAAAAGGTTTAAGGAGTAGCCGATGACAACCCAGTATGGATTTTTTATCGATTCTGCCCGGTGCACCGGTTGTAAAACCTGCGAACTGGCCTGTAAAGATTACAAAGACTTAACCCCGGATGTCAGTTTCCGCCGCGTGTATGAATACGCGGGCGGTAACTGGCAGGAAGATAACGGCGTCTGGCAGCAAAACGTCTTTGCGTATTATCTGTCGATTTCCTGCAACCATTGTGAAGATCCGGCATGTACCAAAGTCTGCCCGAGCGGTGCAATGCATAAGCGGGAAGACGGGTTTGTGGTGGTGGACGAAGATGTCTGCATCGGCTGTCGCTACTGCCATATGGCCTGCCCGTACGGCGCGCCGCAATACAATGCGGCAAAAGGTCATATGACCAAATGCGACGGCTGTTATGACCGCGTTGCAGAAGGGAAAAAGCCCATCTGCGTGGAATCCTGCCCGCTGCGCGCGCTCGATTTCGGCCCGATTGACGAATTGCGTAAGCAACATGGCGAACTGGCCGCTATCGCCCCGCTTCCGGCATCGCACTTCACGAAGCCCAATATTGTCATCAAACCAAACGCCAACAGCCGTCCGACGGGGGATACCACCGGCTATCTGGCAAACCCGCAGGAGGTGTGAGATGGGAAACGGATGGCATGAATGGCCGCTGGTTCTGTTTACGGTGCTCGGTCAGTGCGTGGTGGGCGGATTGATTGTGACTGGCTTCGTGTGGATGAACGTCAGAGAAGACAATAGCGGCCAGGTGCGGATTGTCCGCAGCCAGTTTTTGCTCTGGGTGTTGATGGGCATCGGTTTTATCGCCTCAATGATGCACCTCGGTTTACCGCTGCGCGCGTTTAACTCGCTAAACCGCATTGGCGCCTCGTCACTGAGCAATGAAATCGCCGCCGGATCGCTGTTTTTCGCCGTCGGCGGTCTCTGGTGGCTGCTGGCCTGGCTTGGCAAACTGCCAGCCGCACTGGGGCGCGGCTGGCTGATTATCAGCATGGTATTGGGGGTGCTGTTTGTCTGGGCGATGACGCGGGTTTACCAGATTGATACCGTGCCGACCTGGCATAACGGCTACACCACCGCCGCATTTTTCCTCACCATGTTGACGGGCGGGCCGCTGCTGGCGGCGTTGCTGCTGCGGCTGGCGGGTATGCGTTTTCCGGCCCCGCGTTTTGCCGCCATCAGCGTTGCGGCACTTATCGCAAGCGTTGCCGTGGTTATGCTGCAGAGCATGCAGCTTGGCGAAACCCACAGCTCAGTGCAGCAAGCGGTCGCGCTGGTGCCCGATTACGGCCTGTTGCAGGTGGTGCGTTTACTGCTGGTCGCCCTCGGTCTCGGTTGCTGGATCTGTCCGCTTGTAATGCGCAGACAGCCGAAAGCCAGCAGCTTGCTGGTCGGCGTTGTGCTGGTGGTAGCCGGTGAAATCATTGGCCGTGGTCTGTTTTACGGCCTGCATATGACCGTTGGCGTTGCGGTCGCGGGTTAATCACAATGCGCGGGGAAACCCGCGCTTTTCAGGAGAAAGCATGACGGACGCAACCCGCGAGTCTTTTATTTTTACCGCCCGCGTGCTGGGCGCCCTTTTTTACTATCCGCCGGAGAGCGAACCCTCCGCGCCGCTCGTCGCCGCGCTACGCAGTCGCGAGTGGCTGGAACAGTGGCCTTTACCACAAGAGGCGCTTATTCCGCTGGCAGAGGCGTTTGCGCAACCATGTGACGAGCCGCTAAATGAGGCATGGCAACGATTGTTGATCGGCCCGTGGGCGCTACCCGCGCCGCCGTGGGGTTCGGTCTGGCTGGATAAAGAGAGCGTGTTGTTTGGCGACTCAACGCTGGCGCTGCGCCAGTGGATGCGCGACAACAATATTGCGTTCAATAGCGGGCAAAACGAGCCGGAAGATCACTTCGGCACCTTGCTGCTGATGGCGGCGTGGCTGGTGGAACAAGGCAAAAACAACGCCTGCGATCAATTACTGGCCTGGCATCTGCTGCCGTGGAGCGGGCGGTTTCTTGCCGAGTTCTGTGATAACGCGCAGCACCCTTTTTTCATGGCACTCGGGCAACTGGCGCAATTAACGCTGGCGCAGTGGCAAGAGCAGTTGCTTATTCCGGTGGCGCTAAAAACGCTGTTTCGCTAAAAATGCAAAGCGGAACGTCTTTGGACGTTCCGCTTTTAAGAAATGGTGAATGGTTATCCACCACACGCCATTTATCAGGTCAAAAATATTCTTTATGCTTCAACTTTGACAATTGAACAATTTGAAGTGTTGCTTTTATATGAATACAGGACTTCACATTCGGTCAATTGTAGATGAGAAATGCCATTATTATCGCAAGATTTCACTGGGTTACATCGTTCAACATTTAAGCCTAGTAAAATACACTGTATGTCGAATATTCATCATTAGGAACAAATGTGAGGAAACCAATTTTTCAGAGATGTGAGCCCAATAAATTTCATTAGACTCACATTTATTCTCTTTATATTTTTAACACAACAATCTTAATCACTACCGGAGGAGTCGGTAAGTTGTCCCTTTGTAAGATTTAATTTCTTTTGCCGATTGTTCAGTAAAATCGTAATAACCTTCACTAATTCCAGTAAATTTGAATTTCGTCCCTACCGGAAATATACCTTCCTCTTCATCGCCATACCCATACTGGAAGACTCGAGGGCTCCCTATGATTCTGTATACTATTCCATTTTCCTCTCCTTCATTCGTACTATATTTACCACTCGCAAAATTTTTCGCTGTTCTTTTTGAATCAGTCACGGACATAAGGAAATTCGTTTTCACTAATTCCCCAGGTTTGATTCTGTCAAAAAGCGGACCGCTCTTTGTTCCCCGGTAATAAGTAGCGATACCTCTCCTTTTTTCAGCATTGGCAGCCGCATTCATGAGTTCGACAGCTTTTCCACGAGAAATCAATCTAGCAATTTTACTCATATCAGCTCCCGGAGCAAACGTATAGTCTTTGTTGGTACGTTTAAATTCAGCTTTAGCTTCTTGTAGACTGGTACTGCTATCAGGAACATTTATATCCACACCAAGCTCTTTTTTGATAGCGGAATTTATAAAATAAGCCCCAGCATTGGTTGAGTATAAATATAACGCTCCCATCCTTGTTAATTCATCGTATTCACCCTCAGTTGAAGTGGACGAGGATTTTGAAACAGCATTATTTTTAGCGCCCGTACCTTTCATATATCGAGCAACAAGTATGTGCGCATCTTTTTGTTTCGGGTTGATTCTCTTGATTGCATCCATAATCGTTTTGGGATCGGACTTGCTGATTTTCATCTGCATTAACTGCATAATAATTTCATCTTCATTAGTTTCCAGACCATCCGCATCGTGGAATGTTACTGGATTATTCCTGACCATCCTGAACAGATTTAGACCGTCAATGCCACCCGCCGGATCCGCACTCAACCAACGTCCCGCCCACGGCTGATAATAGCGGTAACCGTAGTAATAAAGCCCGGTGGCGTCCTGCTCCTTGCCGGAATAACGAATTGTTTTGTAATCCGCCTCCAGCTGGCTGCGCGCGGCAAACAGCGCCGTACCGCCAAACGGGTAATACTCCTCCTGGCTGATAAGCTCGCCGCTGGCGTCCACTTCGAGGCTGCTGCTGCCGGTCAGGTTGTCGTAGCTGTAACGAATCTGGTCGTTGCTGATACCGGCGGGCTGCCCGCTCTCCCAGTGCAGCA
Source organism: Kosakonia sp. AG348 (assembly GCF_003337365.1). Taxonomy (NCBI): domain Bacteria; kingdom Pseudomonadati; phylum Pseudomonadota; class Gammaproteobacteria; order Enterobacterales; family Enterobacteriaceae; genus Kosakonia; species Kosakonia sp. AG348. The sequence continues at coordinate 449,505 of NZ_QPJR01000002.1, forward strand.
CCCGCACCTGCGCGCGTCCGGCCACGCCGACGGTTATCACCTGTAACTCCTCTGTGGCGCTGCTGCGCAGTTCCAGACCCGGCAGGTAAACCACCCGTCTGGTCTGCGTGCTGTTGCCGGTCAGCTGCGAGGTGATTTTCACGATGCGCTGGCTGGCGGCGTCGTAGCGGTAACGTTCGCTGTCGTCGGCTGCGCCGTCGCGGGTGACGGGTGTGACCTGCTGCAGCTCCTGACGCGCCGTCCACAGCAGGCTCTGCCCCGGTAAAAGCTCTTTCTGCTGGCCGCCGGCGGTGAACAGCGCCTCCACATCCGCCGGGTTTTCGGTGAGTGTGCTGAGTACTGCGCGGTTACTGCGGTCGCTGACTGTAACTGATGTCGTGTAGTTATTGCCGGATGCGGGCGCGCTGTGCTGAATTTTCGTCAGATTACCGGCGTTATCGTAGGTGTAGATGCGGGAGTAGTTTGTGTACGTGGCGTTATCAAAAGAGGAATACGCCGGAAGGTTGCTGTTCTGCTGTACCGCACTGGCCATTTCGCGTCCGGTGGCGCTGACCAGCTGGTACAGGCTGTCGTAGGCGTAGTGATTCTCGGGAACGACTTCCTGATTGCGCCAGAAACGCGACTCTTCGGCATCATTAGTAATCACCAGCACGTTACCCACCGGGTCGTATTCGTAGCGCAGGTCCTGCAGCACTTTTGCCGGTGTCATACGTTCCGTTTTAATACCGACCAGCCGCTGGGTTTCCGCTTCGTACGAATATGTGGTCACCACGCCGTTGCCGTGCTCCTCGCGCAGCTTCTGCCCGGCAGCGGACCAGGTCAGGGATTTCACAATTACCTGCTCGGAACCGCCACTCACAGTCAGCCAGCTGCCTTTCAGCAGCCCCGCCACGTCATAGGCCACGCGCTGGATATTGCCTTTCGCATCGGTGGTGGTCAGGACATTCCCGGCGGCATCCACCGTACTCAGCGTGGTGTAAGTTTCGCCCGCCAGCAGGTCGTTCCACGCGGAAGCATCCGCGCCCTGCCAGTCGGCTTCGGCATCGTCCGGCAGTAACTGGCGGGTGACGGCAAGCGGTACACCGTTCAGGGAAATACTGGTCGTTGAGAGCAAACCTGCCGGGTCGTAGTGGCTGACAAGCTGGCTGGCAAGATTGTGGCTCTGTTCATCCACTGAATTCCCACTCCAGATAAATCGTTCAGAGACTTTTCCCTGCTCGGTAATGCTGAGCAACCGCCCCGGCAGGCCTGCATCTTCATACTGGAAGGTGCGGGTCACCGCGGCGGTGCGGTCATTCCCTGAACCAATATTGCTGACCTGCAAAAACGCCCGCCCGGAGGCGTCATTCAGGGCAATCGTGGTTCCGGCATCGGCACTTTGCGTGCGCAGCGGCGCGCCGTTCAGGTCGGGGACATAACTGAAATTCGCCAGTCCGGCGGCATACAAACGCGGGTCAGCACTTTGTGATGGTAAACCGCGCGCGTCAAACTGATGGCGGGTAATGCGCTCATCGGTGGTGTCCGGTGTTTCCGGATGGCGGTGATACGTGATGTCACGCACCGCCAGACCACGGTTATCCAGCACCGTAACCGACGGGGTTTTACTGTAAAGGGAAAGACTCATGGAATACTCCGTTAGATGTTAGGCAACCAAAAGGGTCACCGAAAGTATAGTTGACGGCCTCTGCAAAGTTTGTCGGATTTGATTTATATGTATTTTCAGAGGCGTTCCCATTCTGCACTGGGCTGGATGACGCCATCCGAATTCGCTGAGAAGTCTGCCGGTTGGCAGAATATGCAGCCAACATGAAGCCGGTTATTCCTGATTACGACTGGATCATATTCGGGGTCAGGGTCAACAGTCAAAATGCCCTGACAACCGCTCATTGAATCGCCACGGGTTAAACATGCACCCCATCCCCACCTACCCGACGTTTTGTCAGCGATTCAGTGATGTTTAACTTTCTACTAAAAGAGGGAGTTGTGAGCAGAAAGGCTGCGACAGGAGAAAAGCAGGCGGGATCACAAGTCGTGCGCCGCGTAGCAAGCAGGCTGTCCATTATCGTTTGAACTATATTGTTCTAATGACGTGGAAGGCTTAGCCAGTCTGGATGCAGTCAACGTAGCTGACATAAAGCAAGTATATCTCTGCGAGGGCGTATGAAATTTCCAGGAATCCCCGAAAATGAAGAAGAACGATTAAAGTCTCTCCATCTGGCAGACCTGCTTGATACAGGTGCCGATGAACGTTTTGATCGTTTAACTCGCCTTGCAAAAAAGGTCTTCCAGGTGCCTGTCGTACTAATAAGCCTGCTTGATCGCGAGCGCCAATGGTTGCTTGCATGTGAGGGGCTGGGTATTAAGGAAACGCCCCGTAACATCTCCTTTTGTGGTCATGCCATTTTGCAGGAAGGCCCCTTTATTGTTAACGACGCAGCTAATGATGAACGCTTCCATGATAACCCTCTGGTGACGGGTGAGCCTTACATCAGATTCTATGCAGGCTACCCGGTTCATCTGCCTGATGGTCAGGTAGCAGGTACGCTTTGTCTGATCAATACCACCCCCCGTGGCTTTAACGACGATGATATTGCCTCACTCAAGGATTTAGCCTTTATTCTGGAAGATGAATTCAGGGTGATTGGAATGGCCATGACAGATAGCCTGACAGGTATCGCTAATCGTCGTGGCTTTTACAGGACGGGGGAAAAACGATTCCGCAACCTTGCTAAAGATAATGCAGCATTTAGCCTTATCTTTTTTGATCTGGATAGATTCAAACCTATCAACGATCTCTGGGGGCACGCTGAAGGTGATGAAGTATTAAAAGTATTCTCAGCGCTGTTGCACCAGCATCTTGGTGCCGGAGATATCGTAGGACGTCTTGGTGGAGATGAATTCGCCGTTCTCGTTACGCAGCAGGCTCATGCTGATGCTTTCTTGAACAATCTCCGAAAAAGTGTGGATGAGTACAACAAAAAATCGGGTAAGCCGTACAACATTAATTATTCCTTTGGAATGTTGCATAGTGACGCGCGTCGTTACCAGTCGCTGGGGGAGATGCTTAAAGAGAGCGACGAGGTGATGTACTCCGCAAAGCGTCGTAAGAGGATATAAGCGCACATCTTTCACAACTTGTCCTCATGCGTTCAGTAACAGGTGAGCGGAAACAGATTCCGCTCGTTCTTTCATCATTCTCCCCTTCTCTCTGCATGTTTGTTACTGCACGAAGCCCACATCACCATCATCTGGACACCGGATAATACGGGGGTAAATACGCCGTCGAACACCAGTAATCAGGTGCAGCCAGTGCTGCCAAACCCGGTGATTGTGGATCCGCTACCGGATAATATGGGTATTACGGCTACGACCAGCCCGACACCCGATGAGAAGCATTTTGCGGATTACATTCTAATCCTGCCGGTGCCGGATATTCCGCCGATTTATATCTACCTGAGCAAACAGCCAGTTGAATTTCTGGAGGTGGAGCTGTATAGCGGCGTCAGGGTAAATATGAAGCTGGCCATATGCCATCGAGGGCGGCTGTTGACGTTTATTTGAGAGCTAACTATCCACTGCTGGACGATAATGAGATCCTTGCACTGACTGATCAGGATTCCGCAATAGTCATTCCCAAAGGGGTTCACTAGAAGCTCAGTGAAACTTACGGCGACGTAATACACCAGCGCAAATCGAACTGGACTCGAGTAACTTGCGTGCTGCGGTGGATCATAATCTGGACGCTATTAAACCGGCGTTGAAAGCGCATGGCGCGACTGAGAGGCAGCAAGAGCGAAAATGCATCAGTTAAACAGAGAGGTCGTTCGGGCCTTCAGCCCGGAACAGAGATGCTGAAGAAACGCTGATCAACATCAGTGCCCGCCTGGTTGATTTGCAGTCCACGCTGGAACTTGTCAGTCGCCTGGATTTTTATTTATTCTGAACGCTGAATGAAGCACGGGAAATTACAGGGCGCTGGCAGAATATAACAGCGAGCGCACCCCTTAATTCCTGAATAACCTTACCTTGGAAGAGTACCGGCTGATGATTGAAACGCCGGAAATCTCAAAAAGCACCTGGAACAAAAACGGGTGCGCTTATATATTTGGAGCCCCCCAAAATAGACCACTCCATTCATTAATATTAACGACATACTGTTGATAGCTTTACCATACGCTCTCGCATTATCTGTTGTTCTGACCTATGAAAATTCATAGGCCATACGCCCTATTAGATATTAACGCTTGCAGGAATATTGGCAGGAATTAACGTCTCGTAAGGATGATATCTTTTTTCGTTTCTGGATTTAATCTTAGCTGAAATAGCACTCAATTCATCCCTGAATTCTACCAATGCGGAATAGATAAACTCATCATCAGATTGATTAAATATCTCATTGCCATTTTTATCCACATACTCACCAAGGTACCCGTTATAAACACCAGCAAGTAGTGTGTATATCTGTATTTTTGCCGCTGCACGGACGGTACCTGGTAGCATGGAAATCCAGTGAGCCTTTGTATTACCGGCAAGGTTGACTGGCTTTTTCTCTGTCAGAGAGCCAACCATTGCCGGAGCATACATCATATGAGATTTTTGTGGGAAGTTTAATGCTGCATGTTGAACTGAAGCTGTAAAAATTATCATCGTCAACACATCAGAAAGATCATCTCTGGTTGAAACAACCCGGAATCCCTTTATTTTACCATTATCTACGATATCCTGCATCCATGACTGAAGCTCATTATCACTGTTTAGCTGAAGGTCGCCAGGATATATCAATGAAATGTATTTTCCAACCCAATTTCGAATAGCATTCCAGAGCAATAATCCATCATCACGATAGGGATAATCAGGAAAGGCTGTTGTGTCAGACACATTTCTATTTTCTAAATCTCTTGGGAGAAAATTTTCATAAAAATCGAAGGACAAACGCATTTCAATTGTCTTATTTGCCAACGTTCCCAGTTCGGCGGCGATTAAGTTGTCGACGAATTTCTGGGGCCCCAGAAGAGCCAGAATGGCATTATGGTTAATCCTGTTTGTTCCTTCAATATGAGAAATAAGTAAACGATAAACTGGATGATCTGTTGTGAAGTTTCTTATAGTTGCAAGAGCGAAAGCTTCGGACACAAGGTGTGTTACACCCAAATGATGGCACAACTGGTGTTCAGCCTTATCAGCCGCGTGAACGACCATTTTCGCCATCTGCCAGCCCCAGCGGTACGTATCATTATCACTCGGACTAAATAATGGATTATCATCTGAAGATGATTGTCCACATTGGATAGCCACAGTTTTAAGTTTCCCCGTACCTTTTTGTACCGCAAACATCGCAATCGCCATGTATGAATATCCGATAACTGATTTTGATGAGCTATCACTTTCTGGTTTTTCCACCCCATCTTCGGCGGTGGCACCATCCAGAGTCTCATAATCAATCATATAAATTCTTTTTTCCGACAGCGCATCAGTCAGCGTATCATCATCGCCCATAACCTTCTGATAAATTTCATCTGTTATCGGAAATTTACCTGGAATTTCAACCACACCTTTGATTGCCAGTGGGTTATTACCTGCAACTCGCCAGTAGGCAAAAAAGTCATCATCATACAAGTATTCAGAAACGAGTGGGCGATCTATCGTTTTATATTGAGAATCATACTTTTCCAGGTCTGTATCGGTGACCACATCACAATATGATCTTACCTTTTCAATCATACGGTAGTATTCATCTTCTGAAAAAAGACTATCTTTACAGAATAAATTCATCAGGTACTTCGCATGCAACTCCCCCATTTTCTCGACATCTGCCAGTTGCTCTTTGGTAGGAGAGATGAGCATGCTCAAATGTGATTGAGTAAAATTCTCTTTCAATTGTTTGACAAGAGACAAAAGCTTATCAGTGTATGAATTTCTGGGGTGAAATTCATCAGGAAGATCCCGAGACGTTGGATAATTGTACATGGGCACCCCATTTAATGGGGATAGGTTTGTGGTCCAATCATAGTTCAACATATTCACTTTCCCATTCTAATTTTTTCTTTGATAAAGAATCGTTATGAAAAAATATACGATAATAGCTTTCCAAATGCTGTTATTACCGCATCTGCAACCGTTTCAGGTAGATGTCCTGGATTTAGCGCCAGCCGCATAAGGTTGGCAAATTCAGAACCATCATTGACACCATTAACGGAAGTTACCGAGGCATTAAGCTCCGGATGAGTAGCCGCAACATAGTGGCAAGCCAACGGGCCCTGGTTGTGATTAATCAGGTTTACTTTTTCCAGTGCCAGTTTCTGTAAACACCTGCTGTATAAACTCCAACAATTGCTCACCGCGGAGTTCATTACTATTAATTGCTGACAGCGTCGCTGAATATACATTTGCTTCGACCTTCCGAACACTTTTTCGATGCCGTGAAAAAAGGATATACTTCGGCAATTTTATCGAAACCCAAAAGGCTATGGACATGTATGACGGGGTACTTTAATGATCACTCAGACATATAATATTCCTTATTGCGGTTGACTGAAAAAAATAACTCCCGGCATTGGTAATCCTGGAAAATTATTCAGAAGGCCGAGTATTGAAAAATAGCTTTGAATTATTCAAACTATTCAAAAAATATGGAATGGCGATATGCATCGACAGGTTCTCCCAAAAAATAAACTGAGCCACTTCATGTGTAGAGACAGCAATAATATCAAGCGCTGTCTTATAAGTGATATCATTTTCTGTTATAGCACCCAGAGTAAAAAATATCTATCTACCATATGGCTTATATCTTTCACATTACTAAATCCTTTTTGGAATATATATCAACAATGAGGCATAAATAATACATCCATTCTGATATGATTCAGTTGTGCAGGGGCGCGTTATAAAGCCCGTGACCTGCTCCCCATTGATTAATACACCGCGATGTTAGTAATGTTTTCATATGACCCTGACCCCGAATATGATCCAGTCGTAATCAGGAATAACCGTGCAGCTTCGTAGTGCCCGAGCTCTTCATGAAGACGCGTCGCTGTATCCAACGCTCAGGCATTTGCTGGTGCCATTCCGTCGGGATCGTGCATTGTCACTGGGTTATTCTGTACAATCCTGAACAGATTCAGCCCGTCCACCGTGCCTGTCGGATCTGCGGAAAGCCATCTGCCCGTCCACGGCTGGTAATAGCGGTAGCCGTAGTAATACAGCCCGGTTGCGTCCTGCTTCTTGCCGGAATAACGAATCGTTTTGTAATCCACCTCCAGCTGGCTGCGCGCGGCAAATAACGCAGTACCGCCGAACGGGTAATACTCCTCCTGGCTGATAAGCTCGCCACTTGCATCCATTTCCAGACTGCCGCTGCCGGTGAGGTTGTCGTAGCTGTAACGAATCTGATTATTGGCGAAACCGGTGTACAGGCCGCTTTCCCAGTGCAGCACCCGTACCTGTGCGCGACCGGCAACGCCGACGGTTATCACCTGGAGAGTTTCCGCGCTGCTGCGCAGTTCCAGTCCCGACAGATAAATCACCCGTTTTTCACCGCACTGGGGCAACTTGCGCGGCTTGCGCTCGCGGAGTGGCAATCGCAGTTGCTTATTCCGATGGCGCAAAAACCGCTGTTTCGCTAAATAGTGGCTGACAAGCTGACCGGCAAGGTTGTGGCTCTGTTCATCCACTGAATTCCCACTCCAGATAAATCGTTCAGTGACTTTTCCCTGCCCGGTAATGCCGAGCAGTCGCCCCGATAGGTTTGCCGCTTCATACTGGAAGGTGCGGGTCACCGCGGCGCTGCGATCATTCCCTGAGCCAATATTGCTGACCTGCAAAAACGCCCGCCCGGAGGCGTCATTCAGGGCAACCGTGGTTCCGGCATCGGCACTCTGCGTACGCAGCGGCGCACCGTCCAGGTCGGTGAGATAACTGAAATTCGCCCGCCCGGCGGCATACAGACGCGGGTCGACACTCTGTGACGGTAAACCGCGCGCGTCAAACTGATGGCGGATGATGCGCTCGTCGGTGGTGTCCGGCGTTTCCGGATGACGGTGATAAACGATGCCACGCACCGCCAGACCACGGTTATCCAGCACCGTGACCGACGGAGTTTTACTGTAAAAGGGATGTACTCATAAGATTCCCCGCTTAAATTGTCTACTTTTGCATCAAATGCAATAAAGAGTATAAGCGGAGAAACAGGAACAGCGGGCTATGAGCGAACGGCCCGCGTCAGGCCAGAATACGGTCGGCAACTAACATGCCGGTCGCCATTTGCAGATTAATGTATTGCGCCAGATCACGCTGTTCCGGGCGTGGCAGATACGGCAATTCACCGACCAGCGGCGCGGGCAGTTTTTTGCTCAGCACATTGATAATTTCGGCATAGTGCGCAAGCCCCGGATTGATGCGGTTCGCCACCCAGCCAATCAGCGGTAAGCCGTCGCTGGCGATGGCCTGCGCGGTCAGCAAGGCGTGGTTAAGACACCCTTCCTGAATACCCACCACCATAACCACCGCCATCTGCTCCTGCACCACCCACTCCGAAAGCGGGCGTAAGTCATTCATTAAGCTACGCCAGCCGCCGGTGCCTTCCACAACCACGTGATCGACGCGATCGCAGAGATCAGCCAGGCCATTCGATAACAGGGTGTAATTGATGGGGCAACTGTGCGCAACGCTGCTCTCTTCTTCGCTTAATGCGATGGGGTTGACCGCCTGGTAAGGCAGCTCCAGTGACGAAACGCTTTGCAGCACCAGCGCGTCTTTATTGCGCAGCCCTTCCGGCGTCTCTTTGCTCCCTTTGGCAACAGGCTTGTAACCCGCCACCGTTTTACCACTGGCTGCCAGCGCCTGGAGTAGCGCGCGGGACGCCACTGTCTTCCCGACAGAAGTGTCTGTACCCGTTACAAAGAAACGCTTAAGCATCACTCATCCCACCGTTGTTCTACGAAAATATAAACCAGGAAAATAATTCAGTGGGGAAAGTCTAAGGGAACTGCCTGGGGGCAAGATTGAGGTAGAGCAATTTTTATGGCAACAGTGTAAAAATGTTACCCCTGCAACAAACGGATAAGTAAAGATCCGTTATACATCGCGTCTTTTACCAGCGCCGCACCGGCCATGGTGCCCTGGTTGGTAAATTGCGTGCTTTCCACGCTAATGTGCTGGCTGTATGCGGGCAACGCCTGCTGGCGAATGCACGCGGCAATGGCGGGAAAAAGCACGTCTGCCGCTTTGCTGAGCGGCGATCCAATCAGTATTTTTTGCGGGTTGAACAAATTCACCATGATGGCCAGAATGCGTCCAATGTTCGCACCCACGCCGCTAATGATATCTTTCGCCAATAAATCGCCCTGCTGCGCAGCCTGGCAGAGCCACTCCACGGTCAGCGGTTTTTGGTGCAGCATCGAACTCATTGACTGGCTCATGCGCAACTGCGCCAGTTCCAGCACGCTCTCGACGCTGGCGATGGTTTCAAGGCAACCGTGGTTGCCGCAATAACAGCGTTTGCCGTAGGGATCAACCTGCGTGTGGCCAATCTCCACCAGGCTGCTGCTTCCCGCATGCAACAAACGCCCGTCAGTAATCACCCCCGCCCCAACGTTGTGATCGATAACCACCTGAATCACATCCCTTGCTCCGCGCGACGCGCCAAACAGGGCTTCGGCCATCGTCCATGCGCTGATGTCATGCTGGACATACACCGGCACGCCAGTGTGCTTTTCCAGCGCTTCACCCAGCGGCATATCTTTAACATCGTCATAAAAGGGCATGCGATGAACGATACCGTTTTCGGTATCAATAATGCCGGGCAGCGTAATCGCGATGGCGGTCAAACGTTCCAGTTTGTTCTGATGGCGGGTAAAGAAGCGGTCAATATGCAGAATAATGCGATCCAGCAGCGGTAGTTCATCCACCAGCGCTAACTCAAGGCGGTCTTCGACGACCAGTTTGCTGCTCAGATCGCGCAGGGAAAGAAAGATCTCTTCCCGGCTGATGCGCAAAGAAAGGTAGTGCCAGGCTTCGGTCTCAACCAGCAGCCCGACCGCCGGACGCCCGCGGCTGCCAGGCTCCTGGATTTCCGTCTCCTGCACCAGGTGGGCTTCGAGCATCTCACGTACAATTTTCGTAATACTGGCCGGAGCAAGTTGCGCCAGGCGTGAGAGATCGATGCGCGATACCGGGCCAAGCTGATCAATCAGGCGGTATACCGCCCCCGCATTGGTCTGCTTTATTTGATCAATATGCCCAGGCTGACTATCAGCAACCACCTCTGACTCCCTTATTTTCACGCTTCGAAATAAACGTTCGGCTATGGTGAAACACTTCACTGGTCGCCGTCAAATATTTACCCCGGCGTGTGATTTACAGCACATTTTGCAATGACTTATGTGCAAAATTTATCCGTCAGCAGCGGTGATCAACTGCTGCTTAAAGCGGGCGGCAGCACTGCCCTGCTCATGATGTTTTGACCAGACTAACCACATTTCTGATACCGCATCCGCTTCAATAATCGGCACCCAGCGCATTTCCGTTAGCTGCACACGCCGGAATGATGCCGGTAAAATCGACACCCCTAACCCGGCCGCTACCAGGCCGATAATGGTCATCGCTTCGCCCACTTCCTGCGTAATGGTTGGCGCCAGCTGATAACGGCGCATCAGGCCGAGGATCTCGTCATACAGACCGGTACCGACATGCGGATCGAAAAAGACAAACGGCTCCTGTGCCAGTTCCACCAGCGACACCGCCGGACGCGCCGCTAAAGGATGATCTTTGTGGATCATCGCCAGCAACGGCTCACGCAGGATCACATCCCAGGCCAGCGTCTCCGGCAACGGCGTGTTACGCATCAGCCCCAAATCCAGCAACCCTTCATTGAGCGGCGAGATCTGTTCACGGGTATTGATTTCGCGTGTCTGGATATGTACATCCGGGTAACGCTGGCGGAACGAAGAGAGCGTGTCGGAGACCGCTTTTATGAACGGTGCGGAGGAGGTAAAACCAATGCGCAGCTCCCCGGTTTCCCCCTGGTGTAGCCGCATGGCGCGTGCGGCGGCTTCATCGACCTGGCTTAAAATTTGCCGGCTATCTGCCAGAAACTGCCGCCCGGCAGGCGTGAGCGACACACTGCGGTTGGTGCGGGCAAGCAAGCGCGCACCGACTTGTTGTTCAAGGATCTGGATTTGCTGGCTTAACGGCGGCTGCGAGATATTCAGCCGCGCCGCCGCATGACCAAAATGCAGTTCCTCGGCAACGGCAATAAAGTAACGTAAATGACGCAGTTCAATATTCATATGTAATACATATTATTTGAGATTATTAATATATTAGACAGAATATTGCCACTTTCATACCCTTAGCGACGTGGTAAGCCCGTCACCAAAATCACGGGTATAAAACGTTAAGGATCTCCAGTGAGTCGTACAACAACCGTTGACACCGGGCCGGCAAGCGTCGTCGACGAAAAACCAGTCTCTTTGCCGGGACAATTTATTAAACGTGGTACTCCCCAATTTATGCGCGTCACGCTGGCGCTCTTTTCCGCCGGGTTAGCGACATTCGCCCTGCTGTACTGTGTTCAGCCCATTTTACCGGTGCTGTCACAGGAGTTTGGCGTCTCTCCGGCCAGCAGCAGTATTTCCCTCTCGATCTCCACCGCCATGCTGGCGATTGGTCTGCTGTTTACCGGCCCGCTTTCGGACGCCATCGGGCGAAAAAAAGTGATGGTCACCGCGCTGCTGCTGGCATCGTGCTGCACGTTATTGTCAACCATGATGACCAGCTGGCACGGCATCCTGGTGATGCGCGCGTTGATTGGCTTATCGCTGAGCGGCGTTGCGGCCGTTGGCATGACTTATTTAAGTGAAGAGATCCACCCCAGTTTTGTTGCCTTCTCCATGGGGCTGTATATCAGCGGCAACTCCATCGGCGGCATGAGCGGACGCCTGCTGAGCGGCGTGTTTACCGACTTTTTTAACTGGCGTATCGCGCTGGCGGTGATTGGCTGCTTTGCGCTGGCTTCCGCGCTGATGTTCTGGCGGATCCTGCCCGAATCACGCCATTTCCGCCCGACCTCGCTGCGGCCAAAAACGCTGTTTATCAATTTCCGCCTGCACTGGCGCGACCAGGGATTGCCGCTGTTGTTTCTGGAAGGCTTTTTGCTGATGGGCTCGTTCGTCACCCTGTTTAACTACATCGGTTACCGCCTGATGCAATCGCCGTGGATGCTGAGCCAGGCGGTGGTGGGGCTGCTTTCCGTTGCCTATTTGACGGGCACATGGAGTTCGCCGAAAGCCGGTGTGATGACCAATAAATACGGGCGCGGGCCGGTGATGGTTGGCGCTACCGCCATCATGCTGCTGGGGTTGTTGCTCACGCTGTTCTCAACGCTGGGGCTGATTTTCATCGGTATGCTGCTGTTTACCGCAGGCTTCTTTGCCGCCCATTCCGTTGCCAGTAGCTGGATTGGCCCGCGCGCGCGACGCGCCAAAGGCCAGGCCTCGTCGCTCTACTTATTTAGCTACTATCTCGGCTCCAGCGTGGCAGGGACATTAGGCGGCGTGTTCTGGCACAGCTATGGCTGGAACGGCGTCGGCGGTTTTATCGCCGCCATGCTGGTGATTGCTATCCTGGTAGGAAGCAGGCTCCACTCTCGCCTGCACTGATGCCGCGATAGTTAACGGCCCTGCGCATGCAGGGCTTTTTTTTACTCTGTGCTTGTGTGTGTTAAAACAGACTCAAAATCGACGCCGCGCCCATTAATTCCCGCACCGCATCAAGCGCCAGCAGAGCAAATATTACCCAGACAAAAGGATTCATAATATTACTGCGTTACGCGTTGGTATTGGTTATTTAAATAGATTATTCCTATTATGATACAGTTCAGGAAAAGTATTGAATAACTACTACTTTTAGGTGGTTACACGATCACACGCTAAAAATCAGAGGCATTATGGACAAGCATAACTATCACCAGCTCACCCGCACTTTCCTGCGCCTGTCGCGCTTTTCACACCTCGCTTCGATTGCCAGCTGGGATATGTTTGCCATGATGCCGCCAGGTGGTAGCGCAGCACGCGGCGAAGCGCTGGCAGAGTTAAGTGTCCTGCGCCACCAGATCCTGACCGATAAACAGGTGGGCGAGTGGATCGCCAACGCGCGGCAAGAAGATCTGGACGATATTGAGCAGGCCAACCTGCGCGAAATTGAACGGCACTACCAGGAAGCGGCACTGCTGCCGGAATCGCTGGTTGAAGCGCAGTCACTGGCGGGCAGCAAATGTGAGCACACCTGGCGCACGCAGCGTCCGGCCAATGACTGGACAGGCTTTTCAGCCAACCTGAAAGAAGTAGTTAAACTGGCGCGTGAAGAGGCCAGACTGCGGGCCGCCGCGAAAGGGTGTTCACCGTACGATGCGCTGCTGGACAAATTCGAACCGGATATGACCAGCGCCCGCCTTGATGAACTGTTTGGCGAAGTAAAATCCTGGCTGCCGGATCTGCTGAAAAAAGCGGTGGCAAAACAGGAGCAGCAAGCATTGATAGCACCGCAGGGGCCGTTCCCGATTGCCGACCAGCGCGAACTGGGTTTGCAGGCGATGAAGGAACTCGGTTTCGACTTTAACGGCGGGCGGCTCGACGTCAGCGCCCATCCTTTCTGCGGCGGCGTTCCGGAAGATGTGCGTATTACCACGCGTTACGATGAAAATGAGTTGTTGAGCGCGCTGTTCGGCGTGGTACATGAAACCGGCCACGCGCGTTATGAACAAAATCTGCCGCGCAGCTGGCCGGGGCAGCCGATTGCGCTGGCGCGTTCCACGGCGATTCATGAATCACAAAGCCTGTTTTTTGAAATGCAGTTAGGCCGCAGCGAGGCTTTCCTGCGCCGCCTGCAACCGGCCATCATTGAACGTTTCGGGATGCAACCAGCGTTTGAAGCGCGCAACTTTGTCGCCTGGAACCAGCGTGTAAAACCGGGTTATATCCGTGTCGATGCGGACGAAGTGAGTTACCCGGCGCATGTGATCCTGCGTTATGAGATTGAACGCGCGCTGATCGACGGTGAGATTGAGGTTGACGATATTCCGGGGTTGTGGAATGAAAAAATGCAGGCCTGGCTGGGGCTTTCCACCGAAGGCAACTACCGCAACGGCTGTATGCAGGACATTCACTGGACCGATGGCGGCTTTGGTTATTTCCCGTCATATACGCTCGGTGCCATGTATGCCGCGCAACTGTTCCACGCCGCGCGAACCGCGCTTCCAGGACTGGACGAGGCGATTGCCGCAGGCGATCTTACGGCGCTCTTTGACTGGCTGCGACAAAATATCTGGCAGCACGGCAGCCGCTTCAGTACCGCGCAGCTTATTCAGAATGCCACCGGCGAAGCGCTAAACGCCGACTATTTCCACCAGCATCTTCTCCGCCGTTACCTCTGATACACCCGCGCCGGAGCGGCAGTTCCGGCGTGGTTCCTCGCTCTGTACATTACGTTACACGCCGAAACCAATCACTCACGGAAGGCGTTTAATTACAGGGATATAGTTCTTTCAACGGCCCCGCAGTGGGGTTGAATGAAGAAACCAATTCGAGGATATCGGAATGAAAAAAGTATTAGCTCTGGTTGTTGCCGCTGCTCTGGGTCTGTCTTCTGCTGCTTTCGCTGCTGACACCGCTACTTCTACCCAGGCTCCGGCTGCTGCTCCGGCAGCAACGACCGCTGCACCGGCTGCCACCACTAAAGCTGCACCGGCTAAAAAAGTGCACAAAAAACACAAAAAAGCCGTTGAGCAGAAAGCTCAGGCCGCAAAAGTGAAAAAACATCACAAAAAAGCAGCTAAACCAGCTGTAGAGCAGAAAGCTCAGGCTGCGAAAAAACACCACAAAAAACACGTTAAACACACTGCGACCAAACCGGCTGCACAACCGGCTGCATAAGTAAACGTGTCTGATACCGGCGTTCGTATCAGAACGCTGTGACAAGTCGGCGCTGAACCCTTAGGGTGAAGCGCCGTTTTTCTCTGGAGGGCCTATGATGCTGCGACGTTATCGTTTTGAAGTCATTCTGGCGATGTTAATCATCTGCGCACTGATTGCCGTCCGCTTTTATCTTTATTAATGTAGCACGCTGATTTTACTCCCACTTTCTGCTCGTCCCGTCTATATTTGTTTACCTGGGCTTACGTTAATAATCATAATTACCCCACCAGAGTGTGATATGCGAAAAACCGTTGTGCTGTTGCTGGGACCGCTGTTTTTGTTTTCCGCTGTTGGACATGCTGACGATGGCGGCGATGACGCGATAAGCGCCCGTGATGTGAAAACGCTCTTTTTTGGTCATGATGACAGGGTTCCTGTTACTACCCCTACCAAAGCGCCGTGGGATGCGATTGGTCAGCTGGAAACCGCCAGCGGCAATCTGTGCACAGCTACGCTTATCTCGCCGCACCTGGCATTAACCGCCGGGCACTGCCTGTTAACACCGCCGCGCGGCAAAGCGGACAAAGCCGTAGCGCTGCGCTTTGTTTCGCAACGAGGCAGCTGGCGGTATGAAATTCACGGTATCGAAGGCCGTGTCGATCCGTCGCTCGGCCACCGCCTGAAAGCCGACGGCGATGGCTGGATTGTTCCCTCTTCTGCCGCGCCCTGGGATTTCGGGCTGATCGTGTTACGGTATCCCCCTTCCGGCATTACGCCGCTGCCGATCTTTGTCGGCGATAAAGATGAACTCACCGCCGCATTAAAAGCGACCGACCGTAAAGTCACGCAGGCGGGCTACCCGGAAGATCATCTTGATAGCCTGTTCAGCCACCAGGACTGCGTCGTCACCGGCTGGGCGCAAAATAGCGTATTGTCACACCAGTGCGATACGCTGCCCGGCGACAGCGGTTCGCCACTGATGTTAAAAACCGATGCGGGCTGGCAGTTGATTGCCGTACAAAGCTCGGCGCCGGCGGCGAAAGATCGCTGGCGCGCCGACAACCGCGCCATTTCGATTACCGGTTTTCGTGACAAACTGGAAGCGCTGGCAAAAGAGGCAGACGAGTAATTCAGCCCTTTCGCAGCAAAGGTAACTGCAAAATATCCTTAATCGGCATCGGTTCGCTGAAATAGTACCCCTGCAGCTGGTCGCAGCCGGCCAGCCGCAGCAGCTTCATCTGCTTCTCGTTTTCCACGCCTTCCGCCACCACCTGCATGCCCAGCGCGCTGGCAATACGGATCGTACCGCTCACCAGCGCCGAGGCTTGTTCATCGTCATCCACCAGCCCGGCCAGCGATTTATCAATTTTGATGGTGTCGAAATTAAAGCGCCGCAGGTAACCAATACTCGAATAACCCGTCCCGAAATCATCCAGCGCAACCGCCGTGCCCAACGCTTTCAGATTGGCGATGGCCGAACGGGCGCGCTCCGGGTTTTCCAGCACGTAGGTTTCCGTCACCTCCAGTTGTAAGCGGTGCGCCGGAAACAAGCAGGTTTCCAGCACCCGCGCCACTTTGTCTTCAAATTCCGGGTCGCGAAATTGCGCAGGCGAGATATTAACCGACAATTTCAGATGATTAAGCTGCTGCAAATCGCTGCAGGCGCGGCGCAGCACAAACTGTCCGAGTGCGTAGATAAGCCCGCTGGTTTCGGCAACCGGGATAAAGTCATCCGGCTTGAGTTCGCCATCCGGGCGGCGCGGCCAGCGCGCCAGCGCTTCAACGCCAATCATCGTCTGGCTTTGCGCGTCGACAATCGGTTGATACCAGACATCAAACTCATCGCGCTCCAGTCCGTCACGGATGTCATTCTCAATCATTAATTGCCGTTCACGCGCGCTGTTCAGCTCTGCGTCATAGTGGGTCATTCGCGCTTTGCCGGTAATTTTTGAGTGATACATGGCGATATCCGCGCGGCGAAACAACTCTGAACTGGAGCACTCCAGCAGCGTACCGCTGGCAATACCGATGCTGGCACCAATATGGATAGTACGTTTGCCAATGCGCACGGGCATCTCAAGGTAGCGCAACACGTTATGCGCAAAATCGTCGGCTTTTTCCAGTGACCACGGGCCGCTGAGCGTCATGGCGAATTCATCACCGCCCATTCGCGCCAGCATGCCGCCGGTCGGCACTTTCTGCCGTAGCGTATCGGCGATTGTCACAATCAACCGGTCACCAACATCGTGGCCATATATGTCATTCACGTCTTTGAAGCCGTCGAGATCGATAAACACCACGCTGATCATTTCGGGATCGCCCATTGCGCTCAGGTTATCGAGGTGTTCAATCAGCGCGCGGCGGTTAGGCAAACGGCTCAGCCAGTCCGTCAGGGCGATTTTGCGCGCCAGCTTTTCCCCACGCGCCAGTTTGTAAAGCCCGGCGCTGCTGAGGGCGATAAACAGCAGGATCAACCCCGCCGCTAACGCGGCTATCTGGCGGATATTGGCCGCAGCCGCCTGCGCGGCCTCCGCGCCGGGTAAATGCGGCGTCCAGCTCAGATATCCCAGCGTTTCACCTGCCGAACCGCGCAGCGGTATGCTGGCTACGCCGGCATGTCGCGCCTGCAAGCGCAAGTCATCAATCTGAAAGGTCGTTCCCAGATCGCTGAGGAGCTTCGCATTGAGATGGCGGGTGATCACCAGGTAGCGGCGCGTCTCGTCATAAACATTAAGCCGCCCGCTCGCCGGGCGAATAAGCCCGATACTGACAAATGCCACCCCTTCGCGGGTGCGGGTGATCCCCGCGAAAACCTCTTTTCCCGCGCGCAGCGGCTCGCTGTGGTCACGAATCAGCGCGGCCAGTCCGTCACCAAAAAACGCGAGATTAGGCCCGGTAAAAGGCTGGCTGCGAAACGCCCCCCACAGCACGGCGAACTTCTCATCCAGCACAAAGGTACCGTCGTACAGGTTATTGATTTTAAAACCCGAACCCCAGGTGCTGTATAACCACGCACTATCCAGCTGAGGACGATACGCTTCTTTAGCCGCTTCATCCCAGACAGCGTTATCAATGACCAGCGACCGGGTCCGGTTTACCGCCGTCTGAATCGCCCCCTGCACAGACAGCGCGGTGCGATGTTCATCAATTTCATTGGCCTTGGTGCTAATGAGGTGCAGCGAAAGATAAAGCAGCGCGACGACGGAAACAATCAGTCCGATGCCGGCCATAAAGAGCATGACAAACAGCGTCCTTGCCGTGGGGAGATTGCGCCAGCTTAACGGATTAAACATTGGCCGTCCCTTACTGGTGTCGAGGGAAACAGAGGTGTGGGGAGATAGTATCCTAAGCCTGATACCGCCCGCGAATTTCATTGCCCACAAACGTGGGCAACTTAACATTAGGCGAGTTTTATCAGTGTCATACCGACAATCAGCAGAGCCAGACCAAGCCAGCCTTTATAATTCAGGCGCTGCCCAAAGAGCACCCAGCCGGCGGCGAGCGTGGCGACAATGCCAAACCCGCCCCACAGTGCATACGCCACCGCAAGATCGATACCTTTCACCGCCTGTGATAAGGCGCTAAATGCCGCTAACACAGCGAAAAGGGAAGCGAAACCATACCACTTGCGGCGAAAACCGTCTGAGAACTTTAAAAAGATGTTCGCTGCGATCTCCAGCACAATCGCCATTGCCAGCCACAGGCCGTGAACCCACTCAAACTGCAGCATGGTTACGCTCCTGACGCACGGCTTTGCGCGTCCCGGATTTGATTAACACAATGCCCAGTACCAGCGTGGCCAGACCGGCGGCTTTCAGCGTCGATAATGGTTCATCGAAAAGAAAGACGCTACAAATAGTAATTATGAATATGCCAACGCCTTCCCATAATGCGTACGCCACGCCGAGGGCTATTTTTTTAACCGCGAATGACAGAAAAATATACGACAGCGCAATCATCACCAGCATTAAAATAAAACCAGTGTGACTATCACTATTACTTGCCCATTTCATCGACAACGTGCCGGTTATTTCAGCAACAATCGCCAGGACTAATAAAATCCAGTAAATCATTTTTTCTCCTGCTTGAGAACATACTTTCCTGCGGCTTACCGAACGACGGGAAACCGGAAAAACAACGATGTCAGCCGGGCACAACGTGCCAGCTCAGGCAGAGAGAAAACTACAGCGCAGAGCGCCAGTACTGGTCATCTGCCAACAGGCAGCAGGAAGAAAACGGGAGGGAAGAATCAGGTTTTAAGACGCTGAACAGAATGTCCATATAATTACAATTATCCGCGAATTGCTTCTCATCGTAGCGGAAATAAATTGTCCTCAGTAGTTAAACACCGCCCTTTTTTATCACAGGCTAAGATTATACTCAAAGTCTTTGCACTTCTTTACGACAAACAAAAACGCCGCCATAAATTTCCAGACGGCGTTTTTAAATATTATTACGCTTGTTTTTTTGTATTCGCCCGCGACTGCGCCAGCAAATTCCATGAGGTAATAAACAGCGCGGCAATCATTGGCCCCAGCACAAAACCGTTAATGCCAAAGAACTGCAGCCCGCCGAGCGTAGTAAGCAGGATCAGGTAGTCCGGCATGCGGGTATCTTTGCCCACCAGCAGCGGGCGCAACAGATTGTCAGCCAGCCCCACCACAATCACGAAGTAGAGTGTCAGAACGGTCGCCGTGACCAGCTCGCCGGTTGAATAGAGAAAGATCACCGCCGGGACCCAGACAATCGCCGTCCCCACTGCCGGGATCAGCGACAAAAACGCCATTAACGTCGCCCACAGCAGGCTGCCGTTGAACCCGGCAAACCAGAAACCGATACCGCCCAGCGCCCCCTGCACAATGGCCACGACCAGCGTGCCTTTTACCGTTGCGCGCGCCACACCGGCGAATTTCAGAAACAGGCGGCGTTTGATGGTCGCCGACAGCGGCACCACGTCGTAGATTTTGCGCACCAGTTCTGCGCCATCTTTCAGTAAAAAGAACAGTAAATAGACCATCAAACAGAAGCCGACCGTAATTCCCAGCGTGCCTTTGCCGATCAGTACCGCGCTGCCCGCCAGATAGCGCCCAACGCTCAGCGCCACGCCGGAGAGTTTTTCGCGGATCGCGGCGACCGAATCGAAATCATTTTCACGCAGCGAATTTTTTGCCCACTCCGGCAGATGCGCGATCCCGTCGCTTAACAACTGCGGCAAATCGGTGCCGTTATTCTGCAACCGCTGGTACAGACTATTGACCTCCACGGCGATCGAGGAGAGCACCATCATCAACGGAATAAAGACAATCACGCAGATCAGCAACACGGTGATAAGCGATGCCACGCCGTTACGTCCGCCGAGCAACGCCGATAAACGCATGCGCAGCGGGTAAAAAATCAGCGCCAGGATCACCGCCCAGATAATGGCGGAGTAGTAAGGCTGGATCAGGCTGAAAAACGCCAGACTGACCAGTAATAACAGAATGATAAAAAAGAAATTATTACTTTTAAGTGTCGTCATCCGGGACATCCAATGGGGAAACTGCCCACCAGTGTAGAGCGTTACCCATTGATTGTAAAAACAGAGCCGCCTCAGGTGGCAGAGCCGTTTCGCTGTCAGGGTGCCATCACGGCGACGTTGTTGTCAGCGCCCTCAACGGCGCATTCACCCATTTGTTTTACCTGTGCCAGAAGATTTTCTATCTCAGAAAAAGCTAATGCTTTGGAAAAATACCAGCCCTGTGCACAGGATTCCGGCAAATTGCCTTGCAAAAAAAGATGCTGCGCTTCATTTTCGACGCCTTCGAAAACGATAATGCGTGGCATATCTTTAAACATGGCGATAAGACCGGGCAGAATATGGCGGTTAATGGACTGTGTACCGATAGAATCCGTTATTGATTTATCAATTTTTATTTCATCTACATCCAGCATGGACAGCCATTTTAAATTGGAATAACCGGTACCGAAATCATCCAACGCAAATAACACGCCATGCTCTTTATATAAACATATTGACTGCATAATATCTTCTATGCGGCCACTCTGCCTTTCGGTGATTTCCAGCATGATATGTTTCCCTGCCACGCCTTCTTGTTGCAGGGTATCGATAAGCCGCTGATAAAACGTTTTTGAACAGATATCTGAACAACTGACGTTTATGCTTAGCGTGATATCTTTTTCTCTCAACGCAGCACCGCACTCTTTGATCGCATGTTCAACCACGTAGAGACTTATCTTATTAATTAAACCATTTTCTTCTGCCAGCGGAATGAAAATATCCGGGCCGATATTTCCCATCTGTTTATCATTCCAGCGCAACAGCACTTCGACACCGATGATACTTTTATCTTTTACCCGGTACAGCGGCTGATAAACAAAATGCAACTCTTTATTAATAATGGCATTTTCTAATCGGGTTAATAATGACTGGTTCTCATGCTGATTTTTATTGATTAACGCGCCAATAATCAACCCCACCAACGAGGCGACGCAAAAGAGGAAAAGAAGAATATAACCGTTGTTATTAAACACGAAAGAGTGTCTGACGCCAGCCACAACGCAGATATCATGCCGCGCATCACATGACTTTTCAGTAATAAAAAAGAGTTCATGCACTTTACCATGCTCTATATTTTCGAGCAGCGATGTATTATTGCCTACGCGGAAAAAATGTTGTTTGTGGTTGTAGTCTCCGACCACCGCATTAAAACCCCAGCGGATAGAATCTTCGCGAAAACGGGTGAAAGCGAAAGGTGACACTGTAACAGAAAAATTATTATTATAAACGACATCCGCAGTGATATTGCTCTCAATCAGTGCATCAAACACCCATGTATAACTGCCTCTGCTCACTTTGTTTTTGAACACATTGAGAGACAACGGCGCAGCATATTTCCCCCACAGCGCGGAACAGATTATTCTGCCGTCTTCAACATAGCCAATATCTTTGATCAGCGGATAAGGCCATAAGCGTTTTCTTAACGCGTGCAAATAGGGATCGCTACACGGGGTGTAGACGGAAAACTCTTCGCGTAATGCGTTGATTTCGCGGACCTGAAGAATAATATTATCGCTGCGGGCAAGTATCGATTCGGCATAATCTTCTACTTTTTCCTGGATAAAAGCATAGTAGGCGACTTGCGCAACAATATAGAAAAAAGCAAAAGATAATAATAACGCTGCTATATATATGGAAACGCCTTTTTTCAGCACCTTTATCATTTTGAATACCTTTATGCAGACCACCCCGCGCTGGCGGTCTGCCTGTCATCAATCCCTTTTGCAGAAAATTATTGGCAACATCCTGGTTACTTTATCGCTTCCGGCGCTGAAAAATCCTGCATGCGCCCCACTCTCCTTATCGGCGCTTTTGGCATTTACTTTAAAGACATCTCGCCCTGGCGCGTGATGTCCCCTCCTGGCACCTCCATTAATGGCGTCTTTCTTTATCCAGCAGCAGGCTGAACGCCGCCGGTAAAACGGTAAGCGTCACCAGCGTGGCGACAACCAGCCCGCCGATAATTGCATAGGCCATTGGCCCCCAGAACACCTGATGTGAAATCGGGATCATGCCCAGAATGGCGGCACATGCCGTCAGCATAATCGGGCGGGCGCGGTGTTCGGCGGCAGCCACAATCGCCTCGTTCGCGGCCATCCCCTGCGCCAGATTGCTGTCCACTTCGCTTATCAAAATGACGGCGTTGCGAATAATCATCCCCGCCAGCGCAATCACGCCAAGCAAGGCGACAAACCCCATCGGCGTGCCGGTCGGCAGCATCGCCAGCACAATGCCAGGCAAACCAAAAGGTGCCATCAACAGCGCCAGCAACATGCGGGAAAAACGCTGCAACTGGAGCATTAACAACACCAGCATCACGATAAGTGTCACCGGTAGAACCGCGTAAACCGAGCCGTTCCCCTTTGCCGATTCCGCTACCGTGCCGCCCTCTTCGATCCGGTATCCTGCAGGCAGTTGCGCACGCAGTTTATCCACCGCCGGGCGCAGGCCAGCCGACAGGTTTTCGGCACTCACACCGGGTGCCAGATCGGTTTGCACCGTAATAAACGGCAGCCGCTGGCGACGCCAGATAACCGGATCGTCCACGCCCCAGCCCACGGTTGCCACTTCGTTCAGCGGAATTTTCGTGCCGTTAGCGCCAGGCAACATCAGTGTCGATAACGTGCCGATATCCAGCCGTTCACGATCGTTGCCACGGAGAACCACATCCACCAGCCGATCATTATCCCGCACCGTGGTTACCGTACGCCCGGACCAGACCGTATTCAGCATTTGTGCAATGCTCTGCGACGAAACCCCTGCCGCCCGCGCCGCAGTCTGGTTCACCTGCAACGTGATGGTTCTTTCCGGTTCACCAGCGGTCAAATTCACTTCGCGGGCAAGCGATGAGGTGCCAATGTCACTCGCCAGCCGACGCGCGAACTGTTGTACCCTGGCATAATCCGGCCCGCTCACCCGGTATTTCACTGGCCACCCTACCGGCGGCCCTAACTCCAGCGGCGAAACGCGCGTGGTAAACCCGGCGAACTGGCTTTCCAGCACGCTGTCCAGTTGCTGGCGCAGGCGATCGCGCGCCGCTAAATCTTTTGCCACCACCACCAGTTGCGCCGTGTTTTCGTTATCGCGCAGGACATCCATCGGCAGATAAAAACGTATCGCGCCGGAGCCGACATAGGTCGTGTAGTGATCAATATCTTTATTACCGTTCAACACCTTTTCCAGCCGTTCGACTTGCCTTTCTGTTTCCAGTTGCGCGGTATTAGCGGGCAGCGACAGGCTGACCAGCAGTTCGGGGCGATCCGATGCCGGGAAAAACTCCCCGTGCATTCGGGTGGCCCCCACGCACGCCAGCGCCAGCGCTACCACTGCGATGCCAATGGTCATTAAGCGGTGGCGCAGCGCGCGTGCCAGTAAGGCCTGGTAGGCACGCGCCAGACGTCCGCTACCTTTGCTGTGGCTTTCTATTCTGGCGGGCAGCAGCCAGGCCCCGGTCAACGGCGAGAACAGGATCGCCACCACCCACGAGCAAAGTAGCGCTATCAGCACCACGGCAAATAACGAAAAGCAGTACTCTCCGGCGCTGGAGGCGGCAAACCCGACGGGAATGAAACCGGCGATCATCACCAGCGTCCCGGTAAGCATAGGAAACGCGGTGGTTTTAAAGGCGTAGGTAGCGGCGCTTTTGCGCGATTCGCCG
The DNA here is from genome assembly GCF_003337365.1 of Kosakonia sp. AG348. Classification (NCBI taxonomy): domain Bacteria; kingdom Pseudomonadati; phylum Pseudomonadota; class Gammaproteobacteria; order Enterobacterales; family Enterobacteriaceae; genus Kosakonia; species Kosakonia sp. AG348. Next base: position 473,629 of record NZ_QPJR01000002.1, read on the forward strand.
GCTTCCAGCCTGGCGACCATGGTTTCGACGGTGATCATGGCATCATCCACCAGCAGGCCAAGCGCAATGATCAGCGCGCCCAGTGAAATCCGCTGCAAGCCAATACCGGCCAGCATCATTCCGGCAAACGTCATCGCCAGCACCAGCGGTATGGCGGCGGCCACCACCAGCCCTGCCCGCATCCCCAGCGAGACAAATGAAACAGCCAGCACAATCAGCACCGCTTCGACAAGCACCCGCACAAAGCCGCTAACCGCATCACTCACCACTGCGGATTGATCGGCGACTTTTGTCATCTCTATGCCGTGGGGCAACTGGGTTTTAATCTCTGCCATCCTGGCGTTGAGCGCCTGGCCGAAACGCAGCATGTTGCCGGTGGAGGCCATGGAAATGGCCAGCCCCATCGCGGGCTGACCGTTGACACGAAACACCGGCGCTGGCGGTTCGGCGAGCTGGCGGCTCACGGTGGCGATATCGGTCAGGGGAATATAGCGATCGTTGATATGCAGGGTAACCGCCCGCAGGCTCTCTTCCGTAGTCAGCGCGCCGCTAACCCGCAGCGCAACGTTATCCTGCCCGGTACGAATAATCCCGGCTGGCTCGACGGCATTTTGCGCATTGAGTGCATCGCTCACCTGCTGGATATCCAGCCCCATGCCAGCCAGTTGCCGGGGAGAAAACGCAATGACGATCTGCTCCTGCTGTTCGCCCAGCAGAGTGATTCTGCCAATATCATGCACTGACATCAGGTCGCGGCGAATATCTTCCACCCGATCGCGCAGTTCACGCGCCGTGTAGCCCTCCGCCGTGAAGCCATAAATCGTGCCGAACGTATCATCAAATTCGTCATTTACCGCCGGTCCCTGCACACCCTGCGGTAGCGAAGGCGCAATGTCCTGCATCTTTTTGCGCACCTGATACCAGATATCCGGCACTTGCGCCGGCGGGGTGTCATCGCGCAGATTTACATAGATAACGGCGCTGCCTGCCCGGCTTTCGCTTTCGATGTAATCCAGCCACGGGATCTCCTGTAATTTTTTTTCCAGTACATCCGTGACCAGCCGGGTAGTGTCGGTAACCGTCGCGCCAGGCCACTGCGCCGAGACCACCGCCGTCTTGATGGTAAACGCCGGATCTTCAGTGCGCGGCAGGTTTTCATAACAGAGGATGCCGGTGGCAATAACCAGCATCATAAAAAAGCTCACCAGTTGCTGGTGTTCAAGCGCCCAGGCAGAAAGATTAAAGCGCGGTTTGGTTTCAACAGAGCTCATGGCTGCAGCTCTCCCGGCGTCACTTTTTCACCGGCGCGCAGTTTGCTTACGCCTGCGGTGATAACCCGGTCACCCGCACTGATGCCGGTTGCAATCACCGCAGACGAGGCGGTGTAGCTCGCAAGCGTGACCGTCCGAAGCTGCGCCTGCGACTGTTTGTCGATAACAAAGACCGCCGGCTGGTCGCCGACGCGGCTCAACGCCGAGGCGGGCACCACAAAGCCGGGCGATGTCGCCACCGGAATATCAACGGTGGCGCTGGCACCCAGTGCCATCGCCGCTGGTGGGGACTGAAGCGTCAGCCTGACCTGCCATGTGCGCGTTTGCGGATCGGCCTGCGGGCTGATATCACGCAATACGCCGGTGGTTTTCTGCGTGGGATCGGCCAGCAGCGCGACCGAAAACAGGGGCGTTTTTGCTGCCTGCGCGGGCAGTAATTGCGGATCGGCGATAGCAAAAACCACATCGCGCGCGTCGCTGGTCGCCAGCGTGAAGATGCTTTCTCCGGCGCTGACCACTTGTCCTGCAGAGGCGCTAACGCGGGTGATAACGCCATCGGCAGGCGCGGTCAGTTGGGTCCAGGCCAGATTATCCCGGGCATTGCGCACCGCTGCTGCGCTGCTTTTAAGGCGGGATGCGGCAGACTGCCAGTCGGCACGGGCGATATCAAGCTGCGTGCGGGCGATCGCGCCGGAGGGCATCAGTTTCTGCATCCGGTTCAGGTTCAGCGCGGCAAGCTGTTCGGCGGCGCGGGCGCTTTCCATATCGGCGGTGGCGCTGGCCAGTTGGTTCTTACCGGTTTCACTTTCCAGCGTGGCGAGCACCTGCCCGGCATGTACGCGCGCGCCGATATCCACCTGCCGGCTGACCATGCGGCCATCCAGCCGGAAAGCCAGCACCGTTTCATCATGGGCGTGGATCTCGCCGGTTCGTACCGTGCCCGGATTCGGCGACGCCTGCGCGACTACCAGATAACGCACAGGCCTGGGCGGTGCGGCGTGGTCTGTTTTTTTCTCTCCGCACCCCGTCAACAGCGGAATGACCGCCGCCGTAACCAGTAACGGAAGCAGAGCGAGGAAGGATAAAGCGCGTGCCGCATTAAAAAGGTGGTGCAGGCTTTGACGAAAATAATCGGTGAATTGTTCTGACATGACGCCACTCCGGATCGGTAATGGCGCCATTTAACGTGGCGTACGTCGAGAATCACTCCACGTTTCGTCAAGAATTCATCAAGAGTGCAATTTTTTTTCGCCGCGACCATCCACAGGGAGAGTGATGCTGATCCGCAACCCGCCTTTTTCGGGCAGCGCCGCGCTGATACTGCCGCCGTGGGCAACACATATCGCCCGCGCGATAGAAAGCCCCAGCCCGCTGCCGCCGGAATGCCTGGCGCGGGAGGTTTCCGCGCGGGTAAAGCGATCGAACATGATTGGCAGAAAATCGCTTTCCACGCCCGGTCCGTCATCCTCAAAATCGATCCGCCACGCGCTCCCCTGCTGACTGAGGTGGATCGCAAGCTGGCCGCCCCGCCGGCCATAGCGCAGCGCATTTTCCATCAGCACGATAAAGACCTGCCCCAGCCGGAACGCATCGCCAGTAAACAGCGAAGAGGAACGGGACGTCAGCGCCATAGTTATTCCCGCGGCATCAGCCTGCGGTTTCAGCCAGGCGAGCTGCTCGGCTAACAGATCTTCCAGCGACAGCGGCTGAAGATTAAGCGTCAGTTGACCAGCATCGGCCAGCGAAAGCAGATGCAACTCATCCGTGAGGCGGCTCAGGTGCTGTAGCTGTTTCATCACCATTCCCAGTTGTTGCTGGCTGGGTTCAAAGACGCCATCAAGCATCCCTTGCAGACGACCAATGGCGGCGGTGAGCGGAGAACGCAGCTCGTGCGCCATCGCAACGTGCGACGCGCGCAACTCCCGGTCGTAGCGCGCCAGCTGACGGGTCATGTCATTAAAATCGCTGACAAAACGTACCACTTCGGCGGGCGCATCTTTTACCAGGTCCGCCTGGCGGCCAAATTCGCCTTGCGTGACTTCATCGGCCGCTTCGCGCAGGTGGCTGAACTGTAAAGAGAGTGGCCGGGCGTAACGTAGCCCCATAATCACAATAAAGGGGATCATCACCAGTACCAGCACGCCCACCATGATCCAGTCGGCCGAGGCGATGGAGGGCTTCGAATAGCTTATCCCCCACCATTTATCGACGATCTCATGGAAACGCACCGGGTTCGCCTGCGGGTTGTCCAGCAGGGCGAGGTACTCCGCTTTCACCGCAGACGGCATATCATGCAAAACCCAGAAGTTTTGCACGGCGCAACGCAGCCACATACACAGGGCAATGACAATAACAGTGCCGATAGCCAGCGCGATGATGCGCGCGCAAATCCAGCGCCACAGCGATTGATGAGCACGATTTTTCATGGCTGGCGGAACCTGTATCCAATACCGCGCACATTCGCTAAAACGCCGGTAACACCCGCGTTTTCCAGCTTTTTGCGCAAGTTGTAGACATGCGTATCGACCACGCGCTCCAGCGCTTCGCTCTCCGGCAAACAGTGTTCCAGCAAGTGCTGGCGGGAAAACGGCAATGTCGGGTGGCGCATCAGCGTTATCAGAATAGAAAACTCCGTTGGCGTCAGTTCCAGGCTGCGCACACTGTTTTCAGCCTGGGTGACCGTTGCGGTGATGGCGACAGTATCCACCTCCAGCGTCTGCCAGCGGAGCACCTCTTCCTGCGTGTTCGTTCGTTTACTGCGCCGCAGCACCGCCTGCACGCGTGCCACCACTTCGCCAGGGTGATACGGTTTCACCACATAATCATCGGCCCCGTATCGCAGCGCCCCTATGCGCTCAGAAGTATCCCCCATGGCGGTGACCATGATCACCGGGACATCGTTAATGCGCCGTAGCGCCGCCAGCACCTCGGTGCCATTCATGCCCGGCAACATGATATCCAGTAAGATCAGATCGGGTTTCCAGCGCTGCGCCATGTCCAGCCCTGTCAGCCCATCTCCGGCCAGCGAAACGTCATAGTTTTCACGTCGCAGATAGGCTTCCAGTACGCTGGCCGCATCGGCATCATCTTCAATCACAAGCACTCTACGGGATATCATTTGCTTACCTTGACCATTTCTTAATAATTCCCTGACCGTTTATTGATATGACCTGTCTATATTCCTTGTCAGGACATGGCGAACCTTCGCCGCAGCATACTACCCCACCCAGCGAGATGTGATGATGATAATGAGAAAAACCGTGTTGTATAGCGCCTGTCCCCTGCTGGCTCTGTTGGCCTCCACGGCCAGAGCCGACGACGCCCCCGCCGTGCAAAACGGAGCGACGGTGGGCATTGGCGGGGAATATGCCCCGCGCTACAGCGGTTCAGACAAGCAACGTATGCAGGTGGTTCCGGTAATTCAGATCCGCGATAATGCGCTCTTTTTTGATTCGCAAAAAGGGCTGGGTTATGACCTGCAAACCGACAATGGTTTTTATCTGGAACATACGCTGGGTTATGCGTCAGGCCGCGCCGATCGTGACTCTGGCTGGCGGGACGGCGCAGAAAACTTAAAAGGCATGGGCAATATTGACGCCACGCTGAATACCGCGCTGGCGGTTGGCTGGCAAGCCACAGACTGGCTGGTGCTGGAAAGCAAAGCCACCCTGCCACTTACCGACAGCCAGGGGGTGCAGTATCAGGCGTCCCTCACTTTGCTGCCGGTGCAGACCACCCGCGATACGCTGGCTTTCCAGTCTGCCGCGCTGTTTGGCGATAGCCGATATATGAACACGTTTTACGGTGTCAGCCAAAAGCAAAGTCTGCGTTCCGGCTATGCGCGCTACCACGCAGAACAGGGATTTTATGGGATCGATAATAGCCTGACGTGGAGCCATCAATTTGATGCCCACTGGGGAACATTGCTGAGCGCCAATTACACATGGCTGAACGATCACGCGGCTGACAGCCCAATTGTGCTACGCCGTAACCAAAGCTCAGCGGTCATTGCCATTACGTATACTTTTTGAAAGGTGCGGGAAAAAATGGACAAAAACGATTATCAGTTTCTGGCAAAAATATGGTTTGCCTGTGGTGTCGTTTATCTGGCGGCTTATCTGACCTATATCAGCAGTTAACCGTAAAAATACTGTTGCAGTAGCCATAGTGAATGCCGCGCTGGATAGAGAACGCCGTGCGGCATACCAAAGCGACCATATCTGTCTGGTTTGATGTATTTCTTATGCAATAATTCTGAAGTACTTACTTAGGTGATTATTTATTCTCTGGCAATAAATATTGCTCTGTAGATCGGTGCGTTACGGTTTATTGCCGCCATACATTTTATTTACGTGGTTTTTCTCCTCAGTGATATTTCTTTAATTTACGTTAACAATATCAATTTCATTCAAAAAAATTGCTGCATCAAAATTATACAATATATCAACGATCGATCACCTTACAATTGATAGATATAAACTATTGCTTTTCATTTTTATTAAGATTTTAACGATCGATCACTAATCAATACCTTCTCATGGCCGATAAAACGTAGATGCCGACCGCTATAGCGGCCAGGCATGCAGATAAATTTCACTAAGGGAAGACCATGGAAAATACAACAACGATCGGTAAGCCAAAGGGTATAAGTATCAGAAATAAGATAATGCTATCTTTCGGGATATTATTATTGTTATTACTTTTTATTGCCGGAAATGCGATTTACCGGCTTGATGAGGCGAAAAATAAAATATCCAAAATCGTGACTGAAGATTACCCGACCACCGCGCTGGGTAATAATTTAATCCGCGATGTTAATGGTTCAACGACGCTGTTTCTTAATGCGATCATTGAAAAAGATGCAGCTAAAAAAGCACAGTTGATTACAGACCTTGCCGCCAGGTCTGAACAAATAAGCGAACTGTATAAACAGCTGAATAAACAGGCTGATGATGATGCGTCGCAGGCTCTGTTAGAGAAAATCACCGCCGCGCGCAGTCTTTATATTCAGTCCCGTAGCAAAGTGATTGGCAATATACAAACCAATCCCGACGCCGCCATGACGGAATATACAACCAACACGCGTAATTATGAAAGCCAGTATATTGAGAAGATTAATAACTTTATCAGCCTGCAACGGGATGAAATGCAAACGTCATATAGTGATTTCTTGCATGATTACAATCTGAGCCGGATGGTGATGATCTTCATTACCCTCATCTGTTTTATATTCGGCATTATCATGGCAATCATTATTTCACGTGCCATTGTTGGCCCTATCAAACATGCCGTTGATGCGGCGATCAGGATCGCGAAAGGCGATCTGGGCACCGAGATAAAAGTCACCTCAAAAGACGAAACGGGGCTGCTGACAGGCGCAATCGGCCACATGCAGGAGGAGCTGAAAAAAATTGTTCTGGAGATCCGCAGCGGCGCGGAAAATATTGCCACTGGCGCATCGCAGATCATGGCCGGCACACGCGATTTATCTGCCCGTACGGAAGAACAAGCGAGTTCCATTGAGCAAACTGCCGCCTCCATGGAGCAAATCTCTTCAACGGTTAAGAATACGGGTGATAATACGGCAAATGCGTCGCAGCTTTCTGCAAGAGCCAGTGACGCGGCGAAAGATAACGGCAAATTGATGACCTCGCTGACGCAGGAAATTCACAATATCAGCAGCTCGGCGGACAAAATGTCTGACATCATTAACTTGATTGATTCTATCGCCTTCCAGACCAATATCCTGGCGCTTAACGCCGCGGTTGAAGCAGCACGCGCAGGTGAACATGGCAAAGGGTTTGCCGTGGTGGCGCAGGAAGTTCGCAATCTGGCGCAGAAAACGGCGAATTCGTCGAAAGATATCCGTGCACTGATTGAAAACTCGACACAGCAGAGCGTGCGCGGCCTGGAGATGGTGCGTCAGGTGAACGGTAAAATGGACGAAATGGTCGAGAACGTGGATAACGTCTCCAGTATTCTGAAAGAGATCGAACAAGCGAGCCTCGAACAGAGTGACGGCGTACAGCAAATTAACATTGCAATCGGCCAAATTGATACCACTACCCAGCAAAATGCGGCGCTGGTCGAAGAGTCGGTTGCCGCGTCTGAAATGCTCAACGAACAAGCCAGAGTGATGAAAGAGTTGGTGAGCGTTTTCAGGGTTCCGGCGAGCGTTTGACTTTGAACGAACACGATTCGCAGTAAAACGGTGGTGATGAATACGTCGCCGTAAATCGGCGACGTGTGCAACAATCATAGCGTCGGCTGGTCTCCTGCCAGCCGACGCTAATTCCCGTTTCAACGTCAGCCACGGCATCGCCACTCTTTCCCGGCGCGGATGAGACGCCGACAACAGGCACGAAAATGTTCGTAAATACCCTTATTTTTACAGGTTCAACGCGTGAAACCGCCACACCGTTACGGTTTCCATTGACACTCCAGACCGCAAACCGTCCGGATGAAGTTGCACAGCGCTTGCGCGCCTTCAGCAATAGTTGGAAAGGTTGCCGAATGGTAGATACCTTCGCCATCTGCGCCGAACAGATGTTGATACTCCGGCTTAACATCGATGGAAGTGAACCGCTTTAAGGTCTCGCGATTACAACGAATGCGGTAGCCATTTTTAAAGCGTTGCAGCATATGCACACCGGTGGTGGAATTACCGGTGCTTCTGGCAATATTTAACATCTACGCCTCTCCCTAATACGCGAAAAATAGTAACCCTCACATTACTGAATTTCTGATACTGCGCTATTTCCCCGCATTTTTTGGCAGCAAGTAATCAGGTGTTGTACGCCGGGTTATTAAGCCAGTGGTTTTAAAATGATATTGATAAGGGCCATCAATATAGAATGGCAACGTTTTCAGCTAAATTCTTTGCTACTTCAAACATTTCCTGAATGCGGCCCGCTTCGCCTCTTGATCAGTGACAGAATTTAGCAATACTGTATATAAACACAGTTAACCGGGTTCATCATCATGCAGTTCATCCCATCGACCGAGAGTGATCGCCTCATTCCCCTTCCGCTCTTTGCTGAGCGCGTTCCTTGTGGGTTCCCAAGCCCGGCGCAGGATTATGTCGAAGAGCGGCTTGATTTAAACAAACTGGTGGTTAAACACCCCAGCGCGACTTACTTTGTCAGGGTAAGCGGGGATTCGATGATCGGTGCGGGGATTAGCGATGGTGATTTGCTGGTGGTTGATCGCTCATTGACCCCAGTGCACGGCGATATTGTTGTTGCGGCGGTTGCCGGGGAATTCACGGTGAAGGAGTTGCGGACCCGCCCTGTTCTCCAGCTCATCCCGCATAATGTTCATTATGCGCCGATTGTTTTCCAGGCTGAGGAAGAGTTGCAGATCTTCGGCGTCGTGACATTTACGTTGAAGTCAAATCGACATGTTCGCGCTTGTTGATGTGAATAACTTCTACGCCTCCTGCGAGACGCTGTTTCGCCCGGATCTGCAGGGGAAACCTGTCGTTGTCGTATCCAACAACGATGGGTGCATTATTTCGCGATCGCGTGAGGCAAAGAAACTGGGCATAGACATGGCCGCGCCTTATTTCAAAATCAAAGATGAGCTTCATCGTCAGCGCGTGACGGTGTTTAGCTCAAATTATGCGCTGTATGCCGACCTCAGCAATCGTGTCATGTCGACGCTGGCTGAAATCACCCCCTCCGTCGAGCTTTATTCTATTGATGAGGCTTTTATCGATCTGTCTGGCGTATCAAACTGTATTTCACTTGAGGCATTCGGCCATCAGATCCGTAATCAGATTTTGAAAAATACCGGGCTGACAACGGGCGTTGGCATTGCCCCAACGAAAACCCTCGCCAAGGTGGCCAATTACGCCGCCAAAAGATGGGCCAGCGCCGGGGGAGTTGTGGATATTTCCTCCCGGGAGCGGCAACGTAAGTTACTGTTTCACGTGCCGATACATGAGGTCTGGGGCGTGGGACGTCGCATCAGTAAAAAGCTGGCGTTAATGGGCATTGAAAATGCGCTGCAACTTGCCGACAGTTCAACCTGGGTTATCCGTAAACACTTCAATGTTGTGCTGGAACGAACCGTGCGGGAACTGCGCGGCGAATCATGTCTGGCATTTGATGAATTTCCCCCCACCAAGCAGCAAATTATCTGTAGCCGCTCTTTTGGCAAGCGGATCACGCAGTATTCAGATATGCATCAGGCCATTTGCGCCTATGCTGAACGCGCGGCAGAGAAGTTACGCGCGGAACATCAGTTCTGCCGCTTCATCAGCGTCTTTATTCGTACCAGCCCGCATGCGGATAATCGTATTTACTACGGAAATCAGGCATCCGTGACGTTGATGACGCCGACTAATGATACGCGCGACATTATCCGTGCTGCGACAAGCTCGCTGGATCAGATATGGCGGGAGGGGCATCGTTATATGAAGGCTGGCGTGATGCTTTCAGATTTTTTCAGCAGCGGCGTTGCCCAACTCAATCTGTTTGATGAGAATCGCCCCTACGCGAACAGCGCAGCGCTGATGGAAACCATTGATCGTTTAAATACATCGGGGAGAGGAAGCGTCTGGTTTGCAGGACAGGGAATTGAAAAAAACTGGGCGATGAAACGCGACATGCTTTCCCCCGCCTACACCACACGCTATTCCGATCTGCCTGTCGTGAAATAAAGACCGTACGGAAACCATAACCGACCGCGATTTTCATCAACAAATGCGCCGACAGACTGGCGCATTTGTCATATCAGGCCTGCTTATGCGTGACTGTACTCTTTTACCAGCTGGCGCAGATCCAGCTCAGAGGAGTAGTCCACGTCCGGCATTGAGAAGCCATTCAGCGCGTAAAACTCAGCGAGATACCCGGCGAAGTCACCAACGGTTTTAAAGTTCTCGGTGGTGACCCGTTTTCTTAGCAACTCCACAGCTTGCTGAACATCCGGGCGCAGCTCGAAATCATCAAGGCGGATCCGCCGCTCCTCATCCGTTACGACGTTGCCCATTGGTGGGTAAAGGTGGTTCAACATCAGCCTGTGCATCTGCTCGATGCAGGTTTCATGCAACCGCTTCTGCTTCATTACCTTGTACAGCAAGGTAATATATAACGGAAACATAGGGATAAAGGCGCTGGCTTTGGTCACCAGCGCTTTGCACACCACCGCATAGGCATGACCATTAATGCGCTGGAGCTGTGCGTCAAGCTGGTCGGCTGTTGCGTGCAGATGGGCTTTCGCCGCGCCTAACGCGCCCTCTTTATAGAGCGGCCACGTTGATTTCGGGCCAGTATAAGAGTACGCCACCGTTTTGAACCCCTCAGCCAGCACACCAGCCGCCGATAACATATCAATCCAGCGTTGCCAGTCTTCCCCACCCATAACTTTTACCGTATCGGCAAGTTGTTGTTCGGTCACCGGTTCCAGCGTCTGATTCACCATCTTGCGGGTTTCCAGGTCAAAACCCGGGCCGGAAAAGGCTTGCCCGCGCACGCCAAGCGTCGAGGTGTAGCGCGTACCATCCGGGCAAATTCGCACGCCAGAGGCAACCGAATAGACAAGCAGATCAATGCTGCCGCCAAACTCCTGCTTGATGTATGCAATCACGTCGTTGCGGGTCGTATCGGAAAAAGCATCCGCGATAAAATTTTTCGCGATAAGCCCTTTTTCATGCGCCCGGCGACGAAAAAAAATATTGTTATACCATCCGGCGCTGCCTATACCTTTTTCACCCGGACTTTTTTCAAATGAAACGCCAATCGTATCGGCACCGCCACCAAAGGCCACCGCGATGCGTGAGGCCAGCCCATATCCGGAAGAGGCACCAATCACCAACACCTTGCGCGGACCATAGATTTCCCCATGCGACTCAACATAGTTAATTTGTTTATCAATGCCCTGGCGTAAACCTTCAGGATGGCAGTTTTTAGCCACATTGCCTTGAATAATAAGCTCCATCAGTTCACCTCCTCAGCCAGCGCTTTTTCCAGCGGCGGCAGAACAACGGCTTCACCGACAATAACCTTATCCCCATGCTGATTGGTGCACGTGGTTTTAAGCCGCACCCGGTTTTTTTCGCAATTAATCGCGATAACTTCCGCCGTCGCCGTAATCGTATCGCCAATAAATGTTGGCTTAATAAATTTGAGATCCTGGCCAAGATAAATAGAACCGTTGCCGGGCAGTTTATTAGCAATTACCGCTGAGATGAGCCCACTTACCAAAATACCATGAACAACACGTTGCCCGAATATACTTTCCCGCCCTGCACTCTCATCCAGATGAACGGGATTGGTATCGCCAGATGCCAATGCAAAATCTGCGACGTCATTATCCGTCAATGTTTTTTTAAACTCTGCACATTGACCAATATGCAAATTGTGGATTGAATTAACCATAAAGCACACGTCCTTTTCAGATATATTTTGAAAGCGTTTAACGGAAGCATTTAGAGAAACAACTAATTGTATCCATATACACCTTTTTCCCCCAACCTCGTCAACCCCCATCGGATTGTCATTAGCTATAAGAATGGATTTATATTTATCTTTTCAGATACAGAGTATGTGTAAACTGCTCCTTAAATTAGATTTTTTACTTAAGTCGAAAATTGCCATGCAGCGCCAACCCCGTAGCTACCCGAGGAGAAGAAAGCGTTTTATCAATAAGATACCTCCGGTGCCAACAAGAAAGATCTACACGCAATCCTTATTAAAGTTTAAGAAAAAGATCATGGCCGATGAATTAATGATGAATGAAAAAACCACCAGACAAATGCAGTAAATAAGGTTAATTACAGAAAAATAAGAAGCATTGTAATTTTAACGCCACCGTTAACAACTTTTAAGTATTGACGCATATCAATACTGTAGAAAAATCTCTGCGCATTAATAGTTGAATCATTTAAATCAAAAGGTAATACAAATGAAGGACACGGATATTGTCGTTCTTGATTGTGCAAGAACTGCTATCGGCGTACTAAATGGATCGCTTGCTGAAATTAGTGCGCCGCAATTAGGCGCCACGGTGATTAAAGCGCTTCTGAAAAAAACAGGTATTGCAGCAAAAGAGCTCAATGAAGTTATTATCGGCCAGGTACTTACCGCAGGCAGCGGGCAAAATCCGGCGCGCCAGACGTTAATTCAGGGAGGTATTCCTGTCGATGTTCCGGCGCTGACAATTAATAAAGTGTGTGGTTCGGGGTTAAAAGCGCTGCAACTGGCATGGCAGGCGCTGAAATGTGGTGATGCCGAATTAATTATTGCCGGAGGGCAAGAAAGTATGAGCCAGGCACCGCATGTTTTGCCCCATTCACGCAGCGGCATGAAAATGGGTAACTGGCCAATGCTGGACAGTATGGTGAAGGATGGCCTCTGGGATGCTTTTCATGATTATCACATGGGGATCACCGCCGAGAATGTGGCCGAAAAATATGCGATCACACGTGAAGAACAGGATGCTTTCGCCCTTGCGTCACAACACAAAGCAGCAATCGCGTTAGAAACGCATCATTTTGCCAGTGAAATTGTTCCGGTTGACATCACCCGCCCTCGTAAAGAACCCGTCCTGTTTGATACCGATGAATTTCCCCGTCCGCAAACATCGCGTGAAGGCTTAGCCAAACTCCGACCAGCCTTTAAAACCGATGGCACCGTTACCGCCGGTAATGCCTCTGGCGTTAACGATGGTGCAGCAATGGTTATCCTGGCAACGGCGAAAAAAGCACGTGAGCTGGGGATCAAACCGCAGGCCAGATCGTGGCGTTCGGTACTTCAGGCGTCTTGCCAGAAATAATGGGAACCGGCCCCATCACGGCGTCTCGTCATGCGCTAACCCGGTCGAACTGGCAGGTTGATGAGTTGGATCTTATCGAAGCCAATGAAGCCTTCGCCGCTCAGGCCATCGCCGTCAACCGGGAAATGGGCTGGGATCTCTCCAGAGTGAATGTCAATGGCGGCGCGATTGCGCTCGGCCACCCTATCGGTGCATCCGGCACGCGAATTTTTGTCTCTTTGCTCCATGAAATGCAGCGCAGAAAAAGCAAAAAAGGTCTGGCAACGCTGTGCATCGGCGGTGGTATGGGCATCGCCGTCACCGTCGAAATGGAATAACGCCGCGATGAAGAATGTTATTTAACGTGAGGAAATGATGATGGGTAAAGTTGCGCTTGTGACCGGTGGGATCCGCGGTATTGGTGGAAAAATCAGCCTTCGCTTTCTGCTGGAGCATTACCAGGTTATCGCCATTGATACGGATGCGGATCGCCTGAAAGAGTGGGTTGAGATCCAGCGAGAAGCAGGGTTTGCCAAAGCCGACGCTATTCGCTGTGACGTCAGCGATTACGCGCAGTGTCAGGACACGGTCGGTACACTGCTGAAGCAATATGGTCATATTGATGTTCTGGTAAACAACGCGGGTATTACCCGCGATGCGACCTTTAAAAAAATGGATAAATCGCAATGGGATGCAGTTATTCAGGTCAATCTGAACAGTATGTTCAATATGACCAAACCCGTTCTGGATAACATGCTGGCTAACCAGCGCGGGCGCATCATTAATATATCGTCGATAAATGGTCAGAAAGGACAGTTTGGCCAGACTAATTATTCGGCCGCCAAAGCGGGTGTGCATGGTTTCACGAAAGCACTGGCGCAGGAGGTAGCACGTAAAAATATTACCGTTAATACCATCTCCCCAGGCTACATCAACACCGAGATGATGCAGGCCATCCCCACCGATGTACTGGAAGCTATTGTGGCGCAAATTCCCGTTGGTCGCCTCGGCGAAGCCGATGAAATCGCCGAACTGGCCCTGTATCTCGCCAGTGATAAGGCCGGGTTTATTACCGGCTCCAATATCGCCATCAATGGCGGCCAGCATATGTATTAAAGATATGCCATTTCCGGGCCTCACCGGCGATACATCTGGTGAGGCAATATTGGGGACTCAGGATTTTTTATCATGCTTGAAAAATTAAGTTCGTTTGTTGAGCTTGCGCGCAGGAAAAGGCCGAAAATAATTGCCGTTGCCGCAGCAGAAGATTCTCATGCACTCGAAGCCATTAAGTGGATCAGAAATGACGGGCTGGCAGAGGCCATTCTGATTGGTTGCCGGGATAAAATAACCTCGCTCGCCGAACATCTTAAATTTGATATCAGCCATATCGAAATAATTGATATTCCAGATAAAACAGAAGCCTGCAAAGCGGCGGTGAGCGTCGTTAAATCCGGGCGAGCGCATATTTTAATGAAAGGACTTGTCGATAGTGCCATTTATTTGCGCGCGATTTTAAATAAAGAGACTGGCATTGCGGCATCGCGGCTTGTCACGCAATTAGCGTTTATCGAAAGCCCGCATTATCACAAGTTGTTTGCAATCACTGATGCCGGTATCACTATTACACCTGATCAGCGAGATAAAGCCACGATGATTGCCCAGTCGGTTAATGTCCTGCATCAGGTTGGTATTGCGGTGCCCAAAGTCGCGCTGATTGCCGCCGTTGAGCATATTACGCCTGCAATCGCCGCTACCGTGGATGCCGCGGCGCTGAGCAGCATCGCTTATGATAACTGTATTGTTGAAGGGCCGTTGTCCATCGATCTGGCTTTTAATAAAGAATCCTGCCGACATAAAGGGTTGCATTCGCAGGTCGGCGGCGATATTGACCTGGCCATCCTTCCGGATATCAACAGCGCCAATGTCTTTTATAAAACGGTGATGCAGCTTGGCGGAGCATTGAGCGCAAGCACACTGACGGGAACAACAAAACCGGTGGTATTTACCTCGCGATCAGACAGCGCTAAAACAAAATATTTTGCTATTGCTTGTGCGATATCTCAATGCAAGGACTGACTATGTATATTTTGGTGATAAATCCAGGTTCAACGTCTACAAAAATTGCGGTATATAACAACCGCACGCAGCTTATTTACCGCACATTTAACCATGATGAAAAAGAGATGGCGGCTTTTTCCACGATTCTGGATCAAAAAGCCTTTCGCAAGCAGATTATTCTCGACATATTGCAGGAACATGGTTTTCGCTTAAATGACATTGATATATTTATCGGGCGCGGTGGTCTGGTTCGTCATTTGCAAAGCGGCGTTTATCGTATTAATGATGACTATATTCACGATGCCAGTGTCGGCCTGAACGGTGAACATGCTTCTAATCTGGGTGCCATATTGGCTTGGGAACTTGCGCGGGCGGTAAATAAACAAGAGATGGCGTATACCGTTGATCCTGTCGTCGTCGACGAATATGACCCGATAGCAAAAATATCCGGAATGCCGGAGATTTCACGCGTTGGAGCTTTTCACGCGCTGAATCAAAAAGCTGTCGCGCACCGTTATGCCACGGAAACAAACCGCCCCTATTCCACGCTTAAATTGATCGTGGCCCACTTAGGTGGCGGCATCAGCGTGGGCGCTCACCGCGAAGGTCGTATTGTGGATGTGAATTCAGCCCTGGGCGGCGATGGGCCATTCTCGCCAGAACGCGCAGGCCGCCTTCCCAGCTATGAATTATTAAAACTGTGCTTTTCAGGGCAGTACACGTATGCGCAATTGAAGAAGAAGTTGATTGGCGAAGGCGGCGTATATGGTTATCTCGGCACCAAGGATATCCGTGACGTTGAGCAACAGATTATGGATGGGAATAAAAATGCGCAGGACATTCTGGAAGCCATGGCCTATCAGATAGCCAAAGAGATCGCCTCGTGCGCCGCCGTACTGGAGGGTTGGGTCGATGCCATCATCATTACCGGCGGCATTGCCTATAACAGAAGAATTGTCGAACTTATTCGTCAGCGCGTCAGTTTTATTACATCTGAAATCGTCGTTTATCCTGGTGAGGATGAAATGTTCGCGCTGGCCGATGGTGTACTGGCAGCGATGGAAGGTCAAAGGGAGTTAGTCGAATACTGAAGAGGTATTAATGATGGGTAAAAAGAATATTGCATTGTTTCCAAATCAAATCTCCGTGACGAAATCTAATGGCAGTGTATGCCTGCACATCGATTTCAACGATGGACAGGAGGATATCTCAATTGAGCTGAATAGTACGGAGGCAGAACATCTTTCAAGCGCGCTGGGTACCCGGCAAAATGAAATTCTTATTGCGGCCGAATATGCCGATTAAAAACACAACGGGAACCAGTCTGGTTCCCGCCTTTTATTTATCATTCGCAAACTAATTACACGACACCACCGCGATTTTCAACGGCTGCGTTTCGCATGCCGTTCCCAGTTATCCTGCTTCGCCTGCTCAGATTTGCGGATCGCAACATAGCAAGCGCCACTTCCGCCGTGGTGCGGCAGCGCGGTGCAAAACGCCTGAACCTCATCGAATTCAGGTAGCCAGCGCGCCAGATAACTCCGAATGATATTCGCATGCGAACCGTCTTCACGCGCTTTACCATGAATGATAAGCACATTGCGTAGCCCATCCTGGCGCGCATGATACATAAAACGAAACACCATTTGTCGGCACTGTTCAACCGGCTGGCGCAGTAAGTTCAGGCTTGCCTGTTGGCCATATTTTCCCTGGCGCAATTTATCAAGCACCCCTTGCTGCAGGCCTTCTCGTTTGAACTCCAGCGGTGAATCAAGCGGCACGATATCAAGAAACCCGGTGGTCAGAAAGTTGTCGAGTTGCAGCGTGTCGACGCGTTGTAGCGTGCGCGAATTGTGGTTCGGTTGCCAGTGCACATCGGCACTGCGCTTCAGGGGTTGGACATCTTCCATGGCGTCAAGGAAAAGCAATTTGTCGTCAGGGTTCATAGGGCAGTCCTCCGGCTACTTCAGCCCCCGTACTATAGCTGGCAGGGCCTGCGCTCACAATGCCTGGTGGCAAAATGGATTTTGCACCCGAAAAAATAATAGCGAATGGTTCTTCTGGACGATATTCCTATAACATTACTCTTAGTAATGTTATGAAAAACTCAACTTAAGAAAAATTAATATTCTGAATTTCAGTTAAATTAACGTGAAATCAATCACCAATTCTTACTGGAAATATGATGAAGGAACGCTATAACTATATTTACCGCGCAAGGATGAAAATGCAAAAAATAACGAACGGATGCGCTGCTGTGTGTACTGTAGAGCCTGACGGATGTCGGCAGGCTCTATTTTTTTATTCGCGAAATAAGCGCAATATATCATCTATTAAATAATGCATACTTCGCTGGCTATTATTTCACCAGCTTATTTCTTTACCCAGAATATAGTCTCTTTCGGGGTATAGCAGCATCGCTGGACGTTTGGTAAATTGGCGCCGTTGCCCACTGAAAAGGATGCCAGATGCTGACTTTACTTGAAGATAATATTTCCACGCCGCTTGGCCCGCTTTGGGTTCTGTGCGATGAACAATTCCAGCTTCGCGCGGTTGAATGGGAAGAACACAGCGATCGGATGGTTGAGTTATTAAATATCCACTATCGCCGGGAGGGTTACCAGCGCGTGGCAGCGCATAATCCGGGCGGGCTAAGCCAAAAATTGCAGGACTATTTTGACGGCGATCTGGCAGTGATTGAAACTCTGCCGACGGCAACTGGCGGCACGCCTTTTCAGCGCGACGTGTGGCAAGCGCTACGTACCATCCCCTGTGGTCAGGTAATGCATTATGGTCAACTGGCGGTAAAACTGGGACGTGCAGGTGCCGCGCGTGCGGTCGGCGCAGCGAATGGTTCAAATCCGGTGAGTATTGTCGTGCCCTGCCATCGCGTTATCGGCAGTAACGGCACAATGACGGGATATGCGGGCGGCGTGCAGCGAAAAGAGTGGTTGCTACGCCATGAAGGGTATCTTCTATTGTGAGAAAAAACGCACATTTAGCGTTCTTTTCACCCTCTTTTGTGGTAAAAGCCTTAGCGAAATGATGGAATTTCAAAGAGATGGTGCAATGTCATCTCTTTTCATTTCTGCCTCCCGTTTTATAAATCGTGAATTGACGTTTTACCGGGCTTACGCGGCCAGTAAAAAGCTGTTAAAATTGACCAATATCAATTACGGCGTTGAGCAGACCTATGATCCCGGAAAAGCGAATTATACGACGCATTCAGTCTGGCGGTTGTGCAATCCATTGCCAGGATTGCAGCATTAGCCAGCTTTGCATCCCCTTTACTCTTAATGAACACGAGCTGGATCAGCTCGATAACATCATTGAGCGTAAAAAGCCCATCCAGAAAGGTCAGACGTTGTTCAAAGCCGGGGATGAATTGAAATCGCTGTACGCTATCCGCTCCGGTACGATCAAAAGCTACACCATTACCGAACAGGGTGACGAGCAGATCACAGGTTTCCATCTGGCGGGTGATTTGGTGGGCTTTGATGCCATTGGTACCGGCCATCATCCGAGCTTCGCGCAGGCTCTTGAAACATCGATGGTCTGTGAAATCCCGTTCGAAACGCTGGATGACCTCTCGGGTAAAATGCCCAATCTGCGTCAGCAGATGATGCGTCTGATGAGCGGTGAAATCAAAGGCGATCAGGATATGATCCTGCTGCTTTCGAAGAAAAACGCAGAAGAACGCCTGGCGGCATTTATTTATAACCTCTCACGCCGTTTTGCACAGCGCGGTTTCTCCCCGCGTGAATTCCGCCTGACGATGACGCGTGGCGACATCGGCAACTATCTGGGTCTGACGGTGGAAACCATCAGCCGTCTGTTAGGCCGTTTCCAGAAGAGCGGCATGCTGGCGGTGAAAGGAAAATATATCACCATTGAAAATAGCGACATGCTGGCGCAACTGGCCGGTCATGCGCGTAACGTTGCCTGATTTTTTCCCCGCCTGATATCCCCTTTGCCGGGTCATTAATTTATCTGATTTATTGATCTGGCGAAGGCTTTCCCCTGTTTCATTCAGCACTTATGGGTTATCTTTTACTGACAGACTGTGGTGACAGATGTAAGGAGACCCTGTATGGCTAAGTATCAGAATATGTTGGTCGCCATCGATCCCAATCAGGACGATCAGCCAGCGTTACGACGTGCTGTGTATTTGCATCAACGGATTGGCGGCCGCATTAAAGCGTTTTTGCCTATCTATGACTTCTCTTACGAAATGACCACCCTTCTGTCCCCAGACGAGCGTACCGCAATGCGCCAGGGCGTCATCAGCCAGCGTACCGCGTGGATCCGCGAACAGGCGAAATACTATATCGACGCGGGTGTGCCAATCGAAATCAAAGTGGTCTGGCACAATCGTCCCTTCGAAGCCATTATTCAGGAAGTTCTGGCAGGTGGACACGATTTACTGCTGAAAATGACCCACCAGCATGACAAACTGGAATCCGTTATTTTTACGCCGACCGACTGGCATCTGCTGCGTAAATGCCCGTGCCCGGTGTGGATGGTGAAAGACCAACCCTGGCCGGAAGCCGGACGTGCAGTGGTCGCAGTCAACCTTGCCAGCGAAGAGATTTACCACAACTCGCTGAATGAAAAGCTGGTCAAAGAGACGCTGCAACTGGCCGAACAGGTAAACCACACCGAAGTTCATCTCGTTGGCGCTTACCCGGTGACGCCTATCAACATCGCGATTGAACTGCCGGAATTCGACCCCAGCGTATACAACGACGCCATTCGCGGTCAGCACTTGCTGGCAATGAAAGCGTTACGGCAGAAATTTGGCATTGATGAAAAACTCACGCATGTGGAAAAAGGGTTACCCGAAGAGGTGATCCCGGATCTGGCTGAACATCTGCAGGCAGGGATTGTCGTGCTTGGCACCATCGGGCGCACCGGTATCTCCGCCGCCTTCCTTGGCAACACCGCCGAGCAGGTGATTGATCATCTGCGCTGCGACCTACTGGTCATTAAACCGGATGAGTACCAGACGCCTGTCGAACTGGACGACGACGAAGACGATTAAACAAGCAACCCGCCGCAAGGCGGGTTTTTTTATACGGCCGTTTGTTCCCCCTGTGGCTCAGCGGGCTGCGTTTCGACAGCCACTCCCCCTTTCACCACTACGCACGGCAGCGCCAGCTCAATCTCCTCTGCGGCGAGATGTTCCATGATGCGGATATTGATTTCTTGCTGGATATCCATGTAGGTGTTGTAGTCCGCCGAGTTGACGATATGCACCACTTCAAAATTCAGCCGATCGGTACCAAATCCGAGGAAATGGGCGCGGTCAAAGCGCGTGTTGCCAACATCAGTGATGATGCTACGCACCATCTCGCCGACTTTACGCAGCTTTTCCGGCGGCGTAGTGAGCGCCAGACCAAAAGTGAAGACGATGCGCCGGGTCTGCATACGTTTGTAGTTATGAAGCGTTTGCTGAAGCAGGATGGCGTTACCGCAGACGATTTGTTCCCCGCTCAGGCTACGAATACGCGTCGTTTTCAGGCCAATATGCTCAATAGTGCCGGCAACGTCGCCGAAAACGACAAAGTCACCAATCTCAAAAGGTTTATCAAAACCGATAGAAAGCGAGGCGAAAACATCGCTGAGGATGGTTTGTACCGCCAGCGCAATGGCGATACCGCCCACGCCAAGGCTGGCGACCAGCGCGGTAATGTTGACCCCGACATTCGCCAGAATCGACAACAGCATCATCGTCCACAGCATCATGCGCAGCAGCAAACCCGCAATCACCATGGTGACCGGGTTTTTACTGGTATTGGGCGAATACATCAAGTGACGCATCCACGACACCACGCCCTGATCAAGCCAGAGGGCGATTTGGATCGCCAGCACTAAAAACCAGGCGTGCCCGAGCGTGTTAAACAGGTGATCGGGGAGATCGACAAACCGCAGGCTGAAGAGTAACGCCGCCACAAAGAGCAGGAATTTGCTGGTGCGTCTGAGCATATCCACCACAACATGCTGCAGCCTGCCGACGCCGCTCTGCTTTTCACTCCAGTTGCGCGCGCCTTTCAGCACCATATTCAGTAAGTAGGTGAACAGCCAGTAGACAACCAGCGTAACAATAACCACCGTGGCAAGACCAATCCAGAATGATGGCAGCATCACTATGGATATGAAGTCAAAACGTGACAAAAACGTCATCCTTCCTCCTCATAAAAAACATGAAGATAAAAGTATAGACACTCTGCTTTCGTCCACGCGGACCAAAAAAAAACCGCTCCGAAGAGCGGTTTTTCAGGCGGTACGCATTACAGCGCTTTGAGGATAGCGTCGACGCTGGCTTTGGCATCGCCAAACAGCATCTGCGTGTTCTCTTTGAAGAACAGGGGGTTTTGCACGCCCGCGTAGCCAGTGTTCATGGAGCGCTTAAACACAATCACGTTTTGCGCTTTCCACACTTCCAGCACCGGCATACCCGCGATCGGGCTCTTCGGATCATCCTGCGCCGCCGGGTTAACCGTGTCGTTCGCACCGATAACCAGCACGGTGTCGGTGTCGGCAAAATCATCGTTGATTTCGTCCATTTCCAGCACGATGTCATACGGCACTTTCGCTTCCGCCAGCAGCACGTTCATATGACCCGGCAAACGTCCGGCAACCGGGTGAATACCGAAACGCACCTTCACGCCGCGTGCGCGAAGTTTCTCAGTGATTTCCGCCACCGGATACTGCGCCTGCGCCACCGCCATGCCATAGCCCGGGGTGATGATGACCGAATGCGAGTTTTTCAGCAGCTCGGCGGTCTCTTCGGCATTAATTTCGCGGTGCTCGCCCGCCTCTTCATCGCTACCAGTTGAAGAACCGTCCGTACCAAAACCACCGGCAATCACGCTGATAAAGGAGCGGTTCATCGCCTTACACATAATGTAAGAGAGGATCGCCCCGGAAGAACCGACCAGCGCACCGGTCACGATCAGCAGGTCATTGCTGAGCATAAAGCCCGCCGCCGCCGCCGCCCAACCGGAGTAGGAGTTCAGCATGGAAACCACGACCGGCATATCCGCGCCGCCGATAGAAGCGACCAGATGCCAGCCAAACACCAGCGCAATTATCGTCATCACCAGCAGCGCCAGCACTTGCAAGCCGACACTTTCGGTGCGCACAAACACCAGCAGCAGAACGAAGGAAACCACCAGCGCCGCCAGGTTCAATTTGTGGCGATGCGGCAACATCAGCGGCTTAGAAGAGATTTTCCCGCGCAGTTTACCGAAAGCGACAATAGAACCGGTGAAGGTCACCGCACCAATAAAGATGCCGAGGAACACTTCCGTCAGGTGAATATTCACCAGCACCGGATCCAGTCCCACTTCGTGATCGAGATAGCTGTTAAAGCCTACCAGTACCGCAGCCAGGCCGACAAAGCTGTGCAGCACCGCCACCAGCTCTGGCATTTCGGTCATTTCCACTTTCTTCGCCAGGCGAATACCAATCGCGCCGCCGATAATCATCGCCACTAAAATCCAGGCGACATTGCCGGTGTCCGGGCCAAAGATGGTTGCAATCAGCGCAATCGCCATCCCGGCGATACCAAAGTTATTTCCCTGCTGGGACGTTTCGTGTTTTGAAAGTCCCGCCAGGCTGAAAATAAACAGGATCGCGGCAACAATGTATGCAGCTGTAACTAATCCTCCAGACATCTGTTACCCCTTAGTTCTTCCGGAACATTTTCAGCATGCGCTGAGTGACGGTGAAACCACCAAAAATATTAATGCTGGCAATCAGTACCGCAATAAAACTCAGGAAGCTGACCCAGCCGCCGTGACCAATCTGCAACAGCGCGCCGACCACGATAATGCCGGAAATGGCGTTAGTGACCGACATCAGCGGCGTGTGCAGCGCATGCGAGACGTTCCACACCACGTAGTAACCGACCACGCAAGCCAGCGCGAAAACGGTAAAGTGGCCGAGGAACTCTTTCGGTGCAACATTGGCAAGCCAGCCAAACAAAATGATCGCCAGTGCCATAAAGGCATATTTCCGCCACGGCGAAACCGGTTTGGCCTCTTCTTTTGGTGCCGCAGTCGCTTTTGGCGCAGTCTGCGGCTGCGCAGAAACCTGAATCGGCGGCGCAGGCCAGGTAACTTCACCGTCGCGAACCACGGTAACCCCGCGAACCACAACGTCATCGAAATCGACAACTACGTTGCCATCTTTTTCAACGCACAGCAGTTTCAGCAGGTTCACAAGGTTGGTGCCGTAAAGCTGGGAAGACTGCGTAGGCAGACGGCCTGGTAAATCGGTATAACCGATCACTTTCACGCCATTGGCGGTGGTGCTGACCTCGTTCGGTACCGTGTATTCGCAGTTACCGCCGTTTTGCGCAGCAAGATCCACAATAACGCTGCCTGGCTTCATGGAGTCAACCATTTCACGGGTGATCAGCTTCGGTGCCGGTTTCCCCGGGATAAGCGCCGTGGTGACAATGATGTCGACATCTTTCGCCTGGGCTGCGAAGAGTTCCATTTCTGCTTTGATAAAGGCTTCGGACATCACTTTCGCATAACCGTCGCCGCTGCCCGCTTCTTCCTGGAAATCCAGCTCCAGGAACTCGGCGCCCATACTCTGCACCTGCTCTTTGACTTCAGGGCGCGTATCGAACGCTCGCACAATGGCCCCAAGGCTGTTAGCCGCGCCAATCGCCGCCAGACCGGCAACGCCTGCGCCAATCACCATGACTTTCGCCGGCGGCACTTTGCCCGCCGCCGTGATCTGCCCGGTAAAGAAACGGCCGAATTCATGCGCCGCTTCAACAATCGCACGATATCCCGCAATGTTGGCCATTGAGCTCAGCGCATCCAGCGACTGGGCGCGGGAGATACGCGGCACGGAATCCATTGCCATCACGGTAATGTTACGCGCAGCCAGCTTCTCCATTAATGCCGGATTTTGCGCAGGCCAGATAAAACTCACCAGCGTCGTGCCCGGATTAAGCAGCGCGATCTCTTCGTCATCCGGCGCGTTAACTTTAAGGATAACGTCCGAGTGCCAGACGTTGCTCCCATCGACAATCGTCGCGCCGGCCTGGGCGAACGCATCGTCATCGAAACTTGCCAGTTTGCCCGCGCCGCTTTCAATCGCGACGGTAAAACCCAGTTTAAGCAGTTGCTCGACCGTTTTCGGCGTCGCAGCAACGCGGGTTTCATTGGCCAACCGTTCTTTAGGTACACCAATACGC
This sequence comes from Kosakonia sp. AG348, assembly GCF_003337365.1. NCBI lineage: Bacteria > Pseudomonadati > Pseudomonadota > Gammaproteobacteria > Enterobacterales > Enterobacteriaceae > Kosakonia > Kosakonia sp. AG348. The sequence goes on from NZ_QPJR01000002.1 coordinate 497,932, forward strand.
ATAGTTTTCCCTTCCATCGGTTTTAGATGATGGTTTGTCAGTGGTTCCGGCGCGGTTATTTACGCAACGCTGCGGAAAATAAAACAGTAACAAACTTTCTATAACCTACTGAAAATAACGCCTGTGATCCACAGCCGGAAAAGAGAAATTATGCATTTATCCGTGAAAATTACCTGTCGGAGGCCGCAGGCAAGGTTATTTGCCTTAAATTCCCGCATACAGGCCGATATTCCGCTCAGACGAAGCGGCAAAACACGATTAATCTCCAGCGAAGATGCGCTTTTTAACAATGTATTAACTTAATAAAGTCATAACCTTTATCGGTTTTGCTGGTCAAGCGCCTGTTTTTTCAACATATCACTAAAGGTTATCGTTATTTCCCTTCCGGTAGCACAGTCAGTGAAAAATGACGCAGACAGTTGCGCTGTTTAAATGCAATAATCACCGACGTTTTCCCAACAACAACACCAGTTTATGGTTTGCGCAAGGCGAAGGATTATTTTTATGAAGCTTAAGTACACCCTCCTGGCGTCAGCACTTCTCTCGGCAATGGCATTTACCGCCAACGCAGCGACAGAGTTAACACCGGAGCAAGCGGCAGCGGTAAAACCTTACGATCGCATCGTGATCACCGGCCGTTTTAATGCCATTGGCGACGTCGTTAACGCAGCATCCAAACGCGCGGATAAAGAAGGTGCCGCATCATTTTACGTTGTTGATACCTCCGACGCGGGCAACAGCGGTAATCAGCGCGCCACGGTCGATTTATACAAGGCTGACGCAGCAAAAGCGGAGCGTCCTGCTTTCCGTGTTATTAACGGCGTGACCGAGTTACCTAAAGATCAAGCAATTGCGCTTCAGCCGTACGATACGGTGACCGTTCAGGGTTTCTTCCGCACCCAGCCGGAAGTGAACGACGCAATTACTAAAGCCGCCAAAGAGAAAGGCGCAGCCTCTTTCTTTATTGTTCGCCAGGTAGATGCTAACCAGGGCGGCAACCAGATCGTCACGGCCTTCATCTATAAAGCCGACGCGAAAAAACGCGTTATCCAGAGCGCGGATGCTATCCCGCGTGACTCGGATGCTGGCCGCGCCGCGCTGGCTAAAGGCGGAGAAGAAGCCAAAAAAGTTGAGATCCCAGGCGTCGCCAGCGATGCGACAGCGGGCGTCGGTGTAGGTCGTTTCTTCGAAACTCAGTCGTCTTCCGGCGGTCGTTACAGTGTCACGCTGCCTGACGGAACAAAGATTGAAGAGGTGAATAAAATCACCGCCGCGCAGATGGTGCCTTTCGACAGCATCAAGTTCACCGGCAACTATGGCAACATGACGGAGATCTCTTACCAGGTCGCCAAACGTGCCGCGCAGAAAGGTGCTAAGTACTATCACATCACCCGCCAGTGGTCAGAAAGTGGCAACAACATGACCATCAGCGCCGATCTGTATAAATAATCTGCATTTATGAATCAGGCGGCTACGGCCGCCTTTTTTATTTTTTTACCCTTTTTCGTAAAATTGTCGTCCCACCTCATTGCATGGTCCGTCGACTCTCCGTAAAATCCCGCGCCTTAGTGATATCCACCATATTTATGCGCCACGGCAAAATAATTATTCTGGATTAGTTGCTTTTTTGACAGGATAACCATGGAAAAGAAACTTGGCCTTAGCGCATTAACTGCGCTGGTTTTAAGCTCAATGCTGGGCGCTGGTGTTTTCAGCCTGCCACAAAATATGGCGGAAGTTGCCAGCCCGGCGGCGCTGATCATTGGCTGGATGATCACCGGGGCGGGGATTTTATTGCTCGCTTTTGCCATGCTGATCCTGACCCGTATTCGCCCGGATCTGGATGGCGGCATATTCGCATACGCCCGCGAAGGTTTTGGTGAGCTGATTGGCTTTTGTTCGGCCTGGGGCTACTGGCTGTGCGCGGTTATCGCCAACGTCTCTTATCTGGTTATCGTCTTTTCCGCCCTGAGTTTCTTTACCGACACGCCATCGTTGCGCCTGTTTGGCGATGGCAACACCTGGCAGTCGATTGTTGGCGCATCCGTACTATTGTGGATTGTGCATGCGCTGGTTCTGCGCGGCGTACAAACCGCGGCGAGTATCAATCTGGCAGCGACGCTGGCGAAACTGGTGCCGCTCGGGCTGTTTATTGTGCTGGCGGCGCTGGCCTTTAACCTCGACAAATTCCGCCTTGATTTCAGCGGCATCGCGCTGGGCGTTCCGGTATGGGAACAGGTGAAAAACACCATGCTGATCACCCTGTGGGTATTTATTGGGGTCGAAGGCGCGGTTGTGGTTTCTGCCCGGGCGCGCAATAAGCACGATGTTGGCCGCGCCACACTGCTCGCCGTGCTGGCTGCGCTGACCGTCTACCTGCTGGTTACCCTGCTTTCGCTCGGCGTCGTCCCGCGCCCGGAACTGGCGGAAATGCGTAATCCGTCAATGGCCGGTCTGATGGTGAAACTGCTGGGAAGCTGGGGAGAAGTCATTATCGCGGCAGGTTTGATTGTCTCCGTCTGCGGCGCGTACCTGAGCTGGACGATTATGGCGGCGGAAGTGCCGTTACTGGCCGCAACGCATAAAGCGTTTCCGAAGATCTTCGCACGACAGAATAAAAACAACGCGCCTGCTGCCTCGTTGTGGCTGACCAATATTAGCGTGCAGGTTTGCCTGGTGCTGATTTGGCTCACCGGTTCAGATTACAACACGCTGCTGACCATCGCGTCAGAGATGATTCTGGTGCCCTATTTCCTTGTCGGCGCATTCCTGTGGAAGATCGCGCAGCGTCCTTTGCACCAGGCGGTGGCGATTGGCGCTTGCCTGTATGGCTTGTGGCTGCTGTACGCATCCGGTCCGATGCATTTATTGCTGTCGGTGGTGCTCTACGCACCGGGGCTGCTGGTGTTTATGTACGCCCGTCGCACACATGAGATGACGGAAATGCTCAAACAGCATGAAAAAGCGCTGATTGGTGCCTTGTTAATCGCCGCCGTTCCCGCCACCTGGATGCTGATGCGCTAATGCAGACGGCTCCAGCAATAAATTAACAACCAGGCGCTGAGGCTCCAGCAAATAACCGCACAGCCCAGCGCCGGCCAGACCCGCATCAAACCGGTGAAATACCAGAGCGACAGTAAATAGATAAAATAGGGAATAATCGCCCACATGCCGAACACGATCGTGGTGCGCAGCGCTTCAACGCCACGCTCGGTGGCGACAATATAGTGCGCAATCAGCGCGAAAGTCGGAAATAACGGGATTAACCCGGCGATATAGTAATTTTTTGTTTTGGCCAGCAGACCAATCAACACCACCACCAGCGCCCCGATAGCCGCTTTAATCACCAACCCCATGATTTTCCCTTTATCACTGCAACAACAACGACCTACAGCATAACGGAAGCCTCTTCGTTTAGAAAAGATTAATGGCAGCTTATAACAAGGCGGTGTATGTTGACGTTTTTGAACAATCGCGATGGCTTATGAATAAGATCGTTTTTGTGGAAGATGACCCGGAAGTGGGCGCACTGATTGCCGCTTATCTGGGCAAACACGATATGGACGTCATTGTCGAACCCCGTGGCGATCGCGCCGAAGAGGTGATCGCCCGCGAAAAACCCGAACTGGTGCTGCTGGATATCATGCTGCCCGGGAAAGATGGCATGACCTTGTGCCGCGACCTGCGTAACCAGTGGAGCGGCCCGATTGTACTGCTCACCTCGCTGGACAGTGATATGAACCACATTCTTTCACTGGAGATGGGCGCCAACGATTACATTCTGAAAACCACGCCGCCCGCCGTATTGCTGGCGCGTCTGCGTTTGCATTTGCGCCAGCGCAGTAGTGCGAATACCGTCGCCGAACCCGCCACGCCCTCACTGAAACAGCATAAGACAATCAGCTTCGGCACCTTGTCTATCGATCCGGTTAACCGTCAGGTGTTGCTGGCCGGGCAACAAGTCGCCCTCTCCACCGCCGATTTCGAATTGCTGTGGGAATTAGCGACCCATGCCGGGCAGATTATGGACCGCGATGCGCTGCTGAAAAACTTACGTGGTGTAAGCTACGATGGCATGGATCGCAGCGTTGATGTGGCGATTTCCCGTCTGCGTAAAAAATTACTCGATAGCGCAACAGAACCCTACCGTATTAAAACCGTGCGCAACAAAGGCTATCTGTTTGCCCCGCATGCGTGGGACAACTAAAACGCAAAACCAGGTGTCGCTATGAAAAAGCTGTTCGTCCAGTTTTACCTTTTGCTGTTCGTCTGCTTTCTGGTGATGACGATGCTGGTGGGTCTGGTTTATAAATTCACCGCCGAGCGCGCTGGCCGCCAGTCCCTTGACGACCTGATGAAAAGCTCGCTGTACCTGATGCGTAGCGAGCTGCGCGAGATCCCGCCCAATCAATGGGCCAGAACCCTGAAGGAGCTGGATCTCAATCTGTCGTTTAATCTGCGCATTGAGCCAATGAGCAAATACACGCTGGAACCACGTCCGGCGCAACGGCTGCGCGAAGGCGATATCGTGGCGCTTGATTCGGAATACACCTTTATCCAGCGTATTCCCCGCAGCCATTATGTTTTGGCGGTCGGCCCGGTGCCGTATCTCTTTTTCCTGCATGAAACGCGGCTGCTGGATATGGGATTGATGGCGCTAATTGCTATCTCTCTCGCCTTCCCGGTATTTATCTGGATGCGCCCGCACTGGCAGGAGATGTTGCGGCTTGAATCGGCAGCACAACGCTTCGGCGAGGGGCATTTAGAGGAGCGCATTCATTTTGACAGTGCCTCGAGTTTTGAGCGGCTCGGCATCGCCTTTAACCAGATGGCGGACAATATCAATGCGCTGATTGCCAGTAAAAAGCACCTTATAGACGGCATAGCCCACGAACTGCGCACGCCGCTGGTCAGGCTGCGTTACCGGCTGGAAATGAGCGAAAACCTCAGCGAAACCGAGCATGCGGCGTTAAATCGCGATATCGGGCAACTGGAAGCGCTGATTGAAGAGTTGCTGACTTACGCTCGTCTCGATCGTCCTCAGACCGAACTGAAACTCACCTCCCCGGATCTACCGGCGTGGTTCAGCAGTTACCTTGACGATGCGCGCAGCATGAACCCGCAGCACACCTTTTTGCTGGCAACAACGCCGGGTGAAGATTATGGCGCGCTGGATATGCGTCTGATGGAGCGCGTTCTGGATAATCTGGTGAATAACGCCCTGCGTTACAGCCAGCAAACGATAAAAGTCACCTTACAACGCGAAGGTTCACAAGCCTGCATGATCGTTGAAGATGATGGCCCCGGTATTGCGCCCGAAGAGCGCGAACGCGTGTTTGAGCCCTTTGTTCGCCTCGATCCCAGCCGCGACCGCGCGACCGGCGGCTGCGGGTTAGGGCTGGCAATTGTGCATTCCATCGCGCAGGCTTTCGGCGGCGAAGTCAGTTGCGCGCAGAGCGAGCTGGGCGGCGCGAAATTTTCTTTCCACTGGCCGATTTACCACCACATTGTTTTGCCCTCCTGACCATTAACCGCACAGTGGCCGGCTCCCGGCGACTGTGCTATAAATAAAAGTATGTTGTAACTAATGGAGCGTGAAATGGCTGCCTTAGATTTGATCGAACGCCTCAACACCACCTTCCGGCAGCTGGAACAGGAACTGGCTGCGCTAAAAACCGAGTTAGCAGAGTGCCGGTTAATGGCCGCGCGCGTATTTAGCCTGCCGGATATCCCCAAAGGCGCGGAACACAACCCGCTTACCGCGATCCATGTCGAACAACATCTTGGTCAGCAGGCGGCAGCGCTTGCCCTCAATCATTTCACCCATTTATTTATTCAGCAGCAGTCGGAAAACCGCAGCAGCAAAGCCGCTGTGCGGCTGCCGGGCGTTATCTGCTACCAGGCAAATGAGGCCACGCTTAGCGCGCTGGCTGAACGCATCAGCACCGTGAACGCGCTGAAATCAACCTTTGAACGGATAGTCACTCAGGAATCGGGGCTGGCCCCTGCGGCCCGGTTTGAATGGGTTCACCGCCATCTGCCGGGGCTTATCACTTTAAATGCTTACCGGACACTGACGACCATTCGCGCACCGGCAACCATCCGTTTTGGCTGGGCGAATAAGCACATTATTAAAAACCTCACCCGCGATGAGGTACTGGCGCAACTGGAAAAAAGCCTGAAATCCCCGCGCGCCGTCTCTGCATGGACGCGAGAAGAGTGGCTGGGGCGTATTGAGCAGGAGTACAACGATATCGCCGCCCTGCCAAAACAGGCGCGGCTGAAAATCAAACGTCCGGTGAAAGTGCAACCCATTGCCCGCGTCTGGTATGCCGGTTCACAAAAGCAGGTGCAATATGCCTGTCCGACACCGCTTATCACGCTGATTTCAGAAGAGAATGGTGGAACCGTTCCGGATATTGGCGAGCTGCTGGATTACAACGCGGAAACTATTCAACACCGCTATAAACCGCAGGCGCAGCCGCTGACGCTGATCATCCCGCGGCTGCACCTGTATCTGGCGGGTTAAGCCTGTTTCAAACTGCCAACCATCGATTCCGGACGCACCCAGCTGTCAAACTCGGCTTCCGTCAGGTAGCCGAGCGCCAGCGCAGAAGCTTTCAGCGTCAGCCCCTCTTTATGCGCTTTTTTGGCAATTTCCGCCGCCTTGTCGTAGCCGATATGGGTATTCAGTGCGGTCACCAGCATCAAAGACTCATTGAGCAGTTGATCAATACGCTCGCGGTTGGGTTCAATCCCCACGGCGCAATGCTCGTTAAAGCTCTCCATGCCGTCCGCCAGCAGACGCACCGATTGCAGGAAATTATGGATAACCATCGGGCGGAAAACGTTCAGCTCAAAGTTGCCGGATGCGCCACCAATATTCACCGCCACATCATTGCCCAGCACCTGGCAGCATAGCATGGTCATCGCTTCGCACTGTGTGGGGTTAACTTTACCCGGCATGATCGAGCTACCCGGTTCGTTTTCCGGGATAGCGATTTCGCCGATACCACACCGCGGGCCAGAGGCGAGCCAGCGCACATCGTTAGCGATTTTCATTAATGAAGAGGCCAGCCCTTTCAGCGCGCCATGGGCATGCACCAGTGCATCGCAGGTCGCCAGCGCTTCAAATTTGTTGGGCGCGGTAATAAAGGGTTGTCCGGTAAAGCTGGCCAGCTCTTGCGCCACGCGCACGGCGTATTCCGGGTGCGTATTCAGCCCGGTGCCCACGGCGGTGCCGCCAAGCGCCAGTTCGCTCAGATGCGGCAAGCTTTGTTCGATATGTTTAAGGTTATGCTCAAGCATCGCCACCCAGCCGGAGATCTCCTGGCCCAGCGTCAGCGGCGTCGCGTCCTGCAAATGCGTACGGCCGATTTTGACAATACCGGCAAACGCGGTGGCTTTCTCATTAAGCGTCTTTTTCAGCACCTGTAGCTGCGGGATCAGTTGCTCACGCACGCCAATCACCGCCGCGACATGCATCGCTGTCGGGAAAACATCATTGGAACTCTGGCTTTTATTCACGTCGTCATTGGGATGGATCTTGCGTTCCATGCCGCGTACGCCGCCGAGGATTTCGCTGCCGCGATTGGCCAGCACCTCGTTCATGTTCATGTTGCTCTGCGTACCGGACCCGGTCTGCCAGATAGCGAGCGGAAACTCATCGGGATGTTGCCCGGCCAGCACTTCATCCGCCGCCGCGATGATCGCGCGCGCTTTCTCTTCGGGCAGTAACCCCAAATCCTGATTAACTTTCGCCGCCGCGCGTTTGGTCAGCGCCAGTGCGTGGATCAGTGAGACCGGCATTTTTTCCGTTGAAATACGAAAATGCTCAAGCGATCGCTGGGTTTGCGCTCCCCACAGTTTGTCTGCCGGGACGTCGATTGCGCCCATTGAATCTTTCTCACTGCGATGCGTTGCCATGACTCTCTCCTTGGTTACAAAGTGATATTGGGTTGCGACATTGCTCACCTGCAAACAAGTAAAAGTATTGATGCTTTTTATAATGTTGTTTACTGCTTTGTGCTTAAAAAACCGCCCCGAAGGGCGGTCAATACTATTTAACGCAGCGGGCACACTGCCCGGATTGAATTTGCTGGAAGAAGTCGTTGCCTTTGTCATCCACAAGGATAAACGCCGGGAAATCCTCCACTTCAATTTTCCAGATAGCTTCCATGCCGAGTTCCGGATAAGCGACACACTCAAGGCTTTTGATACTGTTCTGCGCAAGGATCGCCGCCGGGCCGCCAATGCTGCCGAGGTAGAAACCGCCATGCTTGTGACAGGCATCGGTCACCTGCTGGCTGCGGTTACCTTTCGCCAGCATGATCATGCTACCGCCCTGCGACTGCAGTTGATCGACATAAGAATCCATACGCCCGGCGGTGGTCGGCCCCAGCGAACCGGAGGCATAACCTTCCGGCGTTTTTGCCGGGCCTGCGTAGTAAATTGGGTGATCTTTAATGTACTGCGGCAGATGTTCGCCGCTGTCCATCAGCTCTTTGAGCTTCGCGTGGGCGATATCGCGCGCAACGATAATCGTGCCGGTAAGCGACAAGCGCGTAGAGACCGGGTACTGCGAAAGCTGTTCGAGGATCGCTTTCATCGGGCGGTTAAGATCCACTTTCACGGCTTCGCCTTCACCGGCCTCGCGCAGCGCTTCCGGAATGTATTTGCCCGGATTCTGCTCTAAACGCTCCAGCCAGATGCCATCGCGGTTGATTTTACCTTTGATATTGCGATCGGCTGAACAGGATACGCCCATGCCAACCGGGCAAGACGCACCGTGGCGCGGCAGGCGGATCACGCGAATATCATGCGCAAAATATTTGCCGCCGAACTGTGCGCCAAGACCGAGGTTCTGCGCTTCCACCAGCAGTTCTTGCTCAAGCTGCACGTCGCGGAACGCCTGTCCGTGCTCGTTACCTTCAGTTGGCAGCGCGTCATAATATTTGGTGGAAGCAAGTTTGACCGTTTTCAGCGTCGCTTCCGCCGACGTACCGCCAATCACAAACGCGACATGATACGGCGGGCAGGCCGCTGTGCCGAGGGTGCGCATCTTCTCGACGAGGTAGTTTTTCAGCTTCGCAGGCGTGATCAGTGCTTTGGTTTCCTGAAACAGGTAAGTCTTGTTCGCCGAACCGCCGCCTTTTGCGATGCAGAGGAATTTATACTCGTCGCCATCAACGCTGTAGAGATCAATCTGCGCCGGCAGGTTGGTACCGGTATTCACCTCTTTGTACATATCCAGCGGGGCGTTTTGCGAATAGCGCAGGTTCTCTTCGGTGTAGGTGTTGTAAACACCGCGTGCCAGCGCCGCTTCATCTCCACCACCGGTCCAGACGCGCTGTCCTTTCTTGCCCATGATGATCGCCGTGCCAGTATCCTGGCAGGTCGGCAGAATGCCTTTCGCGGCAATGTCCGAGTTGCGCAGGAATTGCAGGGCGACATATTTGTCGTTTTCGCTGGCTTCGGGATCGGCAAGGATATCGGCGACCTGCTGCTGGTGCGCCGGGCGCAGTAAAAATGAGGCGTCGTGGAAAGCGTGTTGCGCCAGCAGGGTCAGCGCTTGCGGATCCACTTTCAGGATCTGCTGCCCTTCAAACTCAGCCACAGAAACATAGTCGCGGCTTAGCAGGTAGTATTCGGTGTCATCCTTTCCGAGCGGGAAAGGATCCTGATAATAAAAGGGTTTGTTCGACATTGTTCTCTCACTTACGGCTGATCTGGTTATTGTTCAGGCAGTCAATCCATCTGCCTGTGTTAAAGCGAGTCGCCATATCCTACACAATTTTTTAACAAAAACTGAGACTAGTACGACTTTTTACCCTCGCAGGTTACTTCCGTCGGCTTTGTTGCTTTAATAACGCCATAATTTCATTAATGAGAAAGGGCTTGATAATGCAAAAACTCATCAACTCCGTGCAGAACTATGCCTGGGGAAGTAAAACGGCATTAACGGATCTCTACGGCATCGCCAATCCTGACAATCTGCCGATGGCGGAACTGTGGATGGGCGCGCACCCGAAGAGCAGCTCAAAGGTGCAGGATGCCAGCGGCCAGACCCGTGCGCTGCGTGAGGTGATTGAACAGGACAAAACCCGTTTGCTGGGCAGCGCCGTCGCTAACCGTTTTGGCGAATTACCGTTCCTGTTTAAAGTGCTGTGCGCCGACCAGCCGCTGTCGATTCAGGTGCATCCCAACAAGAAAAACTCCGAGACAGGCTTTGCCAAAGAGAACGCCGCAGGCATTCCGCTGGACGCCGCAGAACGTAACTACAAAGATCCAAATCACAAGCCGGAACTGGTGTTTGCCCTGACACCGTTCCTTGCGATGAACGCCTTCCGCGAGTTTTCCGACATTGTTTCCCTGCTGCAACCGGTGGCGGGCGCGCACCCGGCGATCGCCCATTTCCTACAAGCGCCGGGCGCAGAGCGCCTGAGCGAGCTGTTTGCCGCACTGCTCAATATGCAAGGCGAGGAGAAATCCCGCGCGCTGGCGGTGCTGAAATCAGCGCTCGGCAATCACTCCGGCGAACCGTGGCAGACCATTCGCCTGATTAGCGAGTTCTACCCGGATGACAGCGGCCTCTTCTCTCCGCTGCTGCTGAATGTGGTGAAACTGAACCCAGGCGAAGCAATGTTTCTGTTTGCCGAAACGCCGCATGCCTATCTGCAAGGCGTGGCGCTGGAAGTGATGGCGAACTCTGACAACGTATTGCGCGCCGGGCTGACGCCGAAATACATCGACATTCCGGAACTGGTGGCGAACGTAAAATTCACGCCAAAACCGGCGAATGAGCTGCTGACGCAACCGACGCAGCACGGCGCGGAGCTGGATTTCCCGATCCCGGTAGACGACTTTGCCTTCTCGCTGCACGATCTCAGCACCAGCGAAACCCAGCTGGCGCAGCAGAGCGCGGCCATTGTCTTCTGCGTCGAAGGTGAGGCGGTGCTCAGCAAAGCGAGCCAGCAATTAGTGCTCAAGGCAGGTGAATCGGCGTTTATCGCCGCCGACGAATCACCTGTTGGCGTAAGCGGCACCGGTCGCGTAGCGCGAGTGTTTAATAAGTGAGAGTAAGTTACTGAACTTTTTAGCAAGGATTGCTAAGCTTGAAGGCACATCACTCGACATCCAGGCGGAGTTAACCGCCTGGTTTCTTTTTTAGGGATAAATACTATGAAAAAAACGTGGGTTGCCGCGGGGATTATCGTCGCGCTCGGTATCGTCTGGACGGGCGGAGCCTGGTACACCGGCAAACAACTTGAAGGTCGTCTGGCCGAGATGGTCAGCCAGGCGAACGCACAAATTAAGCGCAACGCGCCGGAGGCCAATATTGAGCTCTCTGCGCAGGATTACCAGCGCGGCCTCTTTTCCAGCCAGTTAACGTTAAACATTAAACCGCTCGCCGGCAGCACCAATACCTGGCTGAAGCCGGGGCAAGCCATTGTTCTGCACGAGACGGTCGATCATGGACCCTTCCCGCTGGCGCAGCTTAAAACCTTTAGCCTGACGCCTGCGATGGCTTCCGTGCATACGCAACTGGTCAATAACGAAGTGACAAAAGGGCTGTTTGATATCGCCAAAGGCCAGGCGCCCTTCTCCGCCGACACCCGCATTGGCTACAGCGGCGATACCCGCACGGATGTCGTGCTGAGCCCGCTGAATTCAGAAAAAGATGGCGACAAAGTTGCCTTCAGCGGCGGTCATTTCCGCTTCAGCGCGGACAGTAAAGGTAACGCGTTGTCGCTGAGCGGCGAAGCCGAAAGCGGCCTGGTGGATACGGTAAATGAATATGGGCAGAAAGTGCAGCTGTCGTTCAATAACCTGAAAACCGACGGCTCCAGCGAAATGTCCAGCTTTGATGAGCGTACCGGCAACCAGAAGATGAGCCTCGATAAGCTCGCGATCTCTATTGAAAATAAAGAGATGGCACTGCTCGAAGGCATGAACTTAACCGCCAAATCGGACGTTGCGGACGACAAAAAGAGCCTTAACAGCCAACTGGATTACTCCCTGAACAGCCTGAAGGTGCAGGGTCAGGATCTCGGCAGCGGAAAACTGACGCTGAAAGTGGGTCAGATTGACGGCAAAGCCTGGCATCAGGCCAGCGAGCAGTACGACGCGCAAATCCGGGCCTTAATGGCGCAACCGGATATCGCGCAGAACCCGGAGCTCTACCAGCAGAAAGCCACTGAAGCGTTCCTTAGTATTGTTCCGCTGTTGCTGAAAGGCGAGCCGGTATTGACCATTGCGCCGCTAAGCTGGAAGAACGCCAAAGGCGAAGCGTCGTTTAATATGTCCCTGTTCCTGAAAGATCCGTCAACCGCAACCGGCACGCCGCAAACGCTGGCCGATCAGGTTGACCGCACGGTGAAATCCCTCGACAGCAAGCTGACGATCCCGCTGGATATGGCCACCGAAATGATGACTCAGGTGGCGAAACTTGAAGGTTATCAGCAAGAGGACGCGGCGAAACTGGCAAGCCAGCAGGTGAAAGGCCTGGCGGCGATGGGCCAGATGTTCCGCATCACCACCGTGGAAAACAACAGCATCCTCACCAGCCTGCAATATGCTAACGGCCAGGTGACGCTGAATGGCGAAAAAATGCCGCTCGAGCAGTTTGTCGGGATGTTTGGTATGCCAGGGCTGCAGCCTGCCCAGCCGGACGACGCGACACCGCCCGTTCCGGCGGTACCGCAGCAGTAATTTTCCAGCCCCTTTCGAGGGGCTTTTTATTTTCTTTTGGGCCACCTTGCCGGAATCCGAAAACGACAACCCCGTTACCGGCTCGCGCTTTTTGCGCGACAAAAACTGATAAAACCGTCTGCGCTCTGCGCATCCGCCAGAGCATTCTTTTTTCGTGAGGAGAGGTTATGGCGGGGAAAACCGCGCAAAAAGCGAACCTGTGGGCATTTTTCCAGCAGCTCGGTAAAACCTTTATGCTGCCCGTCGCGCTGCTGTCTTTTTGCGGCATCATGCTCGGCATTGGCAGCTCGCTGAGCAGCCGCGATGTGATAACACTGCTGCCGGTGTTGGGCCATCCGCTGCTGCAGGCCATTTTTATCTGGATGAACAAAATTGGCTCATTCGCGTTCAGTTTCCTGCCCGTGATGTTCTGCATCGCTATTCCACTTGGACTGGCGCGTGAAGATAAAGGCGTGGCGGCTTTTTCCGGTTTTGTCGGCTATGCGGTGATGAACCTGGCGGTGAATTTCTGGCTTACCGCGCAGGGCATATTGCCCACTACCGATGCATCACTGCTCAAAGCACATAACGTGCAGAATGTGCTCGGCATCCAGTCCATTGATACCGGGATCCTCGGCGCGGTGATTGCCGGGATTATTATCTGGCGTTTACATGAACGCTTTCACACCCTGCGCCTGCCGGACGCGCTGGCCTTTTTCGGCGGGACGCGCTCGGTGCCGATTGTCACCAGCGTCGTGATGGGCGTTGTAGGGCTTGCGATCCCGCTGGTCTGGCCGTGGTTTGCCATGGCGATTAGCGGCCTGGGGCACATTATCGATCGCGCCGGAGATTTCGGGCCGATGATTTTCGGCACTGGCGAACGCCTGCTGCTGCCCTTTGGTCTGCAACATATTCTGGTGGCGTTGATCCGTTTTACGGAAGCCGGTGGAACAATGGAGGTCTGTGGACACAGCGTCAGCGGTGCATTGACCATTTTCCAGGCGCAGCTTAACTGCCCGCAAACGCACGGTTTCGCCGAAAGCGCGACCCGTTTTCTCTCGCAAGGCAAGATGCCCGCGTTCCTGGGCGGCTTACCCGGCGCGGCGCTGGCGATGTACCACTGCGCACGGCCCGAAAACCGCCATAAAATAAAAGGGTTGATGATTTCCGGCGTGATTGCCTGCGTGGTGGGCGGCACTACCGAACCGATCGAATTTCTGTTCCTGTTTGTCGCCCCGGTGCTCTATTTAATTCATGCCGTGCTCACCGGCCTGGGCTTTACCGTGATGGCAGTGCTCGGCGTGACGATCGGCAACACGGATGGCAATGTGATTGATTTCATTGTCTTCGGCGTGCTGCACGGCATGGCGACGAAGTGGTATCTGGTGCCGCTGGTGGCCGCCATCTGGTTCGTCGTTTACTACGCCTTATTCCGTTTCGCGATCACCCATTTTGACCTGAAAACACCGGGGCGCGACAACGCTGTAGCGGAAAGCGCAACCTCTGCAACGCAGGGCGTGACGGGCAAATCCGGTTATGATGTTCCTGCCCTGCTTACTGCGCTTGGCGGGGCGGATAACGTCGCAACGCTGGATAACTGCATTACCCGCTTGCGCCTTTCGGTCAAGGAGATGGATAACGTCAATGTTGACGCCCTCAAGGCCAACCGCGCGATTGGCGTTATCAAAGTGAATGAACATGATTTGCAGGTGGTGATTGGGCCGCAGGTGCAGTCAGTAAAAGATGAAATGGCGCAGCTTATCAATGCGCAACGGTTTGGCACCCCGGTGGAGGCGGAATAATAAAATGACCACGGATATCTTCGATTTCTCCACTCCGGTTGACCGCCGCGGCACCTGGTGTACGCAGTGGGATTATGTCGCCGATCGCTTTGGGCGCGCGGATTTGCTTCCTTTCACCATTTCCGATATGGATTTTGCCACCGCGCCGTGCGTAATTAACGCGCTACAACAGCGGCTTACGCATGGCGTACTGGGTTACAGCCGCTGGAAAAACGAGGCGTTTCTGGGGGCTATTTCGCACTGGATGACCAGCCGCTTTAATACGCAGATCGATGCTGACAGCATTGTTTATGGTCCGTCGGTTATCTGGATGATTGCCGAAATGATCCGCCAGTGGTCACAGCCGGGCGATGGCATCGTGGTTCATACCCCGGCGTATGACGCGTTTTATAAAGCCATTCAGGGGAATCAACGGCAGTTGCTGGCCGTGCCGCTACAACACAACAATGCAGGCTGGTTTTGCGATATGGTGCAGCTCGACGCCGCGCTGGCAAGGCCGGAGAGTAAAATCCTGCTGCTGTGCAGCCCGCAAAACCCGACCGGCAAAGTGTGGACTCGCCATGAACTGGAAACCATAGCGGCGCTGTGTGAACGCCATAACGTGAAAGTGATAAGCGATGAAATTCATATGGATATGGTCTGGAGCAGCCAACCGCACATCCCCTGGTGCGCTGTCGCTCGCGGGCCGTGGGCGCTGTTTAGTTCGGCATCGAAAAGCTTCAATATTCCCGCACTGACCGGCGCGTGGGGGCTTATTGATGATGCGTCGTCGCGCAATGGCTGGCTGGAGGCGCTGAAAAACAGCAACGGCCTCTCCTCACCGGCGGTGCTGTCGGTCGTCGCCCATATCGCCGCTTACCGTAACGGCGCGCCGTGGCTGGATGCGCTTCGTGCTTACCTGCGCGCCAATCTGGTTTATCTGGCAGAGCGTCTGAATAACGCCTTTCCTGTGCTGAACTGGCAAGTGCCGGAATCCACCTATCTGGCATGGATAGATTTGCGCCCGTTAGGGATTGATGATTCCGCACTGCAAAAAGCGCTGATCGAGGAGCAAAAGGTGGCCATCATGCGCGGCGATACTTACGGTGCGGAAGGACGCGGGTTTGTGCGCCTGAATGTCGGTTGCCCACGGGTGAAACTTGAGCAAGGTGTGAAGGGATTAATCGCGGCATTAGCGTCGCTTCATTAAACCAGATTTGCGCAACCCGCCCTCCGGGTTGCGCAAGATAGCTTTTTACCGCCTTTTGTCTCTATAATGGCGAGCACTTTCTTAAAATAAGAGTGCGACCATGATTGATCCCAACCTGCCGTTAACTGATATTCATCGCCATCTCGACGGAAACATCCGTGCACAAACCATTCTGGATCTTGGCCGCCAGTACAATCTGCCCCTGCCTGCACAAACTCTTGAAGCGCTGCGTCCGCACGTTCAGGTCACCTCTAATGAACCGGATTTGGTTAGCTTCCTTGCGAAACTCGACTGGGGTGTCAAAGTGCTGGCGTCACTGGATGCCTGTCGCCGCGTCGCTTACGAAAACATGCAGGACGCGGCGCTGAACGGGTTGCACTACGTTGAACTGCGCTTTTCGCCAGGTTATATGGCGATGACCCATAACCTGCCGGTCGCGGGCGTTGTCGAAGCGGTGATTGCCGGCGTGCGCGAAGGGAGCCGTGATTTCAATGTGCAGGTGCGCTTAATCGGCATTATGAGCCGTACCTTCGGCGAGGCCGCGTGTTTGCAGGAACTCGACGCGCTGCTGGCGCACCGCGACGGCATTACCGCGCTGGATCTGGCCGGTGATGAGCTGGGTTTCCCTGGCAGTCTTTTCCTTTCGCATTTTAACCGTGCGCGCGATGCGGGCTGGCAGATTACTGTTCATGCGGGTGAAGCCGCCGGTCCGGAAAGCATCTGGCAGGCGATTCGTGAACTCGGTGCCGTACGAATTGGCCACGGCGTGAAGGCGATCGAAGATGCCGCGCTGATGGATTTTCTCGCCGAACAACGCATCGGTATTGAATCCTGTCTGACGTCGAATATTCAGACCAGTACCGTGCCCTCCCTCGCCCGCCATCCGCTGAAAACCTTCCTTGAGCATGGCATTCTGGCGAGCATCAATACCGACGACCCGGCCGTGCAAGGTGTCGAAATTGGTCATGAATACCAGGTTGCGGCCCCGGCCGCCGGGCTGAGTCGCGAACAGATTCGCCAGGCGCAGATTAACGGGCTGGAGATGGCTTTTCTCAGCGCGGCGGAAAAACAAGCGCTGCGCGATAGTGTTGCGAAGGCGTAAGAAGAAAGAAGAAAACCGCTCACGACAATGCGTGAGCGGTGATTTTCAGGTCAGACTCAGCGTGGAACGATGTTTTGCAGATTCAATGCCCAGCTCAATCAGCTCCATTATCTGGATCGCCTGGCTGGCCGGAACCGGGTTTTCCCCCACGCCGTTAAGCGCGTCGCGAATGGCCGCGTAATAAGCCGGGTAGTTGCCCGGTAGCGTCAGCCAGTTCTCTTCCTTACGCTCTTCGCCGTCAACGCGGGTTAATACGCCGTCGCGCATGTCATAACCCCAGTCGGCCTGCGGCAACCGCGCACCACTTTTCAGGCACTCCTCCTGCGGATCCAGACCATATTTCACGTAACTGCCGCGCGAACCATGCACGATATAGCGGGCCGATTCTGCGGCCGCCAGCATAGTGCCATGCAGCACAACGCGCCGCTGCGGGTAGGCAAGCACCGCGTGAAAATAGTCTGTGGATTGCGCGCCAGGGCGTAACTGCGCCAGATCCACCGTCATCGATACCGGTAAGCCGAAAAGGTTAACCGCCTGATCGAGCAAATGCGGCGCCAAATCATACCAGATGCCGCTGCCTGGCCCGCCTTGCTCGCGCCAGCGGTTACGTACCTGCGGGCGGAAACGGTCAAAATGCGACTCGAAATAGGCGACTTCGCCCAGCGCACCGTCGGCCAGCAAGGCTTTCAGCGTCAGAAAGTCACTGTCCCAGCGGCGGTTATGGAACACCGACAACACACGCCCGAGGCTGCGCGCCAGCGCGTCGAGCTCACGCGCTTGTGACAGTGTCACCGTAAAGGGTTTATCCACCACCACATGTTTGCCCGCTTCCAGCGCCGCTTTGGCCAGCGGGAAATGGGTATCGTTCGGTGTGGGGATGACAATCAGGTCAATCGAGGGATCGTTAAACAGATGCTTCGGCTCAGAGACAACCGGCACGGCTGGCCAATCCGCTTTTACTTTTGCTTCGTCGCTGCTGGAAATCGCGGCCAGTTCCATTCCCGCCGTTCCGGCAATCAACGGCGCATGAAATGTTTTGCTGGCGTAGCCATAACCTATTAATCCGACACGGATATTATCGCTCATAGAGTGGTCTCTCCTTATTAGAACGTCTATTTCACACCATCTGCCAGGTGGCGACAACCGCTTCAGCAACCCATTAGCGAAACGAATGAATTTACCGCGCTCAGCCCTGGTTTCTGCCTAAAAAATCTGCTTAAATCTGCAACCGGGCGTCGGTTTTTATCGACAGCCGCAGACAAAAGTAAACATCAGGGAGTAGTAAAAGTATGGCCGGAATTTTCAATCGGATTATTGAATTAATGGGCTGGGTGGTGCTCGGCGTATCGACCATTCTTTTGGTTTTTGCCAGCCATATCGATAATTATCAGCCCCCTGAACAGAGCGTCGCGGCACAAAAGAAATAATTGCCGCCGTAAAACGCGCAAAATGCAATTAAGCGTCATATGCTTATTGCCAGCCATGACGAAGGGCGTTAATCTTCACAGCCGGGCGCTGTTCTGGTGCCTGGTTTCACCTGAAAAGAAAACTCTTAATTTAGTGGCAGACCATTCCTGTGCTATTTACGCCCGGGTAATAATGTTTATTATTCGTACAAAATTAGCCCGCGTGTATTTTCTGCCTCTTTCTTATTATATGGACACCCCTCGACATGACCGTTCAGGACTATTTATTAAAATTCCGCAAAATCAGTTCGCTTGAAAGTCTGGAAAAATTGTTTGATCACCTTAACTACACGCTGACCGACAGCGGTGAAATTATCAACATGTACCGCGCAGCCGATCATCGCCGGGCTGAACTGGTTTCTGGCGGCCGCCTGTTTGACATTGGGTGCGTTCCGCGCTCGGTATGGCGCTACGTGCAGTAACGCCGCTGGCATTCGTTGTGTAATGCTTTATACTCCTCGCCCGGCGAAACCATTCAGAGCATTAATGCCTTAACAGAGGAATACGCATGACAACGACTCCCGCAGAAAGAATCGGAGGCTGGTTACTCGGCCCTCTGGCCTGGTTGCTGGTCACGTTATTAAGCACCTCGCTGGCATTATTGCTGTATGCCACCGCCTTAATGACACCCCAGTCGGTAACGGCGCTGGGCGCACAACCGCTGAAACAAACCATACTGTGGTTCGTCTCTTTCGCCTTCGCGATCGCCATCTGGTATTACACTTTCTGGCTGGTTATCGCCTTTTTTAAACGCCGCCGCAGCGTGCCGAAGCACTATATTATCTGGCTTTTGGTCTGCGTATTGCTCTCCGTGAAAGCCTTTGCCTTCGCTCCTGTCACCGATGAACTGGCGCTGCGTCAGTTACTCTTTCCGCTGCTTGCCGCCGCGTTGATGGTGCCCTATTTCAAGCGCTCAAGCCGCGTGAAAAGGACCTTTGTTAACCCGTAATAACCTTACAGTTATCCTGTTGTCGCCCGGTGCTGTTTGACCGATAATAGGCGGCTTTTTTTATTTCAGGCCACATAATGACAGACTATCTGCTGCTATTTATCGGAACGGTACTGGTCAACAACTTCGTGCTGGTGAAGTTTCTTGGCTTGTGTCCGTTTATGGGCGTTTCCAAAAAACTGGAAAGCGCAATGGGCATGGGGCTGGCGACCACCTTCGTGATGACGATGGCGTCTATCTGTGCCTGGCTCATCGATACATGGGTGCTGATCCCGCTGGATTTAGTCTATCTGCGCACGCTGGCGTTTATCCTGATTATCGCCGTGGTGGTGCAGTTCACCGAAATGGTGGTGCGCAAAACCAGCCCGGCGCTCTATCGCCTGCTGGGTATCTTCCTGCCGCTTATCACTACTAACTGCGCGGTGCTCGGCGTGGCCCTGCTCAATATCAACCTTGGGCACAACTTCATGCAGTCGGCGTTGTATGGCTTCGCCGCCGCCGTAGGGTTCTCACTGGTGATGGTGTTGTTCGCCGCGATTCGCGAACGTCTTGCCGTTGCCGATGTGCCCGCCCCCTTTCGCGGCAATGCGATTGCGTTAATCACTGCGGGCTTAATGTCTCTGGCCTTTATGGGCTTTAGTGGTCTGGTGAAACTGTAATATGAGTGCGATTTCCATAGCCGTTGCCGCACTGAGCGTGCTGGGGCTGCTGTTTGGCGTCATTCTGGGTTATGCCTCCCGCCGTTTTGCGGTTGAGGATGATCCGGTTGTTGAACGCGTTGATGAATTATTGCCGCAAAGCCAGTGCGGGCAGTGCGGCTACCCAGGCTGCCGCCCTTATGCAGAGGCGGTTGGTCTGCAGGGTGAAAAAATTAACCGCTGCGCCCCCGGCGGCGAAGCCGTGATGCTGAAAATCGCCGCGCTATTGAATGTCGATCCGCAACCCATTGATGGCGATGCCGCAGCGCTTGAGCCTGTGCGTATGCTGGCGGTAATCGATGAGAACAATTGCATTGGCTGCACAAAGTGCATTCAGGCTTGTCCGGTAGACGCCATTCTCGGCGCAACACGCGCCATGCATACGGTGATGAGCGATCTGTGCACCGGCTGTAATCTTTGCGTGGATCCGTGCCCGACGCAGTGCATTGAATTGCGTCCTGTGGAAACGACCACCCATAGCTGGAAATGGGATTTGCAGTCCATTCCGGTGCGTAATATTCCTGTGGAACACCATGCTTAAGTTATTTTCCGCTTTCCGAAAAGAGAAACTGTGGGATTTTCACGGCGGCATTCATCCGCCTGAAATGAAAACCCAATCAAACGGTACGCCGCTGCGCCAAATGCCGCTGGCGAGCCGCTTTGTGCTCCCGTTAAAGCAGCATATTGGTGCCGAAGGCGAACTGTGTGTACGCGTCGGTGACAAGGTGTTGCGCGGCCAGCCGTTGACGCGCGGCCGTGGCCGTATGTTACCTGTTCATGCGCCGACGTCCGGTACCGTGGTCGCGATTGCGCCCCACTCCACCGCCCACCCCTCTGCGCTGCCAGAGATGAGCATCATTATTGAAGCGGATGGCGAAGATCGCTGGATTGAGCGCGACGGGTGGGCGGATTATCGTTCGCATAGCCATGACGAACTGATCGAGCGCATCCACCAGTTTGGCGTAGCCGGCCTTGGTGGCGCAGGCTTCCCGACCGGAGCAAAATTGCAAGGCGGCGGCGATAAAATCGAAACATTGATTATTAACGCTGCGGAATGCGAGCCCTACATCACCGCTGATGACCGCTTAATGCAGGATTGCGCGGCGCAGATTATGGAAGGTGTGCGGATTCTGGCGCACATCCTTAGGCCGCGTCAGGTACTTATCGGTATTGAGGATAATAAACCGCAGGCGATCTCCATGATGCGTGCGGTGCTGGCGGGCAGCCACGATATTCAGTTGAAAGTCATCCCAACGAAATACCCCTCCGGTGGTGCCAAACAGCTTACGCAGATCCTCACCGGCAAGCAGGTGCCGCACGGCGGGCGTTCGTCGGATATCGGTATTCTGATGCAAAACGTGGGTACCGCCTATGCGGTTAAACGCGCAGTGATCGACGGCGAACCCTTAACGGAGCGCGTTGTTACGGTGACCGGCGAAGCGGTTAGCCGACCGGGCAATGTCTGGGCGCGCCTGGGAACACCGGTGCGCCATCTGCTCGATTTCGCCGGTTTCTGCCCTTCCGCTGAGCAACTGGTGATTATGGGCGGCCCGCTGATGGGCTTCACGCTGCCGTGGCTGGATGTGCCGGTAGTAAAAATTACCAACTGCCTGTTAGCACCTTCCGCCAGCGAGATGGGCGAGCCGCAGGAAGAAAAAGGCTGCATTCGCTGCAGCGCCTGCGCCGACGCCTGCCCGGCCGATTTGCTGCCGCAGCAACTCTACTGGTTCAGCAAAGGCCAGCAGCACGACAAAGCGACGGCGCATAACCTTTCCGATTGCATCGAATGTGGTGCCTGCGCGTGGGTGTGCCCAAGTAATATTCCGCTGGTGCAATATTTCCGCCAGGAGAAGGCGGAGATTTACGCCATCGCCGAGGAAGAAAAACGCAACGCCGAAGCCAAAGCGCGCTTTGAAGCGCGCCAGGCACGTCTTGAGCGCGAAAAAATCGCCCGTCAGCAGCGTCATAAACAGGCTGCGGTTCAGCCTGCGGCTAAAGATCAGCAGGCGATTGATGCCGCGCTGGCGCGCGTGCGCGAAAAACAGACGACCGCTGCCCAGCCAGTTGTCATTCAGGCCGGTGCCATGCCTGATAACAGCGAAGTGATTGCCGCGCGCGAAGCACGCAAAGCGCAGGCACGCGCCCGCCAGGCAGAAAAAGCGCAGCAGGTGGAAAACAGTGCCGCTACCGGCGAAACAGCCGATCCGCGCAAAGCCGCCGTTGAAGCAGCGATTGCCCGCGCTAAAGCGCGCAAGCTCGCGCAGAGCCAGTCCGCAGAATCGACCGCGAACGCTGAGCAACCACAGGTGGACGCCGGACAGTCACCGGCTGAATCTGCACCGGTCGATCCGCGCAAAGCCGCCGTTGAAGCGGCAATAGCCCGCGCCAAAGCGCGCAAGCTCGCGCAGAGCCAGTCCGCAGAATCGACCGCAAACGCTGAGCAACCTCAGGTGGACGCCGGACAGTCACCGGCTGAATCTGCACCGGTCGGTCCGCACAAAGCCGCCGTTGAAGCGGCGATTGCCCGCGCCAAAGCGCGCAAGCTCGCGCAGAGCCAGTCCGCAGAATCGACCGCAAACGCTGAGCAACCTCAGGCGGACGCCGGACAGTCACCGGCTGAATCTGCACCGGTCGATCCGCGCAAAGCCGCCGTTGAAGCGGCA